>CAMODD010000120.1:0-2566 GCA_946611215.1 uncultured Bacteroidales bacterium | reverse complement strand
TGGCCGTGAACGCTGCCGGCCGTCCCGTGGGCATCAAGGTGGATGCGCAGATGCGGACCAGCGTGCCGGGCATCTATGCCGCCGGCGATGTCACGGGCTTCTCCATGCTGGCGCATACCGCTTCCCGCGAGGGCGAGGTGGCCGTCAACACCATTTTGGGGAAAGCCGATTCCATGAGCTACAAGGCCATCCCCGGTGTTGTCTATACCAACCCCGAGGTTGCCGGCGTGGGCCTTACCGAGGCAGAAGCATCGGCAAAGGGGATCGCCGTCACGGTGCACAAGCTTCCCATGGCGTTCAGCGGCCGCTTCGTGGCCGAGAACGAGCGCGGCGAAGGCCTGTGCAAGATTCTGGAGGCCGATGGCGCCGTGGTGGGTGTCCACATGCTGGGGAACCCTTCCTCTGAGATTATCGCTGCTGCCTGCGTGGCCATCGAAAAAGGCCTCACGGTGGAGGCCTTGAAAACGGTGGTGCTGCCGCACCCTACGGTGTCGGAGATTCTGAAGGAAACGCTGTTTTGATCTAGCCGATGTACGCGAGGATGAGGCTGGCGAGCTCTTCCTCGGAGTGACCATCGGCCTTTAACACCAAATCATAGTTTCGGGCGTCATATCGGCTGGTGCCGGTGTGACGCTTTATGTAATTCTCGCGGGCTTCGTCTATGCTCGCGATGAGGGCTTTGGCCGATGCTTCCGAGAGGCACTGCTTCTCCATGACGCGCCGGATGCGGTAACTGTCCGACGCCGTGATGAATACGTGCAGGTGATTGGGGTGGTCCTTCAGGATGTGGAAACCGGAGCGGCCGGCGATGACGCAGGAGCCTTCATCGGCCAGTTCCTTGAGGATTTCGGTCTCGGCCTGGTAGATGTCGTCGGGGGTGACGTTGATGCGGAATTCCTGGGAGTACCTGGCATTCACGTCCAGCGTCTCGGCCGAGGGAACCGGCGCCAGGGAATGGAGCATCTCCACCAGCCAGTTTTTCTTTTCTCCCTTGAGCTTTTCGATGGCGCTCACGGTGAGGTTGAATTTCTTCGTGAGGGACTCGATGAGGTGCTTGTCAAAATAGAAGGTGCCGAGTTTCTGGGCCAGGATGCTGCCTACGGTGTGTCCGCCGGAGCCTATCTCGCGGCTGACGGTGATGACAAAGGGTTCGTTCAGGTTCATAATCCGTGCTGTTATTGGATGAAGCCGGCGAAGTATCCGGCGAAAAAGACATTGGTCATAAGGTAACCCACGATGGTGGAGACGATGACGCAGATGAGTCCCGGCATCATGAAGCTGTGGTTGAGGAGGTACTTGCCGATGACGGTGGTGCCGCTGCGGTCGAAGTTGACCGTGGCAATGTCGGAGGGGTAGTTGGGGATGAAGAAATAGCCGTAAACGCTGGGAAGGACGCCCAGGAGGACGGGGCCGGCGATGCCCAGTTCATAGGCGAGGGGCAGCATGGCTACTACCACGGCGCCCTGGGAGTTGATGAGTACGCTCACCAGGAAGAACACGAAGGCAATGCTCCAGGGGTAGTTTGTGACGAGGCCGGTGAGCATTTCCTTCATCTGGTCCATGTAGTTTCCGAAGTAGGTGTCGGCCAGCCAGGCAATGCCGTAGATGGCGACGACGGCTACCATGCCGCTCTGCCATACGGCTCCGGCAACGGCTTTCTTGGGCTGTGCCTTGCAGAACATGATGTTGGCAGCGGCGGCGGCCAGCATGATAATCTGGATGCAGATGTTCATCTTGGGAAGGTTGATGGCCTTTGCCAGGGTTTCACCGCCTTCTACGTGAATCATCTGGCAGAAGGCGAAGCCCACAATTACAAGGAGGGCGCCCAGAAAGACAAATACGGATGCCTTGGCTTCTTTGGAGATGGTCTTGTCCAGGGTGGTGGCGGAGTTTCCGTACATGTAGTTGTAGAGTTCGGGGTCGGCCTTTCTCCTGAGGAATTCGGGGTCTTTGTCCAGGTCCTTGCCTCTTTTGTAGGAGGCCAGGGCGGCGCAGATAAGGCCCACGAGGCAGGCGGGGATGGTGACCATGAGCACCTGCGGGATACTGACCATATAGCCGTTGGCATTGGAAATGGTGACGAAAGCCACGACGGCGGCAGCGATGGGGGAGCAGGTGATGCCCACCTGGGAGGCAACGGAAGCCACGCCGCAGGGACGCTCCGGGCGGATGTTTTTCTTGAGTGCGATGTCGCAGATGATGGGCATGATGGTGTAGACGACATGGCCGGTTCCCACGAGGACGGTGAGGAAGAAGGTGACCATGGGGCCCAGGAAGGTGATGTGCTCGGGGTGCTTTCGGAGCATCTTTTCGGCAATCTGGATCATCCAGTCCATACCGCCGGAGGCCTGCAGCGTACCGGCGCACGTCACCGCTGCAATGATGATGTAGATGACGTCTGTCGGAGGCGTCCCGGGCTGGAGCCCGAAACCGAATACAAGGATGGCCAGGCCGATGCCGCTGATGGCGCCCAGCGCCAGTGAGCCGTAGCGTGAGCCTACGTACAATGCTGCCAGTACAATGAGCAGCTCGATAATCATGGTTATAGTCATAGTGTTAAGTTAAA
>CAMODD010000119.1:0-2574 GCA_946611215.1 uncultured Bacteroidales bacterium | reverse complement strand
ACGGGCGGAAGAATCCGCCCGCCCGGCTCACATTCTCACAGAAAAAAGTTATCTTTGAGGAAAGATGCTCATCCGTCTTCATATAGCCATCCTTTTCGCCGCTTTCACGGCCCTCATAAACCCTGCGCCTATGTCCCGCTATCCAGACCCCCAGCAAGTAAGAAAACCCGCCGTTGCCGGCACGTTCTACCCGGCTTCCGCCAAGGAAATTAACGCTATGATCGGCCCATGGCTGCATCCTGTTGCCGATGGTCCCGCACCGCAGGCAGTTATCGTGCCGCACGCAGGGTACGTCTTCAGTGGGGATGTAGCGGCATCGGCCTTTAACAAGATTCCGAGAGGTCACACCTACAAGCGCATCTTCCTCCTGGGCCCCAGCCATCGAGTTGGCTTCAACGCGGCCAGCGTGCAGACGCAGTACGCTTACGCCGAAACGCCTCTCGGCCAGGTTCCCATCGACGCGGCGGTAGGGAAAGAGCTCATCAGCAAAGGCGACGGAGCCTTCATTTTCCGGGCCGATGCCCACGACCGCGAACACTGCCTGGAGGTCCAGCTGCCCTTCTTGCAGGCCCTCTGCAAAGAGGTTCCGCCCATTGTCCCCATCGTCATCGGTTCGCAGCATCTGGAAGTCCTGGAAAAGATAGCCGAAGTCCTGTCGCCATTCTTCAACGAGGAAAACCTCTTTGTCATCAGTTCTGACTTCTCCCACTATCCCTCCTACGAGGACGCTAAGAAGTCTGACCTTTACATGGCCGAAGCCATCACGACGGGCGGTTTAGAAGAGTTCCTGCAGGCGCTCCATAAGGTGGACAAGATGGACTTCCGTGGCGAGGACACTGCCGCCTGCGGCGCCAACGCCATTGCCGTGCTACTGTCCATCCTGGACGCCCAGGGCCCCGGCTATTTCTCGGCCGAACACGTGATGTACCGCAACTCAGGAGACTCAGTATACGGAGACAAGGATAGGGTAGTGGGCTACAATTCCATCGTCTTCACCCGCAAGGAAAGGGCTGTCGATGAGCCTGAGGACCATCTCTTCAGTTTCTCTCCCGAAGAGAAAGCCGCAATGATTGCCACGGCCCGGCAGGCCATCTGTTCGGCGCTTCGCCTGCCTTTCGACGGTGACGCCCGCCCCGTAGGTGTCCTCAAGGAGAGCGGCTACGGCGTCTTCGTGACGCTCCACCTGAACGGTCATCTGCGCGGCTGCATCGGCCGGTTCACCTCCGAGGACACCCTCGCTGAAACAATCCGCGATATGGCCCAAAGCGCGGCTTTCCACGACCCCCGCTTCCCGTCTCTTTCCCGGAATGAAGTACACCTGATTGACATTGAAGTCTCTGTCCTTTCGCCCCTGAAGAAGATAGAGAGCATCGACGAGTTCAAGTTGGGCCGCGACGGCATCTATATCATCAAAGGCCGCAACCACGGTACCTTCCTCCCGCAGGTGGCCGAAGAAACCGGTTGGAACACCGAGCAGTTCCTGGGCCACTGCGCCCGAGACAAGGCTGGCATCGGCTGGGACGGCTGGAAGGATGCCGACCTGTATACCTATCAGACAGAGGTAGTTAAGGAATCCGAGCTATGACGGAAGCGCGGTTCTATAAAGCCACTGATGACGGTGTCCAGTGCCTTCTCTGCCCCCATCATTGCCGCATCAAGGAAGGGAGCAGGGGACTGTGCCGCAGCCGTGAATGCCGGGATGGCAAGCTCTACGCCCTCTCTTACGGCATGCCCTGCGCCCTGGCCATCGACCCGGTGGAAAAGAAGCCGCTGAACCAGTTCATGCCCGGTACCAAGTGCCTCTCTCTCAGCTGTACAGGCTGCAATCTTTCCTGCCGATGGTGCCAGAACAGCGACATCTCCCAGGTGGCCCCGGAACAGAGCGACCGCTACCAAGTCTCTTCGGAAGAAATGGTGGACCTGTGCCTACAGCGCGGCCTCCCGTCCATCGCCTATACCTACACCGAGCCCTTCACCTGGTGGGAGTATATGCATGGCATCGCCGTCTTGGCCCACGAGAAAGGCATCAAGAATATACTTGTTTCGGCCGGCTATGTAGAGAAAGAACCGCTGAGGGAGTTGCTGCCATATCTTGATGCCGCCAACATCGACATCAAGGCTATGGACGATGGCTTCTACCGCAAATACTGCGGCGCCACGCTGACCCCCGTACTGGAAAACATCCTGGCCATGGTAGGCGCCGGCGTCCACGTGGAAATCACCAACCTCCTTGTCACCAGCCTCAACGAATCGGAAGAACAAATCCGTGCCCTGTGCACCTGGATGGCCGATAACGGTCTGCAGAATGTGCCCCTCCACTTCAGCCGTTTCTTCCCCCGGTACAGGTTCACTTCCGCCGCCCCCACGCCCAAGGAAGCCCTCCTTACGGCCCGCGAAATCGCCCTCTCCTTCGGCATCAAAACCATTTACCTCGGCAACATCTAACCGCTCCGACCAAGTGTCAGTCAGCATATCGGACCGGGCACTGCGCGCCCGCCCGCTATACTGCCTGCCACTCCGTCTCCGCTCATAGCCCCATACGAGACAGCGCCGGAGGAATCCGGCGCTGACTCG
>CAMODD010000118.1:0-2598 GCA_946611215.1 uncultured Bacteroidales bacterium | reverse complement strand
GCGGGGAAGGTCTCCCGCATAAAAATCGACCTTCCCCAAAAATGCCGTACACCTTTCCCAAAATGTTCCCGGCGAGCTCACCAAGTGGCGTGCGGGCACGAAAAGTGGCCCCAAAACGTTCCCGGAGGGCTTCAAAAGCCGAGAAGATAGACAATCGCGTCAGCACATTCCAGCAGGAAACCGGCACGGACAAGAACATTCTCGTAACCCTCATCACCGTCAAACCGGTCAAGGAAAACGCCTGGACAGACACCGTCAGCAGCTTCGTAACTCTCCAAGACCTTCTCGGATAACGGGCTAAAAACCTCCCATTTTTGTATCCGTCCCTTATTTTAGTTTCATTTAGATTCGTATGAATTTATATGTATGTGTTGCTTCGCAATCAAAGGTTTCTGCGTTTTTGTCCTTTCTTTCCGCCTTTTTGGAAACAATCAGACACGGATCACATTGTATCTTTGCCATATAAACATCAACAACTTATCGTATGGACAGAAGAAACGCACTCAAATGGATGGGAATCTCCTTGGCCGCAGCGGCGATGGCCGGAATTGCCCCGCTTACTCATTCAGCCATTATCAAGGATCGCCAGCGCGGAAAGAGAAGGCTCGTTTTCTACTTTACCGCGACCGGCAACTCCCTGTTTGTCGCCCGCCAGTTCTCGGATACACCTTTGAGCATTCCTCAGGAGCTCAAGAAGACTGACCTTGTCTACGAGGCGGACGAAATCGCATTTGTCTGTCCGGATTATGCCGGCGCCATTCCCAAGATCGTGCGGGAATTCGTGTCCAAGGGGACGTTCAAGGCTCCCTATATCTTCTCGGTCATTACCTACGGCAACGCCTGCGTCAATGTGGCCGAGTACTGGGACGAATTCTGCCAGGAACATGGCGTCAAGAACAACTACATCCGTCCTATCCTGATGGTGGACAACTATCTGCCCGTCTTCGATATGAACCAGCAGATCGCTATCGACAAGCACACGGACGAGGCTCTGGCCACCATCCTCGAAGAGGTGGGCGCGCACAAGGACTTCATCGCACCCGCCGAGATGGGCTTCTTCAACAAGGAGATGCTCAAGGGGATGCAGGACCAGCACTTCTCCATGACGGCAGAGCGCCTGCTGGAGTTGAAGCCGGACCGCTGCGTCAGTTGCATGACCTGCGAAAAGGTATGCCCGCACAAGAATTTCCGCTTGGGTTCGGACGGCCTTGAGTTCAGCGGCAACTGTGAGTATTGCCTGGCCTGCGTGCAAAACTGCCCCCAGAAGGCCCTTACCCTCAAATCCGCCCGTGAAGGCTTCCCCGGAGAAAGGAATCCGGAGGCCCGCTACCGCCATCCCAACGTTTCTCTGAACGATATCATCCAATCCAATAGACAATAATGAAGAGAATCCTGCCTCTGCTAACCGTGCTGCTCCTTGCCGCTTGCTGCAACCATTCTCCCAAAGGAATCGTCATTGAAAAACAAGGCGTTTTCTCTTCCGGCGGAACCGTCACGGCTCCCATTCCCGGAGACTATGACCCCACCCAGAACTGGATGGATGCCACACGCGCCGGAACTACCACCCACGTGGACCACGCCAACACCTTCTACCAGATTCCTGCGGATGGCAACGGAAACCCCATCGTCTTCCTGCACGGCTACGGCCAGACCCGCACTGGCTGGCAGGCCACGCCGGACGGACGCGAAGGCTGGAGCGACCTCTTCCTTCGCAAGGGCTACGGCGTCTTCCTGGTGGACCAGCCCCGCAGGGGTGCCGCCGGAGCGACCGAGTTCATAGTCAATGACCCGGGTGACGTGGACGGCGACAAGTTCAAGGTGGGCGAGCAGGCCTGGTACACGCACTTCCGTATCGGCCGCGTGGCCCCGGAGCGCTACGAAGGTTCCCAGTTCCCGGAAGGGGCCGATGCCCAGGCGCAGTTCTTCTGCCAAATGACGCCGAACACCGGAAACTACGACGAAGCCCTCTTCGGCAAGGCCCTCAGTGCTGTTCTCGCCGATGTCAAGGTCCTCACCGGAAAGAAGAGCATTTACCTCACCCATTCCCAGGGCGGCCGCGTAGGCTGGGCGACCGATGCGGAGAATATCGCTGCCATCATCGCCGTAGAGCCAGGCTTCGGTCCTTTCCCGGGATCTCCCGAGTATCAGAAGTTCCTGGATGCCAAGGTGCCCATGCTCTTCCTCTTCGGCGATTACATCCTGAACGGTCCCGAAGACATCCAGTCCACCGGCTTCTGGCAGTCGGTCCTGGCCCAGTGCCGCGACTTCGCCGAGCATTACAATGCCGACGGTGGCAACGCAAAGGTGGTTTATCTCCCCGACGAGGGAATTACCGGCAACAGCCACTTCCTGTTCCAGGAGAAGAACAATGACGTGATTGCCGACTATATTGCCAATTGGCTGAAAACCATTAATCTGTAGATTATCATGAAAAGACATTTGATCCTTGCACCGTGGATGCGAAAAATGAGGTCGACAATCATGTTTTCCCTGCCATCAAAGGCCTCCCGGAGAACTTTGAGCAGTACAAAACCGTCATCGTCGCCGTCCCTGTATGGTGGTACACCGCCCCGATGCCCGTGCGCACCTTCCTGGAAA
>CAMODD010000117.1:0-2749 GCA_946611215.1 uncultured Bacteroidales bacterium | reverse complement strand
TGGCCGATGCCGCCAAAACCCGCTTTGTCCAGAACATGAGCCACGAGGTCCGCACGCCGCTAAACGCCATTGTGGGCTTCTCCCAGCTGCTGTCACTCCCTGACGGCACGCTTGATCCCGCCGAAAAGGACGAGTTCTCAAAGCATATCATCAACAACACCCAGATGCTTACCATGCTTCTGGACGACATCCTCAACGCCAGCGCCATGGACAGTGGCAACTACCGTATATCCTATGAATCCGGAGAGAAGGACTTCATGGCCCAGGCCGCAATTTCCAGCGCAGAGCACCGTCTGCAGCCCGGGGTTACCATGACCTATGAGCCAAAGGACCCTGAGCCCTTCACCTTCACAACGGACCCCCGCCGCGTTCAGCAGATCCTGATAAACCTCCTCACAAACGCCTGCAAGCACACCTCGGAGGGCTCAATAGTGCTCTCAAGTTCCCTCACGGAACGTCCCGGATACGTCACATACGCCGTCACGGATACCGGTTCCGGAATTCCCCCGGAAGAGGCCGAACGAATCTTCGAGCGCTTCACCAAGCTCAACGAATTTGTTCAAGGAACAGGCCTGGGGCTTTCCATTTGCCGCGACATCGCCAGCCGCATGGGCGCCGACGTCTTCCTGGACACTTCCTACGCCGGTAAGGGCAGCCGTTTTGTTTTCCAGATTCCCGTAGAACCTGAGAAAAAATGAAGTACCATAAACTCATAGCCGCCATTATCCTTGGCATAGCCGCCGCCATTCCGTGCTTTGCGCAAGGAAGCAATCCATATTCCATAGACCCTCAGTGCTATGACTATTTCCTAATGGCCGAAAGCCTGGTTGACGACACCTCAAACAACGCCTTTGAGGTAGCAAACGACGCCCTCCTGAAGCGCGCTGTTGAATGCGGAGACGAAAAAGCCCGCACGATACATTACGTGGGCATTCTCAAGCGCGCCACCCGTCTTGCACGCAAAGAGTCAAACCTCCTGGAGGGAAACCAGAAGGTGGAGGCCGCAAGGCAGGAGCTCATGAGAGTTTCCACTGAAACCGGCTACCCCCAGTACTTTTTCTACGCCTATGAGCTCACCCAGACCTACTACATTAACACCCGTCAGGAGGGCCATGCCCAGACCGTCCTGCAGGAGATGCTAAGGGTGGCGCAGGAAAGGAAAGACGAATACGGCCGGTGGCTTGGAGAACGGTTCATCGCCACCCTCTACCACAACCAGAACGACACCAAAAACGCCCGCAAGTACTTCCTGGAGGCAATCCGTATCCACGATGAAAGTCACGACCCAACAATAAGGCGCCAAAGCATCACAAGGGCCTGCTGCGACCTTTCAGAGACCTACCCCGTGGGCTCTGATTCGGCCCGGCTCTTTATCCGCAAGGCCGGGGAAAGCGCCCGTATCCACCAGGACAGTCTCAGGTTCTTCTACTATAATTCACAGCTGGCCGCGCTGGACGGGAAGATGAATCTTTATGCACATTATCGGGATATTTGCATGTCCGATCCCGCCTTCCTTACTGCCATGAAAACCACTCCTGAGTACTTTAAATGCGTGGAAGGCATAATGGACAACACCATCACCCCGGAGGTCTTCAGCGCCAATTCGCAGCACCTGCAGTATGTCCAGCAAATGGTTTTCCTGCGTGAACTTGCCCTGAGGCAGAAACGCTGGGACATAGCCGCATTGGCCGGCAACGGGGTCATCTCCAACCTCTACAGCGCCATTTCGCGCATGAACGCCATGCGCATGGACGAAGTTTCGGCCGCCCACGGCAACTACGAACTTTCCATGGAGCTGGCAAGACAGCAGAAACGAAGCCGCGTAATCGTTTCCATCACCCTCACGCTTGTAATAGTCCTTCTTGGAGGCATACTTGCATTTGTGCTTTGGCGCTACCGCAAGCTCCAGGCCGGGCATCTTATATCCAAAAGAAAACATTCCAATAAAATATGACACCACTTTATGCACAGGAGCACGACTACTCAAGGTTCAACGTGCTTGCCGTAGACGACATCCCCCTGAACCTCCTGCTGGTCCAGAAGATGCTCTCCCGCTTCAATTTCAAACTGCGCACGGCGGCTAACGGCCAGCTGGCCCTGGACGCCGTTGCAGCCCAGAAACCAGACCTCATCCTGCTGGATCTCATGATGCCTGGGATTGATGGTTTTGAGGTCATCAGAAGGCTCCGTGAGAATCCCGCCACGGCGGATATCCAGATTGTGATCCTGAGCGCCCTCAACTCCAACGAGGATGTGATAAAGGGTTTCAACGTGGGAGCCAACGACTTCATCATGAAGCCCATCATCATGGAAAAACTGCTTTCCTGCGTAGTCAACCAGCTTGCCATAGTCCAGGCTAAGGGCGGGAAGTAACAGTGCTCAAGCGAAGGCTTATAATATCGGCCCTGGCACTATCACTGTGCCTTGCCGCCCCCGGGCAGATTGTGAACCGCCTGAGGGTGGACAAAGACACTTTTACCCGCTATGCCTGGGGCCGGATGCAGGAGTTCAATCCAGCCAACCTTACGCTTGCCGATTCCCTTTACCGGGAGGGCCAGGCCCAGGGGAATTTCCGCCTCAAGTGCCTTGGGCTTTCGCTTGAAATGCCGGTGAGGTTCGTGCAGGGGGAATACGCCCGCATGGACAGCACCGCCACGGAGATAAAGACGCTCCTTGCCGACAGAAAGGACCTTCGGGAGTTCTACTTCTCCACCCTCCACGAATACTGCGAATTCCTGGTGCAGAGCGG
>CAMODD010000116.1:0-2918 GCA_946611215.1 uncultured Bacteroidales bacterium | reverse complement strand
AAAGAAAGTACTCTAATACCGGAATGCCCGGTAGGAGTGGGGCGGGAGCGTAAACGAGGCCTTGGGCTCCGGGGCCACGCGAGGGCCGAAGAAGAAGCCGCCGGCAGCGGGGGCTGCTGTCTGGGCCTCAATCACTTCACCGTTTTCCAGATCCGTTAAAGCTTTGAGCGTGGCGCCGGCAAGTTTGACCTCTACGGGCGTATCATTGAAATTCTCCACAATTACGGTCTTGTTGTCATAGAGGAAGAGGCCCACTCGGGAAGGTCCCTCCAGGTGAAGGTCCAGTTCTTTACTCATGAGGCGGCGAATCTCGTTGAGCGCACCTTCCGGATAGGCATAGAGGCTTGCAAAGTCGTCGGGAATGGTAAGGACGTAAAGATTGCCTTTGGAGTACAGACCGCGGTGCAGGATGGGCCAGCCGGATTCTCCGCCGGCAAGCGGGCGGCCTGCGCTGATCACTTCCCAGCTGTCATTGGTAAAGTACTGTACCTGAGGGATAAGGATATCCGTATCGGCCTTTCCGTATCGGCCAAAATCATTGACAAGGGCCTTGTAGTCGGAGGCGCGGAGCTCGCAGATATCGGCTATCTTCTCCGGGATGGCCTGCAGGAGACCGGTGGTAATGAAGACGTCTCCGCCTTCCTGCAGCACCTTCTCTATCTTGGTGACAAGATCGGGATCGGCGGCTGCCTGGCGCGTCATGAGCATCACTTTGTGGTCCTCCGGGAACTTGGAATCCATTTCCATGGGAAGGCCCGCCATACCCAGATAGTTCTGGAGGAACTCTTCGCCGGTAGCGTGGAACACTTTGTAGGAAGGAATGCCTACGGGAGTGCCCAGTTTACCTACGAGGGCATCGGCCTTATTCAGGACAACATCGGCGATGCGAGCCATGGTGGTCGCTTTTCCTTTCGTCATTTCGTCGTAATTCCAGCTGGTGGTGCCATCCTGCCAGGGGGCACGGAAGCGAGGGTTCAGCCGCACGTTCAAAAGCTGGCTGTAGTCAAAGAGCATGACGTCGCGGCCCTTGGCAATGGCCGTGAGGAAGAGTTGCTCGGCATAGCGCTCCATACTCATGAAAATACCGCCGGAGTCTACCCAGCCACCGCCATTACGGCCGTCAGAGATATTCTCATAGTAGCGCATCACGTTGTAGCTGAGGTAGTTCTGAAGATGCTGAGCGCCGGCAGGGTCGCGGGTTTCGGTCCCGGTCCATACGCCGTCAAAGATTTTGGGGCCATGCTCCAGGTCAAAGCCCAGGCCCTGGAAATGGTCGTACCAGTTGGGATACTTAATAATGACCTTTACTTTGGGATTGACGGCCTTGGCAGGGCCCACCACCAGATTGGCGCCGGCTTCGTTCATAAGCGCTAGGCGGTACTCGGTCCAGGTGCGGTTTCCCTTGGCGGCAATCTCAACGTCTGTCTTGCTGCTGGTAAAGAAGAAGTCGTCCAGAATGAACTCGTCAAAATGCCTGGCCGTATGTTCTGCCACTTTTTGAACCCATGCGCGGTCTTCGGGGTCTGAATAGGCAAAAGTTTCAAAATTATTGGACTCGTTGATGGTATAGGTGATGCCGCCGGCCACCTCAATGCCCTTTTTTAGGAAAAAAGCTTTGGCCTTTTCCAGCGTAGCGCTGGGGACCAGTTTCATATCGCGGTGCGTTTCCAGGTAGATTTTATCTACATCCAACTGGTCCGATATGGTTTTCCAGCTAGATTCCAGCCACTTGGCATCGACCATTTTCTCCACTTCATACGCGCGTACATAGACGGACACCTTGAAATTCTTGTGAGAGGCAACGAGCGGAGTACAGCACAGGAAGGCCATTGCTCCAGCCAGAAAAAAACGGACAATAGGTTTCATCGGTTAATAGTTTTGCGGTTAAACAGGCAATGCAAAGATAACAAATAATTTCATGCGCCTATCTCACAGCACCCCGCGATGCGCAAAATCCCACAAAATTGCGCATCGCCACGTGCTGGAGCACGCCGCAATGCGCAAAAATACAGGAAAATGCACATCCAGAGATGCTGACGGGCAAGGCCGATGCCCCCCCCGCCTTAGAACGTAACCTTAATGCCAACACCCGGAGCCAGACGCACGCCGGAGGGCGTAAACGCATAGTTCATGGACGGCGAAAGTGACATGGAATAGGCACGGCGATACTGGGAAAGGTCTTCGGTGTAGAGGCTCTTGACCTTGGCCACGCGGTATGCGTTCACAATGGAGCAGACCCCATTGGCAATGAGGCCGGCCGATGCCAGGACAGCGACAACCTGAGCTGCCGGAGGCATGCTTATGCGCACATAATTACCGTCTCTGTAAGTGACGTAAGTGGACGCAGCCAGGCCGGAAGCGAGCGTACACCCCAGCGAAATGAGCAGATAGCGGGTACCCAGGCCAGGCTCGTCCATGCAATACTGGCTGAGGCCCGGGAAAATGAGGTTGAGCCAGGGCATGCCAAGGCCATAACGGGGATGCTGCAAGAATGCGTAATCCGCTCTGTTATAGTAATTTTTCAAGTTCTTGTAACGAAGGCCAGACTCTCCCAGCATGGAGAGGTCCGAGGTATAGAAACCGCTGTTCTGTCCATAGCCCGGGGAAACGACATTGAACACATGGTTGGTTCCGTTTTCAAAGCGAATGATGAGAATGTCATAGGATGGAAGAACAAACTCAGGACCTTCCAGGTTGTCCCATGCCTTGTAACGGACGTCCCGGACAGTAACTTCCAGGACTTTGGCCTGGATGTCAGTGCCGTCTTTTTTGGTGATAAGGTCCTGGGCAAATGCAGGAACAGCCCCAAGGGCCAAAGTAAGCAGAATAAATAGTTTTTTCATAAATTTTTTTTCGTTCGACGAAGATACAAAATTTTCCCGACATGTTCTACCCTCCGGCAGGAAACGTCGCAGGTC
>CAMODD010000115.1:0-2975 GCA_946611215.1 uncultured Bacteroidales bacterium | reverse complement strand
TTATTTCATCACGAACAGCAGCGTGCCCCCGTCCTTGATGTCTTCGTAGCGGAGGGTGGTTCCCTTGAGCTTTTTCCCGTTGAGGTAGACTGCCTTTACGCGGACGTGCTCGGGGGACCATCCTTTCGTTTCAACGTTGAGGATGCTGCCGCCGGAGAGGCGGACGCTTACGCCGGGGAGGCAGGGGGAGCCCAGTTCGTATTCGTTGGAGCCGGGGCACAGGGGATAGAAACCCAGGCAGTTGAAGATGTACCAGGCGCTCATCTGGCCGCAGTCGTCGTTGCCGCTGAGGGCGTCGGGGGTGTTGCCGTAGAAGTGGTCGGCTACATAGCGCACCCATTTCTGGCATTCTTCTGGTTTTCCCAGTTTGTTGTACAGATACAGTACGTGGTGGCAGGGTTCGTTGCCGTGCCAGTAGCCGCCGATGCGGCCCCAGATGTCGTGGGCGCCGGGGATGTCGTCGCTCATTTCCAATTTGAAGATGCCGTCCAGGCGGTCTCTCAGGAACTTTTTACCGGCAATGGCCATGTAGTCTTCGAAGGCGTGGGGCACTGTCCAGGTGTACTGGAGAGTGAAGCCTTCGGTGATGTCTCCCCAGCCGTTCACGCTGCCGGGGCCTTCGTAGGCGATGGGGGCGAAGGGGGTGCGCCAGTTGCCCTCGGAGTCGCGGCCGCGCATGTATTTGGTTTCGGGGTCGATGAGGTTGCGGTAGTTGAAGCTTCGTTTTAGGAAGAACTCGTAATCTTCTTCATGGCCAAGCAGTTTTGCGGCCTGGGCGATACACCAGTCGTCGTAGGCGTACTCCAGCGTCTTGGAGACGGATTCCTTCTCTTTGTCAAAGGGAACGTAGCCGAGGGCTGTGTATTCGGGGAGGCAGTCGTAGTGGGGGTTGGTGGCGGTGGTCTTCATGGCCTCGAAGGCGCGCTCGTAGTCAAAGCCCTTGACGCCCTTGACCATCATGTCGGCGAGGACGGAGACGGCGTGGTAGCCAATCATGCACCAGGTTTCTCCGCCGTAGAAGGACCAGATGGGGAGCATGTGCTCGGTGCTTTTGTCGTAGTGCTCCAGCATGGAGTTGGCAAGGTTGGCCTGCAGGGACTGGTTGGTGAGGTTCAGGAGGGGATGGAAGGCCCGGTAGGTGTCCCAGAGGGAGAAGGTGGTGTAATTGGTGAAGCCATCGGCCTTGGCGATGGTGCCGTCGTGCGCGCGGAAGCGTCCGTCTATGTCCTGGAAGAGGAAGGGATGCATGGCGGTGCGGTACACGCTGGTGTAGAAGGTCTCTTTCTGCTGGCGGGTGCAGGCGGGGGCCAGGGTGTATCGGCCCAGCTCCTGTTCCCAAAGGGCATCGGCCTCCTGTGCTGTGACTTCGAAGGATTTGCCGTCCAGCTCCGAGAGGTTGCGGAGGGCGCCGTCGGTGCCGGTCCCGGAGACGGCTACCTTTACTTCTACGAGGTTGCCGGCGAACTGCAGGGTGGCTTTGAGGTTGTCTCCCCAGGCTTCGAGGCTGCTGCGGAAGCGGTCGGTGTTGTAGATGACGGGCTCTCCGTCCTTGAAGATGGTAAGCTTTTCGATGGGCTGGGAGAAGCGGGCGGCGAAGTAGATGTGTCGGTCGGGGTTCCAGCCATTGACAATCTTGCTGCCTGCGATGGTGTAGGGGTCGATTTGCCGGACAGAGGCCCAGATGCACTTCCAGCGAAGGGTGTGATGAAGGTCTACTGTCAGGGTGGATTGTTCTCCTTCGGGGAAGGTGAAACGGAGGATACCGCTCCTGAGGGCTGCGGTCATCTCTGCCTTGATGCCGTTGAAATGAGCGCTGTAGTAGCCTGGACGGGCACTTTCTTGGTCGTGGTCCAGGGGTGCCTCGGCCTTGTCCCCGGGGACAAAGAGGAAGTCTCCGAGGTCCGGGATGCCTGTTCCGCTGAGGTGGGTGAGGCTGAAGCCCAGGAGATTGGGCTTGGTGTATTTGTAGCCGGCTGCGACGTCGTAGTCATAGTCGTCGGTGTCGGGGCTGATCTGGATGCCGCCGTAGGGAAGCTGTGCTCCGGGGTAAACGTTTCCGAACCCGGCCGTGCCCACAAAGGGATTGACGTAGCTGGTGAGCTTTTCTTCCTGGGCGTAGGCCGAGGTAAGGACGATAAGCGAGGTCAAGAGAGTGAATAGTTTTTTCATTGGGTATTGGAGATTAGTCTGGAAGAATGCGACGTGCGCCGATGTAGCGTATCATGAAATAGGGGTGTGAGGAGGTCTGCTCCACGACGCCCTGGGAGACAGAGGCGTGAATGAAGGTGAAGCTGCCTTTTTCGCGGTCTACGGATACCACAATGCCCACATGGCCGATGGCGCGGACGCCGGCTCGTTTGCCAAAGAAAACCAGATCTCCTTTCTGGAGGTCCCTGTAGCTTTTGACAGGGCGGCCTTCCCGCAGCTGCACGGCGCTGTAGGCTGTGAGCTCATAGCCGAAGTGCTTGTAGACGTAACGGGTATAGCTTGAACAGTCGAACTGCCTGGGACCGCTTGCCCCCAGCTTGTACGGCGTGCCCAGGAAGGTTCGGGCATAAGCCACAACGTCATCTCCGGTAACGCGCTCCTGGGCCGATGCCGTCCCGGAAAGCAGGATGGCAACAGTAATAAGGAGGTATGTGAGCTGTTTACGCACAATAAGCAAATTTACAAAGAATTAGCGAAATGAGGGTTGGGTGCGGGTGAAAATGTGCGTGATTGTCAATAGATGCTCCGGACAACAAACAGAATTTGCCGTTTTTGCTAATATGTTAAAAATTAGCGAATTATGAAAAGTCCTCCAGGAGAAAAAGAAAGGAGGAAAATGCGTAAATTGCTCACTATTAAGAATATAGCAAAAACGGCCATTTTCTCGGTAATAATAGAACTGATGCGGAGTCTGCGAATACAGCCCAAATATACATAGTTTGTTTTATTTTCCGTATTTTTGCAGTGCAGAAATTAATATTGCGTGG
>CAMODD010000114.1:0-2989 GCA_946611215.1 uncultured Bacteroidales bacterium | reverse complement strand
ATATAGCGTCGCAGGTCAGGTGTTTTTTGCAGACCTGCGACGATTTTGCGACCGACATGCGACATGTCCCATTAGATAAGGAGTTATGTCGACGAAAATATTTAATTATACTTCGATAAATTCCTGCTTGTGCTGTTTTATGGCAGCAACACCCGTATTGGCAAAATGGAATACGGGTCAATGGATGCGCTCAAATCCTTCCTGAAAGCAGAGGGGAGGGCGACATCCGTGTAACGCTGTCACTGTAGATACTGCTCGTCGGTGACTGGTTCGAGCCACTCGTTGGAGGCGCCGGGCTGGACGTCTTTGTGATAGGTCAGGTGCTGCATCCAGCTGTCGGTGGCGGCGCCGTGCCAGTGCTTGACGCCTTCCGGAATCTCAATGATGGTGCCCGGGACAAGCTGCACTGCCGGTTTGCCCCATTCCTGGTACCAGCCTCGGCCGGCCACGCAAATCAGTACTTGTACCTGCTTGTGGTGGATGTGCCAGTTGTTGCGGCAGCCGGGCTCAAAGGTGACGTTGGCTATGCCGCCGTCAAGCGGTGCCAGGTAGCTGTTGCCGGTAAAGTACTGTGCATAAGCGGTGTTGGGCTGTCCTTTGGGCCAGACGGAGAAGTCAACGGTTTGGACAGGGGCGTGGGCGTCTCCCAGGACTGCCGCTAAAGCACCGCGGAGCCTTTCGGCCTCGGCCAGGCCAACCTTCTCTTCCAGCAGTGCAGGCAAAGCGCGGAGTTCGGCATCCGACACTCCCATATTGCGGGCGCCGGCGACATGGGCGATGAGCTGCGGCTCGCAGCCCGGCAGGGCAGAGATGGCGCTCACAGTTACAATCTCGCGGTCTGCGAAGCTCAGGTTGTTGCGGGCGAAGATGTCGCCGAAGAGGTGGGCCTTGAGGTAGTAGTCTGTTGCAGGGACAAAACCATAGTCGAACGGCTTTCCTGTCAGCTGGGTCTGTACGGCTGTACCCTGTTTCAGGGCATCATAATCGGCAGGAAGCGGATCGGCATCTTGGCCGGGATTGTCCTTGATTCCTGCAGCCTGGCGGGCGGACAGAACCTTCTGCAAGGTGCCCAAGGCATTGAGGGAACGCGGGAAACCGGTATAGGCATACAATTGTGAAAGCGCTTCTTTGGCTTCGCTTACGGTCAGGCCATTATCCAGCGCTTCGACGGCGGCCTTTTCCAGGCCTGTCTGGTCGCCTTTGGCTTCCAACGCCGCCATGACGGCAAGTCCCTGCCGACGGGGGGTAAGTGCATTATTCATAGTTTGTTGTTTATTATCATTCCGGGGATTCCGGACAAGTGGATTGAACATGCGTATCTGGCGACCGCCGAGTTTGTATTTCTCACGCAGGGCTGCCGCTTCCTTCATCATGGGCGATGCGTGGTAGCGGTCCAGAGCGGCTTGGTCGGCCCATTCGTCTATGAGGAGGAGACCGTCGGGGTCATCGGCCGGGAAAAAATAGTCGTAGCGGATACAACCTTCCACGGCGCGGATGCGGGCGGCGATGCCGCTCTGCTCCATTTCTTTTACGTATTTCTTCGCAGCACCTTTGGCTCCGCTGTAGCGGATGTTGATGGTGAGTTGGGCATGGGAGGGAATGGCCATGATCATGAAGGCTAAAACGATGATTGCTTTACGAAGTTTCATTTGAAAAGGATTTTGGCATTGGCGGAAAAAATGTCTTCCATCTTGAGGCCATGCTTTGCCAGACGGGCTTCCAAGGCCTTTTTTGCGCCGATCAGTGCCGATAAGGATTATCACTTCTTTTCCTATTACAGCAACGAAGTCCTCTTTCCTACGCAGGAAGAAAGGAAAGATAATATGAGTACACTCAGTTTCACGCAGTGCAAAGGTAGTGAAAAATGGAGAAACGCCCAATTCTTCATTTGCCCAAAATAGCGTATCTTTGCAGCCCAATTCAAGTGAGAATGGATTCGATCGATCGTAAACGGACAATAGGGTACTGCGCTGGCATTGTCGCCGGCATATCTTACGGGACCAATCCGCTTTTTGCAAAACCCTTGCTGGAAAGCGGTGTGCCGGTGCTTGTCATGCTGTTTTTCCGCTATGGGATATCGGCCC
The DNA here is from genome assembly GCA_946611215.1 of uncultured Bacteroidales bacterium. Taxonomy (GTDB): domain Bacteria; phylum Bacteroidota; class Bacteroidia; order Bacteroidales; family UBA932; genus Cryptobacteroides. The sequence goes on along the minus strand of CAMODD010000114.1, from coordinate 905 downwards.
TCCTCCTTGCCGGATGGATGATGCTGAGGAAAGAGGCTTTTCGTGTGAAAGGGCGCGAAATGGGGCTTCTGGTTGTCCTGGGCCTCCTGTTTGCCTGCAGCAGCCTGTTCCTTTTCGCTTCCTATGAGTTTATTCCGTCGGGGCTTGCCACTACGCTGGTGTACCTGTACCCGGTCTTTGTGGCGCTTATCATGGTCTTTCTCCGTTTCTTCCCCAGCTGGCAGACCTGGTTGTCCATCGCTGCCACCTTTGGCGGCATCCTCTTGCTCTCGCAGCCGTCAGGCGCTGCACAGATACAACCTGTCGGCATTGTCCTGGCCGTCTGTTCGGCGCTCAGCTATGCTTTTTACCTGGTCATCGTCAACCGGAGCAAACGCATCAAGCAGGTGTCGGAGCACACGCTGACCCTCTATGCGCTCCTGACCGGGACCATTCTCTTTGCGGCCATGCGGGCCATCCGGGGCGGCGACATGCTGGAGGGGATAGACTCCGGGGCCGATTGGCTCAACCTGATGGGTTTGGCGCTGGTCCCCACCATGATTTCCATGCTCACCCTGGCCATATCTTCCCGTTGCATCGGCCCCACCAAAACCTCCGTTCTGGGCGTATTTGAGCCGCTGACAGCCATCCTTGTGGGAACGGTGATGTTCGGAGAGCCGCTGAGCCTGAAAATGGCCGCCGGAATCTTTGTCTGCGTAGCCGCCGTCGTGTTTATGATTCTGCGGCCCGGCAAGAAAAACGGGTAACCCCCTATCCGTTGCGTGGGCGTAAAAACTAGCTTTAGGTCTGTTGCGGCGTCCATAAGACGGAACTGTTTGATGATGTCAAGAGAACGGTTCCGACGAGATTGGAAATAGGGGATACCGCAGGTATTTGGCGCGAATGCCGTGAGTTTATCTCCGAGG
>CAMODD010000113.1:0-3072 GCA_946611215.1 uncultured Bacteroidales bacterium | reverse complement strand
TGCCGGGGCGGAGGACCTTGTCGGCATTGGTGACGATGACCTCGGCCTTGAAGGTATGGGTGGCGGCATCCACGGTGGGATAGAGGCGTTCAACCTTGCCGGTGAAGGTGCGGCCGGGGATGGCGTCAACCGTGAGGGAGACGGCGTCACCCTTCTTTATCCTGGTGTACTCGCTCTCGGAAACGCCCACGAGGAGCTTCACGGGATAGACCTGCTGCACGGTGAAGATGGGGGCGCTCATGGAGAACATGTCGCCCTGGTCGAAGTTTCGGGCGGTCACGAAACCGGTGATAGGGCTCCTCAGGATGGTATTTTCCTTGACATTCTCGTAGTTTGACTTCCTGACCTTGTAGCCAAGCTCTGCGGCTTCGAAATCGGACTGGGCTACGCCGCCCTGCTCGTAGAGCTTCTTGAGGCGGGCGTACTCGTCCTCGTCGTTCTTTATCTGGAGCTCGAGCTGGTCAAGCTGGAGACGGTCCATCTCGGCAAGAATCTGGCCCTTCACCACGTAGTCGCCAACCTCGGCATTTATCTTCCTGATGCGGCCGCCGGTCTGGGGCATGATGTTGTTCACGGCGTATGCCTGCACGGTGGAAGCATAGGTGCTTTCCTGGGGCACTTCCCTCACCTCTACGGCCTTCACCTCAACGTTGGGAACGACGACTGGCATCGCTGCGGGGGCGTTTTCGGCCTTTTTACCCTGATTGCCGGAGCAAGCCACGAGAGCTGCCGCCACGGGGACAAGTAGAAATCTGTAGTTCATATATTATTCTTCTGTTTTATAATCGTATCCGAGTGTCTGCTCAAGGCCGGCCTTGGCAATGACAAAGTTGTAAACTGCCTGCAGGACCTGCATGCGGGTCTGGGTAAGGACCAGCTCGGTGTTGTTCAGGTCTGTAAGGGTGCTGCGGCCCACCTCATAGCTCTTGGCTGCAATATCGTAAGCCTTCTCGGCGCTTTCCAGGGCGTCCTTGGCGGCGTCGTATGTCTTGATGGAGGTATCCATAGTGGAAAGGCTCTGGCGGATGGCTATGCGTATCTGCCTTTCGGCATTTATCCTCTGGTACTCAAGCTCCTGGGCCTGGACCTTCGTCTGCTTCACCTGATGGTAGCGCTGGCCGCCGGAGAAAATGGGAATGCTCAGCTGGATGCCGATGTAGGAGTACGGCGTCCACTGGTAGTTGTTGAAGTCAAAGTCCTCGGCCATGGCGTTGTAGTTGTATGCGAAGGCAAGGGATAGGCTGGGAAGGTATGCATACTGCTGAGCTCTTATCTGGCGGGCCAGCATATTGGCCTGTGCCTCCAGCTGCCTCAGCTGCGTATTGCCCTCCAGGGAGGCGTTCTCACCTTCCTGAAGGTAGCGGAACATCTGCTCTGCATTGTCCTCCAGCGAACCTACCACGTCCACCGGCCTGTCAAGGTCAAGGCCGATGACCGCCTTCAGCTGCCACAGGGCAAGTTCTATCGCATTCTCTGCATTGTAAAGGTTGGGGATTGCCGATGCCAGCGAGCTCTTTGCCCTAGTGAAATCCAGCTCGGAAGCCTTCTGCGCATTGTAGCGCATCTCGGTGAGCTTGTAGTTCTGAACTGCGTTCTCGAAAACGGCGTTGTACACATCGTAGGAGGCCTTTGCCATGAGGACGGCATAGTATGCCTGCTTCACGGAAGTTACCATCCCGAGGCGGGACTCGCGGGCCTGTTCCACCGCCAGTTCCACCTGGTCTCCGGAAAGGCCGATGGACTCCCACAGCTGGGCGTTCACGAGCGGCATGCTGGCGTTGATGCCTGCAGACCATGTGTTTGTACGGCCCACTTCGATGCCGCCGTTGCCGGAGGACTCGGTCTCATCAGTTGCCGGAGGAGTATACGGGGCGATTGCTCCAGGATGCTGCTTCATGAGCTCCGTGATGTAATACATGACAGGATCCAGCACGCTGGTGAACATGGACGACATGCCGCCGCCCGAAGAGCCGCTGCCGGAGGAGGAACTGCCGCCTCCCATGTACATGACCTGCTTGCGGATTGTGTGCTGGAATGAACCTGATGCGTTCACCTGGGGGAAAAGGGATGCATAGGAGCCCCTGCGCGCATATTCTGCACGCTGGATTTCCATGTCGGCCACTTTCACCGATATATTCTCCGAAAGGGCTATCTTCAGTGCATCCTCAAGGGTGAGGACCAGTGTTGAATCTTCCTGTACAGGTGCTACTTCCACATACTGCGCTGCTGCTGAAACGGGGATGGCGAGCAGTGCCACTACTAACAATCTTCTAACCATATAATCTATAATAAGCCGCGAATTTACTGCAAATTCTGCGCCTGTGCAATATGGCAAGAAAAAAACCGCTTAATTAAGCGGCTTTGCATAGTGTGTGGTTTCTTTTTTCTTTGGAGCATGGTCCTGATGGACCGCCATGGCAGGCAGTTTCTTCTTATACGCCCAGATGAGGCAGCCGATCCCGATGAGCACGAACGGGATGCTCAGGAGCTGGCCCATATTGAGGACCATGTTCTCCTCGAACGCCACCTGAGGGTTCTTCACGAACTCGATGAGGATGCGGCTTCCGAAGCACACGATGAAGAATATGCCCGTGAACGTTCCCCTGTACACCTTGTCGAGACGCCATTTGTAAAGGGCATAGAGCACAAGGCCCAGGAGGAGGTATGTGCCGCCTTCGTAAAGCTGGGTGGGATGGCAGGGAACGGTTTCCCCGTTTCTCTCGAAGATGAATCCCCAGGGAAGGCTGGTGGGACCGCCGTATATCTCGCTGTTGAAAAGGTTTCCAAGGCGGATGAAACAGGCCGCGAACGACACCGGAATCACCAGGTGGTCTACAAGCCACATGAAGTCGAAGTCATTCTTCTTTCCGTACTTGTTCACGTACCAGATGAGGCCGAGGATAATGGCTATGGTGCCGCCGTGGCTGGCAAGACCGCCCTTCCACGGCATGAATATCTCCCAGAACCCCTTCCATGAACCGAAGTAGTAATCCGGCTGGTAGAAGATGCAGTGACCCAGGCGCGCTCCCACGATGGTGCAGATAAGAAGCGTGTACAGGAGCGGATCCAGAA
>CAMODD010000112.1:0-3107 GCA_946611215.1 uncultured Bacteroidales bacterium | reverse complement strand
GGGAGCAGGCTGAGGAATTCATCTCCAAGGCCGGCATCACCCTCCTGAAGGACAGCGCGGCGGTTGCCTGCGGCATTCGCATAATCGGCCGCGACGACCGTTCAAGCTCCAGCCGGGCACTGCTTCCGGAGCTCTTCCAGCCAGACAATCTCTTCACCATCGTCCTGGACCACCAGCCCTACCATCTGGAGGCAGCGGAGGAGGCCGGGGCCGATTTCCAGTTCAGCGGCCACACCCACCACGGGCAGGTCTGGCCGGGCAACTGGCTCACCGACGCCATGTACGAAAAGGCCTTCGGACCGCATCAGAGGGGCAAAACCCGCTATTACATCTCCTCAGGCCTTGGCATCTGGGGCGGCAAGTTCCGCATCGGCACGCGGTCCGAATATATCGTCCTGAAACTGCGTTCAGAAGGCGGAAGTGTTGCTACCGGTCCACGTGAGTGACAGGGTAGCGACGAAATCGGCCTAAAATGCTCCTAGGGGTACAGGCAGGTGGACCGGTAGCGACACCAAGAAGGGTTTTTCGGCAAAAAATGCGTAACTTAGGGGCATGAAAAGCATGGACACAGAACATCACCCCTTCGAGCCGTTCCTGCCGCAAGGAGCGCGCATGCTGTTTCTGGGCAGTTTTCCGCCGCAGCCCCACCGGTGGTGCATGCCTTTCTATTACCCCAACTGGATCAATGACTTCTGGCGCATTATGGGGCTCATACATTATGGAGACAAGGACCATTTCTGCGTAACGGCAGAAAAACGCTTCGACGAAGCACTCATACGTCAATTCTGTGCCGATGAAGGCCTTGCCTTCTACGACACCGCCTGCGAGGTGCGGCGCCTGAAGGACAATGCCTCGGATGCCTTCCTGGAAGTTGTCACACCTACAGACATCCCCGCTCTGCTCCGGCAAATCCCCACATGCCACGCGCTGATTACCACCGGAGAAAAGGCCACCGGTATTGTTGCAGAGCATTTCGGTTGCCACATGCCAGCCGTTGGAGAGTATCTGGAAATCGACGGAATCCGCTTCTGGAGAATGCCGTCATCTTCCCGCGCATACCCGCTTGCATTGGAGAAAAAGGCCGGTTTCTATCGTCGGCTATTCGTCTGACGTCAAGGGCTTTGCGGCACGTAAGCGGCTCACGAGAATGACACCGCCAACCACCAGAACGGATGCGAGTATCTTCTGCCAGCTGAGGGTATCGACACCGGCCATTATGCTCACTATGGCTGCGATAATTGGCTGCAGATAAGAATACATGCTCACAAGGGTAGCCTTATGAACTTCTGGCCGTAAGGAATTAGGAAATAGGCCACGAAGGTAGCGAAGAAAATAAGGTATCCGATCTCCCAAAGTACGTTCCCCGGGATGGCGGCATAATCGGTTGTAACCAGGCCTTTTGCCGATATCGGCAGGGAAACGATCAGGGAGAAGAGGAAGGACCATTTCATGAAGGTGATGACGCTGTACTTGGAAATCAGCGGCCTGAAAAGGCCCAGGTAGAGGGAAAAGCTGAGGCTGTTCACCAGCAGCAGAGCTACGCCCATGGGAGATGTGGCCGCCGCACCCCCTTCATGCACGGAGTTGAAGATAAGAAAGAGGATGCCGGCAAAACTGAGCGCCACGCCCCCGGCCTTCTTCCCGGTAATTGGCTCCTTCAGGAAAAGGAACGCGAAAATCATCGTATAAACAGGCCCACAAGCGATGCGGCGGCTATTTTCCAATAATCATTCCGCTCCACTCTTTCCTTTGGCGTGAAAAGGGAAAGCAGCCAGAAAAGCGCACTCGCCCCTATCGCCCTAAGCGTGAAAAGCACATAAGGCGAAACCGCCCCTGAATTGGCTATATCCTTGCAGAACACAAGGTTAAGGCCGAATATAGTATAGGCAGCGGCAATGGAAAGATGCCCTTTGAGCTGGTCATTGTTCTGCGCCATGACTACAGGTACTTGCCGGTGATACTGTTGCTGTTGGAGGCCACCTCCTCAGGGGCGCCGGTTGCTACGATCCTTCCTCCCTGGATTCCGCCTCCGGGGCCCATGTCCACAATGTAATCGGCCTGGCGGATGACGTCCAGGTCATGCTCGATGACGAGGACCGTAGCGCCGTTTTCAATGAGGTGGCGGAACACCTTCATAAGCGTCTTTACATCAAGAGGATGCAGGCCGATGGTGGGCTCGTCGAATACGAAAACCGAATCGCTCTGGCCGCGTCCCATCTCACTTGCAAGCTTGAGGCGCTGCGCCTCGCCACCGGACAGGCTGGGCGTAGCTTCACCAAGCGTCAGGTAGCCGAGGCCAAGGTCATGCAGGACCTGAAGGCGGCTCTTGACAAGGTTCAAATCGGCACAGGCTTCAAGCGCCTCATCTACACTCATTTCCATGAGCTGGGGCAGTGTATTGCCGCCCTTGCGGTGAATCTCCCAGGCGGTGCGGGCATAACGGGAGCCGTGGCAGTCGGGGCAAGGGATGTCCACGTCCGGAAGGAACTGGACATCAAGGCTTATGGAGCCCGTACCGTCACAGACAGGGCAGCGCAGACGGCCGGTATTGTAGGAGAAATCCCCTGCCTTCCATCCGCCTGCCTTGGCATCATCGGCCTTGGCAAAGAGCTTTCTGAGCTCGTCGTGGATATTGGCGTAGGTGGCTACGGTAGAGCGCACATTTATGCCGATGGGCGTGGCGTCGATGAGCTTGACCTGGCGGATGCCATCGGCCTCGATATCAGTTACATGCGAAGGGAGTTTGCCGCCGTCGACATGGGCCTTGAGACCGGGGATGAGGCTTTCGAGGATCATGGTGGTCTTGCCGGAGCCGGAGACGCCCGTTACGACGGAGAGGCGTCCTTTCGGGAACGAAACCTCGAGCGGCCGGACGGTATGGATGGCCCCGGTGGTCATGCGGATGCGTCCAAGATCGAAGAGGTCCTGCCTGCGGGGAGCTGGTTTGAGCCCGCTTTTCAGGAACGGGCCTATCCTGGAGGCCGGATTCGCCTCCAACTCCCCTACCGTGCCCTGCGCGATGACCGTACCGCCCTTTGCACCGGCCTCCGGGCCCAGTTCGATAATCCAGTCGGCATGCCCCAGGACATCCGTGTCGTGATCGACCA
>CAMODD010000111.1:0-3159 GCA_946611215.1 uncultured Bacteroidales bacterium | reverse complement strand
ACGACCCCGAGATTACAAATCACGTGCTCTGGCCAACTGAGCTATATCGGCGCTCTGTGAATCCTTCACCTGCTGAAAGGACTGCAAAGGTATGAACTTTTTTTGAATCCACAAAACTTTTTTAAAGATTTTTCATCGTATCCTGGATAAGTTCGTACAGAGACTCCTCGTCCAGCCCGCAAAAGGCCCACTGCTCTTTCTGGCTGTCCTGGCCGATGAAGGAATCGGGTATTCCTGCACCTCTTATAATAGGTGCATCGGCCTGCCCGGAAAAGTACTCGCTCACCGCGCCGAAAAGACCGCCCTTCAAGGCGCCGTCCTCCACGGTGATGATGCGCTTGCAACGGGAGACTTCCCGGAGGATTTCCTCATCCAGCGGCTTTACAAAGCGCATGTCGTACACGGCGACGGATTGCCCCTGGCACCTTTCGGCAGCTTTCAGTGCGCGGTTTACGACAGGCCCTACGCCGAGGATGGCGACATCGGCCCCGTCCTTAAGCTTTTCTCCCTTGCCGATGGGAAGGGCCTCGTAAGGGGCGTTCTGCCAGTCTGTGCCTTCGCCGACGCCGCGGGGATAACGGATGATCATGGGGCCGCCCGTGAGGGACAGGCCGGTGTACATGAGACGTTTGAGTTCTATCTCGTTGCGGGGGGCCGATATGGTAACGCCGGGGATGCTGCGGTAGGCGGCCATGTCGAAGCAGCCGTGATGCGTGGCTCCGTCTTCACCCACCAGACCGGCGCGGTCGAAGCAGAAGACCACGGGCAGCCCCTGCAGGGCTACGTCATGGATAATGTTGTCGTAGGCACGCTGGGAAAAGGACGAATAGATGTTGCAGTAGGGTTTGAGTCCGGCTGCGGCAAGGCCGGCCGAGAACGTGACGGCATGGCCTTCCTCAATGCCTACGTCAAAGAAACGTTTTGGGAAGGCGGCGGCAAAGGGAGTCATGCCGCAGCCGGTCGCCATGGCGGGGGTAATGCCGACCACCTTGTCATCGATGGCCGCCAGTTGGGTGAGAACCTGTCCGAAGACGTCCTGATAACGGTCGGCGGGATAGACGGTCTTGATGCGTTCTCCGGTCTCGGGATTGAATTTGCCGGGAGCATGCCAGATGGTGGGATTTGCCTCGGCGGGAGCGTAGCCGTAACCTTTGCGGGTGTGGATATGCAGCAGACGCGGGCCGTGAAGGTTTTTGATGCGTTCCAGCGTGGCGGTCATCTGTTCCAGGTCGTTACCGTCGATGGGGCCGAAGTAGCGGAATCCCAGCGCTTCGAAAACGGCGCCGCCGCTGGAGCGCACCAGGTTGGATTTGGTGTCTATTACCCGCTTCTGCACCCAGTCACGGATTTTGCCCTCGCCCATGGAATTCCACACCTTGTTCTTGAGGCGGTTGTAGAAGGGATGGGTGGTCAGTTTGAGCAGGTAGTCGTGTACGCCACCGGTATTCTGGTCGATGGAGATATTGTTGTCGTTGAGGATGATGAGGATGTCGGCTTTGGAGGAGCCGGCGTTGTTCAGGCCTTCCCAGGCGAGGCCGCCGGTAAGGGCGCCGTCTCCGATAATGGCTACGGCTTTGTCTGCGCTGCCGGTAAGGCGCGCGGCCTCGGCAAACCCTAATGCGGCCGATATGGAAGTGGAAGAGTGTCCGGTGCCAAAAGCGTCGTACGGGCTCTCCCTGCGGTTGGGGAAGCCGCTGATGCCGTCCTTTTTGCGGTTGGCCTTGAAGGCTTCCCGCCGGCCGGTAAGAATTTTGTGGGCATAGGCCTGATGGCCCACGTCAAACACAATCTTGTCTTCGGGGGTATTGTAGATGGCATGCAGGGCCACGATCAGTTCCACGGCGCCCAGGCTGGAACCCAGATGTCCCGGATTCACGGCGCAGCACTCCACCATATACTGGCGAAGCTCTGCGCACAGTTGTTTGAGCTGACTCATGTCCAGACCTTTCAGGTCCTTGGGGCTGTTGATGGTTTCCAGAAGTTCGTACATAGTGTACAAAGGTAAGCATTTTTCGGGCAACCTCAAACTTGGCATTTTTGCCATTTTTGCCAAGTTTCACCGACGGCCTTCCGTCAAACTTGGCATTTTCGCCGTTTTTGCTAAGTTTCAGAGTACCCTATGCTTTTACGGCCACACGCATGAGCGAATCCCACCAGCGGGCAGGAAGCAGGGCGTGGAGCCACAGCAGGAAGTATGAGCCGGTGCCCGGGTGGTAGCGGTGGCGGGGATGGCGGGCGTTCACGGCCCGGCCAATGGCGCGCGACACCACTTCCGGCCCGGCGAGGTACTTGCCGGAGTAGGCAAAGTGCATCAGGCGCGCTTCCTTTTGGGCCGATGCCGCATAGGGCGTACCTTCACAGGACTCTTCCAGGTGATTGGCGGCAATATTGCCCCATTCGGTACCAATTCCACCGGGCTCAATAAGAACGACATCGATACCGAACGGCTTCACCTCGATCCGGAGCGCATCCGAAAGAGCCTCCACGGAGTATTTGGATACATGATACCAGCCACCGAAAGGCAGCACGACCCGCCCGGCGACGGAACCCACGTTCACAATTCGGCCAAAACCGTGTTCCCGCATGGAAGGCAGCACCAGCTGCGTAAGGCGTGCCAGGCCAAAGACGTTGACGTCCAGCTGGCGACGGGCCTCGTCCATGGCTACATTCTCGATGGCGCCGAAGTAACCGAACCCGGCGTTGTTCACCAAGACGTCAATGCGGCCTTCGGCAGAGAGGATGCCGTCGACGCACGCTTTCATGGATTCCTCGGATGTGACGTCCAGCGAGACGGGAATAATGCCATACTCGCGGAGGGGTTCCATGCGCTCCATGCGGCGGGCGGCGGCATATACCTTGTGTCCCTTGCCGGCCAGGTTGATGGCCGACGAGTAGCCGATGCCACTGCTGGCACCTGTAACAAGAACAATCATCGGCTGGCCTGGTCTAATTGCAATTCGGGATGACGGGCCGACGTGCGGCGGAAAATCACCGCCACCGCAACAGCCAGCACACACAGGGCGCTGAACATCATCTCCACATGGACAGGCCCCTCGGAGCCCGTTCCCAGGATGACGCCCGAGAGCCACTTGAAACTCAGAAGCCCCAGGTTCTGCACCCAGTTGATGAGGGCGTAGGTGGTGCCCAGCACCTTGTCCG
>CAMODD010000110.1:0-3226 GCA_946611215.1 uncultured Bacteroidales bacterium | reverse complement strand
GGACGGCACCGACGTACGCGTTCCGTTCTTCACCAACTACGACGCCGCCACCGGCAAGTGGATTGTGGAGAACCACGGAGTAGACCCCGACATTCTCCTGGACAACGACCCCATCCTGGAGGAAGCCGGCATTGACCAGCAGCTGGAAAAGGCTGTGGAAGTTGCCCTTGAACAGCTCAAGGACCGCAAGCCGCTTCCGGGCGTTCCCGCACCCCGTACCTTCAAGGATTTGGGACTGCCGGAAGTATTTTAAAAACTTTTAGTTTTGCATGATTTTTGCTATCTTTGCATCCGGAAAATTCATTATTTTATTCTATAAATTATGGTTTCTTATAAAGAATTAGGTCTTGTGAACACCCGCGAGATGTTCAAGAAGGCCGTTGCCGGCGGTTACGCCATTCCCGCATTCAATTTCAACAACATGGAGCAACTTCAGGCCATCATCCAGGCCAGCGCAGAGACCAAGAGCCCTGTGATTCTCCAGGTTTCCAAGGGTGCCCGTAACTACGCCAACCAGACCCTTCTCCGCTACATGGCGGAAGGTGCTGTGGAATATGCCAAGGAACTGGGCTGGGAGCATCCCCAGATTGTCCTTCACCTGGACCACGGCGACAGCTTCGAGCTGTGCAAGAGCTGCGTTGACATGGGCTTCAGCTCCGTGATGATCGACGCTTCCTCCCTGCCTTACGAGGAGAACATCGCCCTCACCAAGAAGGTGGTTGACTACGCTCACCAGTACGACGTAACCGTAGAGGCCGAGCTCGGCGTTCTGGCCGGTGTGGAAGATGAGGTTTCCGCCGAGGAATCCCACTACACCCGTCCCGAGGAAGTGATCGACTTCGCCACCCGTACCGGCTGCGACTCCCTCGCTATCTCCATCGGCACTTCCCACGGTGCTTACAAGTTCAAGCCCGAGCAGTGCACCCGTGACCCCAAGACCGGTCGTCTGGTTCCCCCGCCGCTGGCTTTCGACGTACTGCACCAGATCGAGAAGAAGCTCCCCGGCTTCCCCATCGTTCTCCACGGCTCCAGCTCCGTTCCTCAGGAGTACGTTGACATCATCAACGCCAATGGTGGCAAACTGCCCGACGCCGTAGGTATCCCCGAGGAGCAGCTCCGTGAGGCTGCCAAGAGCGCTGTCTGCAAGATCAACATCGACTCCGACAGTCGTCTCGCCATGACCGCCGCCGTGCGCAAGGTCTTCAACGAGAAGCCCGGCGAGTTCGACCCCCGCAAGTACCTGGGTCCCGCCCGTGACGAGATGAAGAAGCTCTACATGCACAAGATCATCAACGTGCTGGGCTCCAACGGCAAGGCCGAGTAAGCTTTAGCCTTATCACTGAAACGCTCCGCTTTTTCGGCGGAGCGTTTTTTATTTCCTTTGGCCTCTTGGCACGGGTTCAAACTTGGCATTTTTGCCATTTTTGCCAAGTTTCAGCGCCGGCCTGGGTTCAAACTTGGCATTTTTGCCTTTTTTGCCAAGTTTTGGGGGAGCTTTTAGCCGCGATACTTGGCAGCCTGCTCGGCGATGAGGTTTTCATCGTCGAAGTAGTTGATCTGCATGGCCTGCTTCATCTCGTAGAGGGTCTTGGCAGCAACCTCACGGGCGGCTTCGGAGCCCTTGCGGAGAATTTCATACACGCCGGGAATGTCCTGCTCATAGGTGTGACGACGGGCACGGATGGGCTCCAGGCGGTCATTGAGCACGTTAATGAGGAACTTCTTGCACTTCATGTCTCCAAGGCCTCCACGGCGGTAGTGGTCCTTGAGCTCGTCCAGGTTGGCGTAGTCGGGCCAGAAGCGGGCAAAGTCACCTTCTTCGCAGAAGGCATCGAGGTAAGTGAATACGGTGTTGCCCTCTACCTTGCCGGGATCTTCCACCCTCAGGTGGCCGGGGTCGGTGAACATGCCCTTCACTTTCTGCTCCATGGTCTTGGCATCATCGCTCAGATAGATGCAGTTGCCCAGGGACTTGCTCATCTTGGCCTTGCCATCGGTTCCAGGCAGGCGGCGGCAGGCCTGGTTGGAAGGCAGAAGGATTTCCGGCTCTACCAGCACGTCACAGTTATAGATGCCGTTGAAACTGCGGACAATTTCACGGCACTGTTCCAGCATAGGTTCCTGGTCTTCGCCGGCAGGGACGGTTGTGGCTTTGCAGAAGCAGATATCGGCTGCCTGTGAAATGGGATAGGTGAAGAAACCAACGGGGAGGCCGCGCTGGTTGTCGTTCTCCGTTTCTCCGTTGAAGCCGCGTAGGGCCATCTCGGCCTTCACGGTAGGATTGCGCTGCAGGCGCTGCACGGTGACCAGGTTGGAGAAGAACTGCGTCATCTCATGCAGCTGAGGCACCTGGCTCTGGATAAAGAGCGTCACTTTCTCAGGGTCCAGGCCGCAGGACAGGTAGTCCAGGGCTACTTCTATGATGTTCTGACGTACTTTCTCAGGGTTGTCGGCATTGTCCGTAAGAGCCTGCACGTCTGCGATGAACACGAACATGCGGTCATAATTGCCTTCGTTCTGCAGCAGAACGCGGTTGCGGAGGGAACCCACATAATGTCCCAGATGAAGTTTGCCGGTAGGGCGGTCGCCTGTTAAGATAATTCGTCCCATATAATCAATTAAAAGCCCACAAAGTTACAATTTTTCCTTATATTTGGAAAACCAAAACACACTCATGAACCTCACAGACAGACAATCCATCATGGCCGGCATCCTCATCGGCCTGGGCGCATGCGGTTTCCTGGCCCTCGGCGGGCTTACCGGCGCCATCATCTTTGCGTTCGGCCTCATCGGCGTAGTTCTCACGGGCATTCCGCTCTATACCGGCCGCGCTGGTGTCATGACCAGCATCCCGGGTATTATCAAGGTGTGGTGGTGGAATGTCGTGGGTGCCATGGCAGTGGGCCTCGTCGTCGCCGCCATCGGTGGAAGTCTAGCCGAAAGTGCCTATAACACTGTCGCGGCCCATTTGGCGCAAGGCCCCTGGCGCAGTTTCCTCCGCGCCGTCGGCTGCGGCCTGATCATTGATCTTTCCGTCTGGTTCTATCGCAGCAGCAAATCGCTGGTCCCTGTTCTCTTCGGCATCCCGCTGTTCATCGTCTGCGGCTTCTACCACTCCATCGCCGATGTCGTTTACATCTTTGGCGCCTTGAAGTGGGATATCGATCTCCTCTGGTTCTACCCCATCATCGTCATCGGCAACTACGTCGGCTGCAACGTCCGCCGC
>CAMODD010000109.1:0-3269 GCA_946611215.1 uncultured Bacteroidales bacterium | reverse complement strand
GACTGAGGGAACCAAAATCCCTAGTGCTACCATTACACCACAGTTCAATACCGGGCTGCAAAGATACGATTATTTTTTAATCAGAACAAGGTGGGATGATTTTCTTCCAGTTCTGAGAGAATCTTGGACATGATGGCCTCGCGGAACAGGGCGCTTTTGGCGTGTACCTTGAAGCGGGTGCAGTACTCGTTGATGGCCGCAAGCTCGCTGTCGTTGAAATACAGCACATGGCGGTTCTTTCTTAGAAGGAGCGCTTTCTGCTTTTCCAGGTAGGCAGGGTCTACCCCGGGAATGTTCTTTTTCTTACGGGCCATGGCTCTTACAGTTTTACGTAGCGGTGCTGAACAATGCCTTTGCGGTCTGTCTGCAACACAAACGGCATGCTGGAAAGATCAAAGGTGTCCAGCATGAGGCGGGCTTCCTCCGGATAATCAGTGAAAAGGGCATCCATGTCCACAACCAGCACCTGGGCGCGGCGGTTATTCTTTACAAGTGCATCTACAGCTTCCAGGGTTTCGCGGCAGTACGGGCAGTCGCCCGTGTAGAAGAGAATGTAGGTGGGATTTCCCTTGAGCCGGGGCAGGGAGAACACGCCCTCCTTCGCACCTTTCCGGAAAAGGCAGGGCTTGCGGCGCAGCGTGCCGTGTACGGCAAGGTCAGGAACTACCGAACCGGCCGGTGTGCGGGTGGTGAGGTCTTCGAGCATTTCTCCCAGTGAAACTACCTGTGCCTTGTCTTCGTCCGTGTTCCATACCTCCGGAAGCGCCTTGATGTATCTGTCAATGAAAGGTTTGCAGGCGTCCTTGTAAACCTCCTCCTTTCGGGAGGAAAGATAGTAAAGAAAGTCTCCGGCAATCTGTTTGAAGGAATCCTGGTCTCCCTCCCCGAAGGTGCGGGCCGCCAGGTAATCGGCTACGTCCAGGATGTGGGAAACCTTCAGGGTATCTCCGTAGGCGCTGAAAAGTTGGCGGTAGCGCTCCATCTGAAGCGTTTCTCCGTAGAGGTACTTTCCCTTGGAGTACTGCTGGTTCAGGAGAATCCGAAGGGCAGGGGTGTCCAGTCCGCGGCCCAGGATTTTGCCGGCGGGGGATACAAGGAACAGCCCCGGGGTTTTGAGAATGCCGTATTTTCGCTGCCAGTCGGAGCTGAGCGAAGGGTCCCACAGGTGGGTAACGCCTTCAAAGCCTTCGCGCCAGGTTTTCCAGGCATCGGCATCCTGCCCCGTATAAATGGCATAGATATCCAGCGGATATTCGGCCTCTTCCACCAGCCTTTTCAGGCGGGCGGTCTCCAACTTGCAGGTAGAGCAGCCGGTATCGTAGAAGTACAGCACGCTGTATCCGCTGGCCGCCGGGGCATTCACGGTGCTTCCATCCGGGGCGAACAGGGTGAGGACGGGAGCATCGGCCCCGATGAGCGAAGAACGGTTAAATTCCGCGAAAATGCGCGCGTTCATCAAGTCTTCCTCCGTCTTCATGGCTACGGCGCCGGAGAGGAACCATTTGTCTGCGATGTGCACGGCCACGGCGTCGTCTCCCATGATCTGGGAACGCAGGTAATGGTCGTAAATCTTGATGGCGACGTACTGGCGCACCAGTGAATCTGTGCACGACTCAATGAGATAGTCGCACTCGGCATTTTGCACCGCGACATTTTCTCCGGCCAGCGCCGTGAAGTATTCTTCCAGCTTTGCGCCCAGTTCGGGATAGGGCTCCTGGGCATGCAGGCTCCAGGAAACGGCGCACAGAAGTGCGGCTGTAATCCATTTTCTCATAATTCTACGCCTTCAGGAATAAACGCCGAGTAGTCCCCTCCGTGCTTGAGGATATCGCGTACGGCCGATGACGAAATGTGCGCGAATTCCTGTGCGGTAGGGATGATGATGGTCTCGATTTCGGGGGCCAGCCTGCGGTTGGCGTCGGAGATGGAACGCTCGGTCTCGAAATCGATCATGTTACGCACGCCACGCACGATGTGACGGATGCCCAGCTGCCGGCATGTGTCGATGGTGAGGTTGTCGTACTGGATAATGCGCACGCCGTCCATGCCGTTCGTGGCCTGCTGGATGATGCTCACACGCTTGTCCATGTCAAAGAAACCGCGTTTGTCCTGGTTGATGCCCACCGCGACCACCACTTCATCGAACATGGTGAGGGCGCGTCTGAGGATATTCAGATGCCCGGCCGTGAAAGGGTCGAAGGACCCCGGAAAGAGCGCAATACGTTTCATAGTTGCCAGTTGATGGGAGTTTTGCCCTCGGCGGCGAGGAGCTGGTTGGTCTTCGAAAAATGACGGCAGCCGAAGAAGGCCCCGCCCGCGAGGGGGGAGGGGTGGGCGGCCATGAGCACATGATGCCGGGACGTGTCAATGAGAGATGCCTTGGCCTTGGCAAAATTGCCCCAGAGGAGGAAGACGATGCCGCTGCCATGGTCTGACAGGTAGCGGATGACGGCATCGGTGAATTCCTGCCAGCCGATGTCACGGTGCGAGGCTGCTCTCCCGGCTTCCACCGTGAGGAAGCTGTTGAGCAGGAGAACACCCTGACGGGCCCATCCCTCCAGGTTGGGACAGCTGCTCATGCGGATGCCCAGGTCGGATTCTATCTCCTTGTATATATTACGGAGAGAGGGCGGCATGCGCACGCCGTCGGGGACCGAGAATGACAGCCCCATGGCTTCTCCGGGATTGTGGTAGGGGTCCTGCCCCAGAATGACCACTTTCACCTGGTCCACGGGCGTGAGCTCGAAGGCACGGAAAATAAGGCTGCCGGGAGGGTATATGACCTTTCCGGCTGCCTTTTCCTGATGCAGAAAGCGCACCAGCTGCTCAAAGTAAGGTTTCCCGAACTCCGGTGCCAGTGCGTCTTTCCAGGATGGTTCAATCTTGACGTCCATTGCCTAAAAGACGAAGTCGATCACGTCTGCGATCGTTTTCACATAGACAAAGATAAGACCTTTTATGTAAATATCCTTGATATCCTCCACATCTTTTCGGTTTTCCTCGGAAATGACGATGGTGTTCACGCCTGCACGTTTGGCCGCCAGGATCTTCTCCTTGATGCCGCCAACGGGCAGTACACGGCCGCGCAGGGTCATTTCTCCGGTCATGGCCACGCTGCTCTTGGGAGCCTGTCCGCGCAGGGCGCTTACCATGGCGGTGACCATGGTGATGCCGGCCGAAGGACCGTCCTTGGGCACGGCACCTTCGGGCACGTGGATGTGGATGTCTTTCTTCATGAAGGCCTCGGAGTCCATGGAAGCCAGCTCCGG
>CAMODD010000108.1:0-3463 GCA_946611215.1 uncultured Bacteroidales bacterium | reverse complement strand
CCCCAGTAGCCGGCCACGAAGGCGCCGGCGAGGAGGAGCCAGCTCTTCCAGTCGGGGAAGTTATCGGCCACTACCTGTACCGAGGGAACAGGACCGGTCCAGGTGGTCTTGAACATCAGGATGACGGCCGCGGCGCCGATGAGTCCAACCACGCAGGGCTTGAGCCAGTCCATGGTGCCGGCGTAGAGCCTGCTGCTGCGGAACTTCAGATAGAACTTCACGATGAGCAGCATGATCACAAACGAGGGCAGCATGAGGGCCAGGGTGGCGGTAAGGGAGCCGCATACGCCCAGAACGTGACTTCCGGTAGCGTTGAACAGAACGTCGTACCCCACATAGGTGGCACTGTTGATGCCAATAGGGCCGGGGGTCATCTGGGAAATGGCCACAATGTCCGTGAACGTGCTTTCGCTGATCCAGGGGTGCTCCACCACCACCTGATTCTGGATGAGGGAGAGCATGGCGTAACCTCCGCCGATGGTGAAGGCGCCAATCACGAAGAAGGTCCAGGCCAGCTGGAGAAGCAGCGCTAGCGTTTCCATCGGCCCTCCTTATAATAAGTGATACTGAAGCCGACGACAAGGACGCAGACTATAATATATATAGGGGATACGTTCAGGAAAGCCACCAGCACCAGGGAGACAATGGCGAGAAGCCACTTCCACCATAAAGTGCAGGATTTTCTGGCCATGCTCACCATGGGAACGGCGATGAGGGAAATCACCACGGGGCGGATGCCCTTGAAGGCACGTTCCACCCACGGGTTGTCCTTGAAAGCGGTAAAGAACATGGCGATGGACAGAATCATGAGGAAGGAAGGCGTAATGCTTCCGAGAGTGGCGGCCACACTGCCCTTGAAGCCGCGCAGTTTGTGACCGGCAAAGATGGAGATATTGACGGCCATCACGCCCGGCGCGCTCTGTGAAAGGGCTACGATGTCGGGCAGTTCGTCTTCCGATATCCAGCCGCGACGGGACATCTCGGCCTGGATAAGCGGAATCATGGCATAGCCCCCGCCGATGGTGAAGGCTCCGATCTTGGCAAAGACCGTGAAAATCTGCCAAAGGGGTACTTCTTTCGACGAGGGCTTATGCTGCATGATCAAAAATATTACCAGCCGCGAGGATTATCCTTCAGGTACTGCTCCAGTTCTTCGGGGGTGCGGGCAGGCTGGCGGTCCAGGCCGATGAGGCCCTTGTAGTCCAGGCTGTAGTTCACGCCCATCGCATCCATCATCTCGAAGGTGTGGTCCAGGGAAGCCTTGAAACGCTCGTAATCCTTGGTACCGGCTGCGCACCACTGCGTCTCGGCGGTAGCGCACATACGGGGCATAAGCATGTACTCCAGATGTTCGGGAGTAGCGATGTACTCGGTCCACATATTGGACTGGACGCCCAGGATGTGGCTTTCGCTGCCAGCCACCATGCCTTCGTAGGGCTCATAGCTGTACACCTTCTCCAGCGGCAGATATCCGCCGATACCGAAGGGCTCTTTGTCACGCTCATGGCTCTGATAGTAGTCGAAGTAGGAGTAGTCGGTGGGGGTCATGACCACGTCGAAGCCCTTGGCCGCAGCCTTGATGCCACCTTTGGTTCCGCGCCAGGACATCACCGTAGCGCCCTCTGCCAGGTCTCCGTCAAGGATTTCATCCCAGCCGATGATCTTGCGGCCGTTGTCATTGAGGAACTTCTGGACGCGGGCGGTCACGTAGTTCTGCAGATAATGTTTGGCATCGGGGCCCTTCTTGATGCCCAGCTTCTTCATGAGAGCGGCGCACTTGGGGCAGTTGTCCCAGGGAAGCGCTTTGTCGGAGGGGAAACACTCGTCTCCGCCGATGTGGATATACTCGGAAGGGAAGATATCCATGAGTTCGGTGAAGACATCTTCCAGGAAGGTATAGATTTTCTCGTTACCGGCGCAGAGAATCTGCTCGGAGACGCCCCAACGGGTCCAGACCTCGTAGGGGCCGCCGGTGCAGCCCAGTTCGGGATAGGCGGCGAGGGCGGCTACCATGTGGCCGGGGAGGTCAATCTCGGGGATGACGGTGATACCGCGCTCGGCAGCGTATTGTACAATCTCTTTCATTTCTTCCTGGGTGTAGAAACCGCCGTAGCGGATGCCGTCGTTGCTGTCCCAGTCCTTCTTGATGACGGTGCCGTTGCGCCAGGCACCGATCTCGGTGAGCTTGGGGTACTTTTTCACCTCCATGCGCCAGCCCTGGTCCTCGGTGAGGTGCCAGTGGAAGCGGTTGAGCTTGTAGGCGGTCATGACGTCCAGGTACTTCTTGGTTTCCTCGATGGTCCAGAAGTGACGGCAGGGGTCCAGGTGCATGCCGCGGTAGTCAAAGCGGGGCTGGTCCAGGATGCTCACGTAAGGGAGTACCCAGTCGGCCTTCGCCTTCTTGTCTCCGTAGATGGCGGCGGGGAGCATCTGCTTGAGGGTCTCGCAGGCATAGACGAAGCCGTTCAGGGCCGATGCTTCCACCACGGCACCATCGGCATTGATGTTGATGGCGTACTGCTCGGCGGCGAGGTTGGGGTTGAGCTGGAAGACAAAGCCTTTGTCTCCGGTCTTGGTCTTGGTGCCGGTGGCGGTCTCGAGGGCGGCGATGAATCGGCCCACCGCCTTCTCAGAAAGCTCATCCAGGTTCTCATCTACGCGCACGGCGGCACCCTTCACGCAGAAGGCACCCTCGCTTACGGTGACATCGGCCGGCATGGGAATCACATGGAAGGCCTGCGGCTGCGGCTTGGCACATGCCATCACCAGCATCGCGGAAAGGATAAGAGTTAACTTTTTCATTGAATAGTGATAAATGGTTAATAAAGTGTGTGTTCTGTGGCGGATCTTCGGCGCATGAATACCCAGGCGGCGGCCCCGTACAGGCCGATGAGCGCGGTATTCGCGATGAGCCTCAGGACAACGGAGTCCAGCCGGTGCAGCGACAGGCCGATACCGGCGTAGGCGAGGCCCATGAGGCCGAAGATGGCAAGGAGGCGCCCCCACTTGTAGGGGATGGGATAGTACCGGGCGCCCAGAATGGCGCTGATGACAAACATGACAAGATAGCTGGACAGGTGGCCGAAGGCCGATGCCCAGTAGGAGTAACGCGGCATGAAAACGATGTTCACGACCGTGGTAACGGCAAGGCCGGCCAGGGTGATCCAGATGGCCATGTTGGTGCGGCCGCTGAGCTTGTACCACATGGATACGTTGAAGAGCATGCCCAGGAGCATGTAGCTGAGAAGCATGACGGGGACGACGTCCACGCCCACGCGGAAGTCACGGCCGAGGAATAGTGAAATGACGTCGATATAGCCCACGACACCCAGAAGGACCAGGCCGCAGAAAGCCGTAAACCATTCCATGACCAGGGCATAGAGCTCCTTGGAGTTTTTGTCTTTGGCACGCTGGAAGAAGAAGGGCTCGGCCGCATAGCGGAACATCTGGATGAAGAGGTTCA
>CAMODD010000107.1:0-3762 GCA_946611215.1 uncultured Bacteroidales bacterium | reverse complement strand
GTCAATCATAATCTTTTTGAGTTTATTACTTACAATGTCTTTCACTCGCTATTTTCGCAATAGCCTACAAATATAGTAATAATTCCCGGAATATTGTTCCGCTTTGCCGCTAAACCGCATCCCCGCCGCCCCGAGGGCGGCCCGGCTGATGGCCCGACGGCACCTGGTGCGCCCTGGTTCCACTGCCGCGTCGGCACCCAGAACCATGTCCAGCACGTACCTTTGTGCCGACGCGGCAAAGGGACCGATATCGACACAGGGCGCCGCCCAACCCAGACATTTTTTATATATATTTGCAGCATGAAACGTATAGTAATAGCATTGCTTCTGCTGCTGCCGGTATCGGCACGTGCGCAGTACGAGTGGCCGAAGGACCCCGCCGTCCTTGAAAAGCTGGATCGGTGGCAGGACCTGAAATTCGGCGTTCTGATGCACTGGGGACTGTATTCCGTCCCCGGAATCGTGGAATCCTGGAACATCTGTAACGAGGACTGGATAGTGCGCCCGGAAGGCTCCACCTACGAGGGCTACAAACAGTGGTACTGGGGCCTCGCGAAGGAGTTCAACCCCGTGGACTTCAATCCCGCGCAGTGGGCCGATGTGTTCGCCCGCGCCGGCATGAAGTACATGATATTCACCACCAAGCACCATGACGGCTTCTGCATGTACGATTCGGCCCTCACGGACTTCTCCATAGCCCACGGGCCGTACGGGAAGAGCGTTGCCGAGGACGTCTTCAAAGCCTTCAGGCAGAAGGGCTTCATGACCGGAGCATACTTCTCCAAGCCGGACTGGCACCACCACGGCTTCTGGAATCCTTACTACGCCACCCCAAACCGTCATCCTAACTACAAGAAAGAGATGCACCCGGACTGGTGGAAAAGCTACGTAGACTACACTAAGGGACAGATACGGGAAATCACTGACGGGCGCTTCGGCCCTCTTGACATCCTTTGGCTGGACGGCGGCTGGATAACCGGCGACGAAGTTGGCCTGAACGAGGTCCTCCCGGAAGCGCGCCGCGTGAGCCCCGGCCTCATATGCGTGGACCGCACCATCGAAGGCCCCAACGAGAACTACGAAACGCCCGAGCAGAACGTTCCGAAAGACCAGATAGACCATCCGTGGGAGTCCTGTATCACCCTTGGGAACGACTGGGGCTGGACGCCGGACCCGCACTACAAGAGCGCCCGCCGCATTATCGGCACGCTGGCAGAGATTACAGCAAAGGGCGGCTGCCTGGTCCTTGGCGTCGGCCCTACTCCTCAAGGCCTCATAGAAGCACCTGCAGTGGCCATCCTGGAGGAAATCGGCGAATGGCTGGGCCGATGCGGAGACGCCATCTACAGCACCAGAATCACCAGGGTTTACAACGACGGTGAGCTCTGGTTCACCGCCTCCAAGGACGGAAAGACCATGTATGCCGTATACGCCCTGAAGGACGGCGAAGCGCTTCCCTCCAGCCTGTCGTGGAGCGGCAACCTGCCGGCCGGCAAGATCACCGTCCTGAATACCGGCAAGAAAGTGCGCGCATCTGTCAAGGACGGGCGCGTAACCGTAAAGCTCCCGCACGGCATGAAGGCCGAACCCGTCGCCCTGCGGTTTAGCGTGCAATAGCCCCGGCCGCGTGCGGTTTTGCTTGCCGCGTCGGCACGAAAGTACGTGCTGGACGTGGCTCTAGCTGCCAACGCGGCAGCGATTTTGCCGGTTTTGGCGGTTTTGTCTGCCGCGTCGGCACGGAAAGGTGCGCTGTGGGTGGCTTCGGCTGCCAACGCGGCAACGCGAGGACATGCTCCGGCGGCCAACCCGGCAACAGTTTCCCAAAATATACTTATATTTGTATAATCAAACCATCAAGCTATGAAACGTGCTATAACAATCATCATTTCCGTACTGGCAGTGCTCATCATCTGCGCAATCAGTTGCACAAGGCTCATCGACAACTCGGAAGTGGGCATCAAGTTCAAGAAGTTCTCTCTCACTGAGCAGGGAAAGCTTGAGACGCAGCCTGTGAACGGTCTTGTCATATACAATCCCCTCACTACCGCCATCTTCACATATCCCGTATATGTGCAGCGCGTGGACTATGCACCTTTCACGGTAACCACGAAGGACGCAGCCACCTTCTCCATGGACCCCGCCCTGGCCTACATGCTCAACAGGGACAAGGCAGCAGACATATTCACCAAGTACCGTAAATCGCTCAAGGACATCGAGGCCGGCTACATGCGCACCTGCATCTACGACGCATACCGCATCACCGCCAACAACTACTCCTCCGACGAACTCATGGCCTCCCGCGCCAAGTTCGAGAGCGAGGTAAGGGCCATGCTGGACAACTCACTCGGAACGGAAGGCTTTATCGTCCAGGAGTTTACATCCCAAATCACCCCTCCGGAATCACTCCGCCAGATGATTGACGCGAAGAACGCCGCCATCCAGAGCGCCCTTCGCGCAGAAAACCAGGTGAAAGAAGCAGAGGCCAACGCCAAGATCGAAATCGCCAAGGCCGAAGGTGAAGCCCGCGCCCTCAAGATCAAGGCCGACGGCGAAGCCTACTACAACCGCACTGTCGCCGCCTCCATCACCTCCCTCCTCGTACAGCAGGACGCAATAGAAAAATGGGACGGCAAACTCCCCGAATATAACGGCGGAGGCGCCCTCCCATTTATCAATATCGGCAAATAGCCTCTAGAGTCTTTCCTTGATTTGGTAAGAATTCCTGCCCTGAGCGGTGCGGGATACCATTTCGCCGATAAATCCGGCAAGGAACAGCATCACACCAAGGACCAGTGCGACCAGCGCCAGATAGAAGAGGGGCTGGTCTGTCACTGCGCGGTAACGGAGACCCTGGCCCTGGAGGACCAGCTTCTCCACGATGATCCATATCGTCATGACGAAGCCAACCAGGAACATTAGGATGCCGCTGGTGCCGAAAAAGTGCATCGGCTTGCCCCCGAAACGGGAGAGGAACCAGAGGCTCATGAGGTCCAGGAGGCCGTTCACGAAGCGGTCCATGCCGAACTTGGACTTGCCGTACTTGCGTTTCTGATGGTGGACGGGCTTCTCCCCTATCTTGGAGAAACCGGCGTTCTTGGCAAGGTACGGGATGTAGCGGTGCATTTCGCCGTAGACTTCGATGTTCTTGACGACATCGGCCCTGTAGGCCTTGAGGCCACAGTTCATGTCGTGAAGCTTGATGCCGGTGACGCGGCGGGCGGTGGCGTTGTAGAGCTTGGAGGGGAGGTTTTTAGTCAGGGCGTTGTCCTTGCGGTGCTGCTTCCAGCCTGAAACCAGGTCATAGCCCTCTTCGCGGATCATCCGGACCATCTCCGGAATCTCCTCCGGGGAGTCTTGCAGATCGGCATCCATGGTGACGACGATGTCCCCTTCCGCGGCGGCGAAACCTTCGTACAGTGCGGCCGATTTTCCGTAATTGCGGCGGAACCGGATGCCCCTGACGGGCCCGGAGAGGCCTTTGATAACATCCCAAGACCCGTCGGTAGAGCCGTCATCGACAAAGATGATTTCGTAGGTAAAGTCTTTGAGGGCGGTGTCGATCCAGGCTTTGAGTTCCGGGAGGGATTCGGCCTCGTTGTATAAGGGTATTATGATGGAAAGGTCCATAAACTACTGATTGTCAGGTTCATTATCGTTGGAAGAAGGGCCGTCGAACAGCTTCTGGATAAAGATGTACCTTGACATGATGGCGCTGAGCACCGTCCCGTAAAGGAAGCAGTACAGCCACTGGAAGATGAAGGT
>CAMODD010000106.1:0-3763 GCA_946611215.1 uncultured Bacteroidales bacterium | reverse complement strand
GCTTGGAATTATCGGAATCTGAATCGGGTGCTACGTCCTCACAGCAGAAAGTGGAAATAGCATATCCCATCTCAAGTATCGCTTTAAGTGGCCAGCGCTGGCTCCGGGAGCCGCGTGGTTCCAGCACGAAGTTACTGCGCCAGCGGGATATGTCCGGGAGAGATATGCCGGGGTCATCGGACACTGTATGGTTGCCGAAGAAGTTGACTCCAAGGAAGACGGGTGGGTCCTTGAACGCATTCGGAATATAAGAAAGGAGGGTAAGATACTCCCCTCCTCCAAGATTCACCCTTACTTCCTTTCTGGTTGCAAGACCGTCAAGAGCGTTGCGCTCTTCCGAGAGCAGATCGAAGCTCTCTTCTGCAGGACGGCCGGGCGATGTGCCGTACATCTCTGACTCAAGTATGCCAAGCAGTTCCGAGCGCTTCTTTTCCCATGCCTTAAGGCTCCCGATTTGCTTTTGATTTTGAAACTTAAGGACACTCGGAAGCGCGTAGTCCGCAACGGCATCCTCATCATAATTAAAGCCTTCCAGCGGCGCGAATTCGGGTTTTACTTCCAAATTTGTTACATCGACGCAGCCGGAATCATTCTTGGGAGCAAAGCGGTTGCACCAGAATCCGAACTTGGCTCCAATCCACAGTTCAGGCTTTGCCGTGAACGGAGAAACAATTTTATTATACTGCTTGCCGTCCGTGCTCCAATAGAACCTGCACACGGCATCCGGGACGTTTCCTTCCACAGCCCTCGGACGCACTTCCAGCTTTACCCACAATTCTGCCTGGGGCATGTCAGGATAATGCACCAGCGGTACGTTTTTGGACTCATATTCATGCGGAAGAGGTACCATTTCATAAGGAAGGACAGCCAGCCTCTGCACCTTTTCCTGAGCGCATTCTGATGCGCCTTCGCATACCACGTATTCAAGCACGGCGCCATCGGCAGTATCTGTGAGTTTCAGTGCTGCGTAGTCGTTGCCCATGACGGCAAAACCGGCATTCTCACCTTTCTCCTTGAGCTGCGGGTTGGGTTTGAAAACCATACGCGCCGTAACGGTGAAACGCTCTGCGGGGAACTTCTGCAAAAGTGTGTTCGGGGAGTCCCATAGGCTCCTCCAGGGCCATTTTTGCTCTACACTGTAGAGTCTTATGTCCTCTCCCTGCAGCGCCATGTGCCAGTACGGAGACGGCACTGCCGCATACTGCCAGTCCAGGGACAGGCCGTAAGGGCCGGGGAGAGATTTCTCGACTTCGCTCGAAATGACAGAAGGCATCTTCCAGGAGCGTACCGGCTGGCCAACGCCGTCGCCGTCGGGGTCTTCGCCGATGAAGGGCCAGCCGTCGGCATTCCACTGCATGGGCTGAAGGTGGACGATGCGGCCGTAGGCGCCCTTGTCCTGGAAGTGGAGGAACCAGTTTTCGCCGGAGGGGGTGTCTACCCAGGCGCCCTGGTGGGGGCCGTTGATGGTTCCGGGAGCCCAGGCCATCACTATCTTCTCCTCAAACGGTCCATAAGGTGAGGTGCTCCTGAGAACTGTTTGCCAGCCGGTTGCTACTCCGCCGGCCGGGGAGAATATATAGTAGTATCCGCCTCTCTTGTAGAACTTGGTACCTTCAATGGTGGGCTGTGTGGAATGGCCGTCGTAGACTATGCGGGAAGGGCCAAGGAGGGTGGTTCCATCGGCACTCATGGGGGCGACGAAGAGGACGCTCTTGAGTCCGGCGCGGGAGCCGGCTTCGCCGTGGGAGAGCCAGGCGCGGCCGTCATCGTCCCAGAGGGGGCACGGGTCTATGAAACCCTTCTCACGGACCAGCCAGACGGGCTTTTCCCATCGGCCCAGGGGGTTCTGGGTGCGCACCATGAAGATACCGCGGTCCGGGTCGCCCACGAAGATGTAGTACCAACCGTCGTGGTAGCGGATGGCTGGGGCCCAGACGGCTTTTCCGTGCGGGACGGGCATGTGGGCACCTTCGTAGTCCTCAAGCGCGGCACCCACCAGCTGCCAGTGGACGAGGTCGCTGGAGTGGAGTATGGGAAGGCCGGGCATGCAGTTGAAGGACGATGCCGTCATCCAGTAGTCGTCCCCCACCCTGCAGACGTCGGGGTCCGAATAGTCGAGGTGGAGTACGGGGTTTGTGTATCGGAACTCGGCGGTCTGGTTTTCCGCAGTTGAACAGCCGCAGAATATGACTGCGGCGACGATTGTGATTATGTGGCTCTTGCGCATGACACAAAATTAACAATAAAATGATAAAACAGAATGCATGATGCGTAACTTTTTTTGGAGTTTTTTACAAACGTTTGTATATTTGTGGTTGTACTATGACAACTATAACCGATATCGCACTTGCACTGGGCATTACGCCGTCAACAGTTTCCCGGGCACTCGCCGGGAACCCCCGCGTAAAAGAGAAGACTCGACTCGCCGTGGAGAAAAAGGCCGCGGAGATGGGCTACGAGCGCAACTTCGTGGCATCCAACCTCAGGAAAGGCCGCTCCAACATCGTTGGAATCGTGGTTCCAAGGGTGCGAAGGGAATTCTTCGCAAACTTCATCGGCGGCGCAGAGGATGTCCTTTCAAGTGCCGGTTACAATGTCATCATCTGCCAGAGCCAGGAGAGCCTGGATTCGGAAATCAAGGCACTCAAGGCCCTCAAGAACTACCGCGCAGCAGGAGTCATAATCTCCCACTCCATCGAATCCAAAGACGGGAACCACATCCGCGAGATCATGGGAGACCTCCCCATCGTCCAGTTCGACCGCGTCTTCCCCGACCTTCCCGGCGCAAAGGTAGTCGGTGCCAACTGCGACGGAGCCTACCAGGCCACAATGCACCTCATCAAGAAGGGGTACAAGCGCATCGGCACAATTGCGGGATATATGAGTTGCATGGCCTTTGTGGAGCGTCTGGCGGGGTACAGGATGGCGCTGGAAGACGCCGGCCTCGGGTTCAACAAGAAATACGTCTACCCGGATTCCATCCTCTACGAAACAGGCAAGGAATCGGCCGGGAAGGCCATTGCCGACGGCTGCGACGCCCTCTACTGCTGCGGCGACTATGCCGCCCTGGGGGCAATGGATGCTGCACGGGAAGCCGGCCTACGGATTCCGGAAGATATCGGCATAGTGGGCACCGCCAACGAATTCTGGGCCGACATCATGACCCCCTCCCTGAGCTCCCTGGGGCAGCACCCCTTCGACATGGGCCAGGCCGCCGCACACGCATTCCTGGACGGCCGCACGGGCACTGAAATCATTCCGATGGAACTTCACGTAAGACAATCATCAAACAAACAGTAAAATATGGCTAAAGTAGTAACCTTCGGTGAAGTAATGCTTCGCCTTTCCACCCCCGGGTACCAGCGTTTTTCACAGGCTCATCAGTTTGACGCAACATTTGGCGGCGGTGAAGCCAACGTGGCCGTCTCGCTCGCAAATTACGGCGTGGACGCACACTTCGTAACCCGGCTCCCCAAGAACGACATTGCCGACATGTGCACAGCAGAGCTCAAGGGCTTCGGCGTGAATACGGACAGCATCGTCTACGGCGGAGACCGCATCGGCATCTATTACCTTGAAACCGGTGCCGTGGCACGTGGAAGCAAGGTTGTCTATGACAGGGCACACTCCTCTGTATCAGAAATCAAACCCGGCATGGTAGACTGGCACAAGGTACTCGAAGGCGCCGACTGGTTCCACTGGACCGGTATCACCCCCGCCCTCTCACAGGGCGCTGCCGATGCCTGCCTCGAGGCCATCAAGG
>CAMODD010000105.1:0-3819 GCA_946611215.1 uncultured Bacteroidales bacterium | reverse complement strand
GAAGTGAATCCCTACGACGGCTGGACCAACAAGTTCATCTTCCCGCCGTACCAGTATTCGGTTCCGGATGCCTGCGTGTCCAACTTCCACTTGCCGCAGAGCACCATGCTCATGAGCGTAGCCGCCTTCGGGGGTTACAAGGGAGTGATGGCCGCTTACGAGGAAGCCCTCAAGGAAGGTTACCGCTTCGGCCCCTATGGAGACGCCCTCCTCGTCGTCTAGATGAGCTTCCCCCTTGTCCAATAGCCCTGCCGATAACCGGTGGGGCTTTTTTGTGGCACCATCGGCCCGAGACACCCCATCGGCGAACACACTATAACAAGCTCATCGCCAAGCACTTACGTTTTTCTCTTTAGGCTGGCCAGCCCAAAGAGAAAAAGTTAGAGCGTTGATAGACAGTAGTTTACATGCGTTTCGCGGAAATTATGCTCGGGCCGATTGATTATCTTTGGGGTATGAACTATACAGACGAACATGTGGCGCTATGCGCCCTGAACAAAATTTTCGGTTATCATCCCCAGCTGGCCATCGAGCTCCTGAAGCAGGCCGGCAGTGCTCTCAACCTCTTTGACGGCTCTCTGGCCAATACCACCACTTCCTCCGAGGCACTTCGCCCGCTCCTTCCAAGGCTCATTCCGCCAGAACTGGAATGGGCCCACAGTGAGCTCCGGCGCGTCGATGCGCTGGGGTTTCGCTTCATCGGCTTCAATGACGACGGCTATCCGGAAGCATTGCGGGAGATTCCGGCACCGCCCATCGGCCTGTACCTCCATACATGCTCCTCCCCCACGGAGATTTTCGGGTTCAGGCCGATGATCGCCATTGTGGGAACGCGGGACATCAGCCCTTACGGGCGGGAGTGGTGCCGCAAGCTGGTGGAAGCGCTGGCATCGGCCGCCGTGCAGCCGACAATCGTGAGCGGAATGGCTTATGGGGCCGATGGCATCGCGCACAGGACGGCGCTGGAAAAGGGCCTCAGCACGATTGGCGTCATGCCTACCGGCATTGACCGGATCTACCCCTGGCAGCACGAAGACCTGGCGGCGGAGATGGCCCGGAGACCCGGATGTACCCTCCTCACCGACTATCCGCTGGGAACGTCCCCCGTCGCGCTCAATTTCCTTCGGCGCAACCGCATCATAGCGGCGCTTTCATCGGCTGTCCTGGTGGTGGAATCCAAGACGAAAGGCGGCTCACTGATGACCGCTAAGTATGCCAACGAGTACTCGCGCGAGGTCTTTGCCATCCCGGGACGCATGGACGACATCCGCTCGGCCGGGTGCAACTCGCTCATCGGCTGCAACATGGCCCGCATCATTACCTCGCCGGAAGAGCTGATCGGGCAGCTGGGGCTCGGAAGCCGTGTCCGCGGGGCCGGCGGATCGTGGCACACCTGCTGGACCGAAGCCCGCTTCCGGCAGCACCTCGAAAACCGCTTCGGGTCCGATGCGCCCGCCGTCACCGTGGGCATGGCCATCCGCACGAACCGCGGTGCCACGGCCGACGACCTTACCGTCTTCACGGGCCTTTCCATCGGCCAGGTTCTGGAGAGCATCGGGCTCCTGGAAGCGGAAGGCATCATCACCACAGACCTTCTGCGCCGCTGTGCCCTGGCTGCAACGTACGCGTAAAAAGATTTGGAAAAGTCGCTGGGATGGGCGAAATTTGTTGAATTATTATGCTCATCGACACCCATACCCATTTCTACGACGAGTGGCTGCTGCCCGATGCGGAAGCTGCCATCCAGCGGGCGCTCGACGCCGGCGTGGGAAAAATGATTCAGGCCGATATCGACAGCACCGAACGGCCCGCCATGTGGGAGGTGGGCCGACGCCATCCCGGCGTGCTGTTCCAGATGGCAGGCTTCTACCCCGGATCCGTCACAGCCGACAACTGGAAGGACGAACTGGACCAGGTCCACCGCATTTTCGGAGCCGAAGACCAGATTGTCGCCGTTGGAGAAATTGGCCTGGACTATCACGAAGGCACTGAATATGTGGAGCAGCAGAAAGAGGTCCTGAGAATCCAGCTGGAACTGGCAGCCAAGCTGAACCTTCCGGTAAATATCCACTTGAGGGATGCCTGGGAGGACTTTCTGGCCATCCTCAAAGACTGCGCGCACCTTGGCCTGAGGGGTAACCTGCACTGCTTTACAGCCAGCTATGAGATCTACGAACGGGCCAACCGCTACGGAGACTTCTCAGTGGGTATCGGCGGAGTGGTTACTTTCAAGAACGCCGGCATTGCCAAAACGCTGGAGCGCATTCCCCTGCGGCACATCCTTCTGGAGACCGACGCGCCCTACCTGGCACCCGTTCCGCACCGGGGGCAGCGCAACGAAAGCGCATACCTCCCCCTTATAGCCGCCAAAGTAGCGGAAATCAAAGGCATCAGCCCCGCCGAGGCCGAGTCCATCACAACCCAAAACGCAGAAAAACTGTTCGGAATATGAAGTCTGTCTTAATCATCTACACCGGAGGTACCATCGGCATGAAGGAAGACCCTGCCGACGGAACCCTGAAGCCCTTTGACTTCAGCCAGATAAAGGAAGAAGTGCCGGAACTGAACAAGTTCGACGTCCGCATCGACTCCTACACCTTCGATCCGCTCATCGACTCCTCGGACGTGGAACCGTCCCTGTGGGCAGACCTGGCCCAGCTCATCAGCGACAAATATGAAGAATACGACGGCTTTGTCATCCTGCACGGAACCGATACCATGGCCTACAGCGCCTCCACCCTCAGTTTCATGCTGGAAGGGCTCACCAAACCTGTCGTCTTCACGGGAAGCCAGCTTCCCATCGGCGTACCCCGCACCGACGGCAAGGAAAACCTGATATCGGCCGTGGAGATTGCCGCCGCCAAGGACCCCGAAGGCCATGCCTACGTCCCGGAAGTAGCCATCTGCTTTGACTCCCTGCTCCTCCGCGGCAACCGTTCCACCAAGTACAGCGCCGAGGCCTTCAACGCCTTCGCCAGCCCCAACTGCCCGCCCCTCGCCGAGGCCGGCATCAACATCCGCTACAACACCGACATCATCCGCAAGCCCGTCTACTGGGACGCCCAGCTTCGCGTCCAGACCCACCTCGATACGCGCGTTTCCATCCTCAAAATCCATCCGGGCATTACGCCGATGGTCGCCCGCCACTTCCTCTGCGCTCCCGAAATCAGAGCCTGCATCATCGAGACCTACGGCTCCGGAAACGCCCTCTCCAAAGAGTGGTTCCTCCAGATTCTCAAGGAGGCCGATGCCCAGGGCAAGATTCTCCTGAACGTCACCCAGTGCAAATCGGGAACTGTGAACATGAACCTCTACGCAACCGGTGCTTCGCTCAAGCATGCCGGCGTCCTGTCGGGAGCCGACATCACCACCGAAGCAGCCCTCGGTAAGTTGTTCTGTCTCATGGGAAGAAGCGACAATAACCAGTGGGTAAAAACCATGCTGGAAAAGAACCTGTGCGGTGAAATAAGCAAATAATCTTTGGCTATTCCGATTTTTATTACTAAATTGCACGACCAAATATGTAAGGATATTTTATCAACTAAAATTCATTAATAACTAACAACACAAAAACGATTATGAAAAAGTTTTTCATGTTTTTGGCAGTCGCCGGTCTTCTGACCTTCACTGCAAACATCGCTTCCGCTCAGGAAGAGGACGCAGCTCCCGCCGCCACGGAGCAGGTCGAAGAGGCCGAAGAGGTCGTTGACCTGTTTGCCGGTTCCGGTGAAGAAGTTCCCCTTCACCAGGCCCTCAAGACCAAGTTCATCGAGGGTGGCGCAGGCTTCATGTCCCTGATCATCATCTGCCTGATCATCG
>CAMODD010000104.1:0-4121 GCA_946611215.1 uncultured Bacteroidales bacterium | reverse complement strand
GGTATCGAAATTACTTGGTGATCACCTTAGCCATTTCGCAAACCTTGTTGCTGTAGCCCCACTCGTTGTCGTACCAGGCGCAAACCTTCACGAAGGTCTTGTCCAGCTGGATACCGGCCTTCTCATCGAAGATGGAAGTGCGGGAATCGTTGCGGAAGTCGGTGGAAACCACGGCCTCGTTGGTGTAACCGAGAACACCCTTGAGTTCACCCTCGGAGGCGGCCTTCATGGCAGCGCAGATCTCCTCGTAGGTAGCTTCCTTAGCGAGTTCGCAGGTGAGGTCCACGAAGGAAACATCGGAGGTGGGAACACGCAGGGACATACCGGTCAGTTTGCCGTTGAGCTCAGGGAGAACCTTACCTACAGCCTTGGCAGCGCCAGTAGAGGAAGGGATGATGTTCTCGAGGATACCACGGCCACCACGCCAGTCTTTCTTGGAAGGACCGTCAACGGTCTTCTGGGTAGCGGTAGCAGCGTGCACGGTGGTCATCAGGCCACGGACCACACCGAACTTGTCGTTGAGCACCTTGGTGATAGGAGCCAGGCAGTTGGTGGTGCAGGAAGCGTTGGAGATGATGTTCTGGCCAGCGTAGGTGTTGTGGTTTACGCCGTAAACGAACATAGGGGTAGCGTCCTTGGAAGGAGCGGACATGATCACCTTCTTGGCACCAGCCTTGATGTGAGCCTCAGCGAGCTCGGCGGTGAGGAAGAAACCGGTGGACTCAACAACGACGTCGGTGTTGAGAGCGCCCCAGGTGATGTTGGCGGGATCCTTCTCGCAGAAGACCTGAATCTTGTTGCCGTCTACGATGAGGTAGTTGCCTTCCACTTTGATATCGTGGTTGAAATGGCCATGTACGGAGTCGTACTTGAGCATGTAAGCGAGATAATCGGGATCGAGGAGGTCATTGATACCTACCACAACGATGTCCTTGTTGAAGTTCTCCACAGCAGCGCGGAAAACCATACGACCGATACGGCCAAAACCGTTAATACCAAGTCTGATCATAATTGTTGTGTGTTAATTTATTGTTTGTTAAACATTCTTGCTTTCAAAGGCGTGGCAAAGTTAGTAAAAATTTCCGATAATATCATAGATATTACCGAATTTCTAAAAAAATTTAACACCGGGAAAAACTTTCGCCGCCAAAGAGTTCCCTCTCCACGACATCGCAGAGGATGTGACCCACAAGCGTCTGGCATTCCTGGATGCGCGGAGTATCCGTAGAAGGAACGCGGATGACATGCTCATACGCGTCCATCTTGCACGCTTTTCCGCCCACGAGCGCCACCGCATGCACTCCCTTCTCGCGGCAGGCGTCCAGCGCGCGCACCAGATTCTCCGAATTGCCGGAGGTAGATATGCCGATAAATACGTCCCCCGCAGCAGCGCCGGCAATGATTTGCCGATAGAACACTTCCGAATAGCCATAGTCATTGCCGATGGCCGTAAGGATGGACGTATCCACGGTGAGGGCCGATGACGGCAGCCCCGACCGGTTGAGCCGGAACTTGTTCACGAGCTCGGCCGCCATATGCTGGGCATCGGCCGCCGACCCACCGTTTCCCGCCCAGAGGACCTTTCCCCCGCGACGATAGGTTTCCACCATGAGCGCAGCGACCTCAGCCACCGTCCCCATGGCCTTCTCATCGGCGAGGAAATCTTCCTTCACCCGGGCCGATGCTTCTACCTGCTGCTTTACGAAGTCTGTCAATTTATTCATAGCTTACAAATGTACACATTCTCCGGGACATAAAAAAACGCAGCCCCCGGAGGGACTGCGCGCGAAATCGGTGGCATCGGCCTAGAAAGCATAGTACACGCCGATGGAAGATCCGGTATTGAGATTGAAGCCAAAGGCGCCCTCATAATAACCCAACCGGGCGACGTGGGCCACGAGGGACCAGCTGTCGGTAAGGCTCACAGCAATGCCGGGACGTACGCCGATGCCCCAGGTGGAAGTGCTGGCATCACCGGCCATCGTGTGCGTGAAGTTGAAGTGAGCGTCGCCAAAGAAGCGGACGGGACCCACCTCGGCAAAATAATAGCGGAAGTAAGGGTCGATGGAAAGGGCGGTTGCGCCATTGCCAAAGCGAAGGCCGAGGCTCAGACCCGCCGCCATGCTGTCGTCAAAGCAATAACCGGCTTCGGGAGCAATGCTGAAAGCAGCGGCGTTGCCGCTTCCCCAGAAAGAAAGACCGCCACCCACGTAAACCTGCGCTTTAGCCGTCAGAGCCACCAGGCTCAGGGCAAGGATCACAATAATTTTCTTCATAATATAAAGTAGTTTTGGTTTTGCACATTTATGCAAATGTACGGTATATTTTCCATTTATCAAAAATTTCATCGAAGGTAGTTTTTTACTATCTTTGTGCTTCAAAGCGTTACTCACATGGACCAGAAGCCACCCATATACCTCTTTACGGACGGTGCCGCCAGCGGCAATCCCGGCCCGGGAGGCTACGGCGTAGTGCTTCGCTGCGGCACCTATGAGAAAGAAATGTCGGGCGGCTTTGCCCGCACAACCAACAACCGTATGGAGCTCCTGGCCGTCATCATCGGCCTGGAACAAATCAAATGGGACAACGCGGAGGTTCACGTGGTAAGCGACTCCTCGTATGTAGTGAAGGCCCTCAATGAAGGCTGGCTGGACAAATGGAAACGCACGGGCTTCAAGGGCAAGAAAAACGTAGACCTCTGGATGCGCTTCGATGCCGTTTACGCCCGTCACCGCGTTGCCTTCCACTGGATCAAAGGACACGCCGGCCACCCCGAAAACGAACGCTGCGACCGCCTGGCCGTAGCCGCTTACCACGGAGAAGGGCTTCCCGAAGACACCGGATACATTCAAGAAACACAACTCATATAGATATGGCACTCCCTAAACTCGTCGTGGGCATCACCCAGGGTGACAGCAACGGCATCGGATACGAAGTTATCATCAAATCCCTCTGCGATGAACGCATCCTGGATTCGTTCACGCCGGTCATCTACGGCTCGTCCAAGCTCATGGGCTTCTACCGCAAGACCGTACACAACATAGGTCCCATGGACATCAACGTCATTCCGTCGGCCGCCGAGGCAAAACAGAAAAAGATCAACCTTGTGAACTGCCTGCCGGACAATGTCTATGCAGAGCCTGGCCAGAGCACCCCGGACAGTGCCAAGGCGGCCATCAAGTCGCTGGAAGTAGCCGTCAAGGATCTCAAGGACGGCCAGATTGACGTTCTTGTCACCGCGCCCATCAACAAGCGCGCCATGAACGCCGAGGGCTTCTCCAACACCGGTCACACCGAATACCTGCAAAGAGAGTTCGGGGTTGACGACGTTACCATGATCATGGTAAGTTCCCAGCTCAAAGTGGGTGTAGTCACCGGCCACATTCCGCTCCGGGATGTTTCCAAGACCCTTACCAAGGAAAGTATCCTGTCCAAGCTTCGCACCATGAAGGCCTCGCTGGAGCGTGACTTCGGCATCCCCGATCCCAAGATTGCCGTCCTGGGCCTCAATCCCCACTGCGGTGACGGCGGCCTGCTGGGAGACGAAGAACAGAACATCATCCTCCCCGCCGTGCAGCAGGCACAGGAAGAAGGCATCCAGGCCTTTGGTCCGTACTCCCCCGACGGTTACTTCGGCCTTGGCAACTATGCCCGCTTTGACGCCACGCTGGCCATGTACCACGACCAAGGCCTGGCCCCGTTCAAGGCCATTGCTTTCGCCGATGGTGTCAACTTCACCGCCGGCCTCCCCATCGTACGCACCTCTCCGGACCACGGCACCGCCTATGAAATGGCCGGCCGTGACGAAGCCGATCCCCGCTCCATGATGAGCGCCATCTATACGGCCATCGACATCTTCCGCAAGCGCCTCCAGTACGACACCCTCATGGAGAGCAAAATGAGAAAGTAACGGTTCTGCCCCCATACCCATCCGGTCTTGGCATTCCGCCAGGGCCGGTTTTTTATTGCGAGCATTTCTGGATGTGCATTTTGGCCTTGTTTTGCGCATCCCGGAGTGCTGGAGCATTGCTAGATGCGCATTTTCGTGCGTTTTTGCGCATCCTGCCGTGCTGGAGTCATTTGATTCGCTTGAGACCATAGTCTTTCGAATGTAAGAATTG
>CAMODD010000103.1:0-4269 GCA_946611215.1 uncultured Bacteroidales bacterium | reverse complement strand
CCGTGAGCGTGATCGGTGACAAGAACACCACCCTCACCCTGGCCGACGGCACCGAGGTAAGCGCCTTCAACCGCGAACTCACCAAGGAAGACGGCAAGGCCCCCATCGTCGGTGAAACCCTGCCCGTGAAGGTTGTGGATCTGCGCCGCAGCACCCGCACCATCCGCGTGTCCCACGTCCGCACCTACCAGGAAGCCAAGGCGGCCAAGGAAACCGCCGAGGCCGAAGGCGCCAAGAAGGCCATCAAGAAGGTCCAGAGCAATGTAGAGAAGACCACCCTCGGTGACATCTCCGCCCTGGCCGCCCTCAAGGAGCAGCTCGAGAAGGGTGAGTAATTCACCCCATATATTTAAGGTCACCTTATTGGGCACGGCTTCGGCCATGCCCGTAAGGGGCCGGAATCAAAGCGCCCAGGCACTCCAAGTGCACGGGCGCTTATTCCTTTTGGACTGTGGAGAAGGAACCCAGTACGCCATGGTAGCCCACAAGGTACCCATGATGAAGCTGGATTCCCTTTTCCTCACCCATATTCACGGGGATCACGTCTTCGGGATCTTCGGCCTGCTCTCCACCCTGGGCATGAAAGGCCGGCAGGTGCCCCTCAACATCTTCGCCCCCGCGAATTTCGGTCCCATCCTCAAGTTCTTCCTCAGCTACTACGGAGACGGCATCGGCTTCGAAATCCGTTACACGCCCCTGAAGATGAAGGAGCCGGAGACCATCCTGGAAACCAAAAGCCTCCGCGTTGAGGCGTTCCCGCTGAACCACGGCATCGAGACCTTCGGTTTCCGCTTCGAGGAAAAAGAACCGCCCTTCAACGTGTACAAGGAGGCCATCGAAGAGTTCGGCCTCACCCTCACGGAGATCGGCACCCTCAAGCGCGGGGAGGATGTCCTCCGGGCCGATGGCAGCTCCATCCCGGTCTCCGAAGCCGCCTACAAGCCCTTTGTCCCCCGCAGCTACGCCTACGTCACCGACACCGCTCCCTTTCCGGAGGAGGCCGATTGGCTCAAAGGCACTACCGTTATCTATCACGAGGCAACGTACCTTCATGATCTGGCCGACCAAGGTGCGCTTCGCCACCACTCCACCACCGCACAGGCCGCGCAGGTAGCCCTTGCTGCCGGTGCCGCCAAGCTTCTCATCGGCCACTATTCCTCCCGCAACACCGACATCCGCCCCTACGAGGCCGAATGCCGCGCCATCTTCCCGGAAACCTACGCCACGTCGGACGGGGAGGACTACGATATCTAGTTCCTGGCCGCGTCGACACACAGAATGCGCCAGAGGCCGATTTTGCGTCAACGCGGCAGCAAAAACGCCCGTTTTGCCCAAAAACCTTGCCGCGTTGACACACAGAACGCACAGAATGGCGTTTTTGCGTCAACGCGGCATTGTAGATAGAATCCAGTTTTGAAGAATTTTTCGTAACTTAGCGGCTATGAAGAAAATTCTTGTAGCCGCTATTTTTTTGCTTGGGCTGCTCGCATGGGCAGCGGGGGACGATACGCCCCAGGAACGATATATCAAACGCTATGCTTCCCTCGCCGTAGAGGAGATGCACCGGAGCGGTGTACCCGCCAGTATCACGCTGGCACAGGGGCTTCTGGAGTCCGGCTCCGGCCTCTCCCGCCTGGCAAAGGAAGGGAACAACCACTTTGGCATCAAGTGCCATGTGGGCTGGAAGGGGAAGACCATGTACCATGACGACGATGCCCGGGGAGAATGCTTCCGCGTGTATGACTCTCCCGAAGAAAGCTTCCGGGACCACTCGGACTTCCTCCGCTACCGGGACCGCTACAAGTTCCTCTTTGACCTGGAAACTACAGACTACAAGGGCTGGGCTTACGGCCTCAAGAAGGCCGGTTATGCGACAGACCCCAAGTATCCCGCCAAACTCATCAAATACATTGAGGACTATGACCTCTCCCGCTATGACACCATGACGCCGCAGGAAGCTGCCGCCATGCCGGCACCTCCTCACAAGATTGAAGAGCCGGTGATCATCCGCACCAACACGGCCGTATCCGTCCCCGTCTCGGAGGAATTCTCCTTCAGCCTGGACCGCAAGCTCTACTCCTTGAACGGAGTTCCTTTCGTGTATGCCATGGAGGGAGAGACCTACGCATCCATCGCAAAAGAGTATCACCTTTTCAAACGCGAGATTCTGCGCTATAACGACCTCAAAGGCAACCCCGAACTCCGGCCCGGTACCATCGTGTACCTCGCAGCCAAGAAAAACAAGGCCCAGGAAGGCCTGGAGAAATACATCGTAGAAGAGGACGGAGAAGACTTCCACGCCATTTGCCAGCGCTTTGCCGTAAAGGAGAAGGCCATCCGCAAGCTCAACGGCCTCAAGGAGCCGGTAACGCTTCACCACCTCGATGAACTGAAACTTCGATAGCCTATGAAAAAGTGGATCTGGATCTGCATTGCTGCCGCCCTGGTCATCGGCCTGTTTGCCGGCGTCAAAGCCTATCGGTACTGGTACGACCACAAATCGCCCAATTTTGAGGGGACTCTTGACGTGTATGTCTACCCCTGGATGGAGCCAGAGACCGTTTGCGACAGCATCATCGCAAGCGGACAAGTCCGTAAGCCCGCCAGCCTGCGCCGCGTATTCAAGGACGTGGAAACCCTTGAAGTGGGCCACTACCGCATAGACTCCACCTGCACCAGCGTATATGTCACGCGCATGCTCCACAAGGGCTGGCAGACGCCCGTGAACCTGACGCTTTCCGGCGCTATCCGCACTCCGGGCGTGCTGGCGCGCAAGATTGGTGCCCAGATGCTGGCCGATTCCGCAGAGATAGCTTCCTTCATCTACTCCAGGGATTCTCTCAAAAACTACGGCGTAGACTACAAACAGGTATTCACCATGGTCATCCCCGACACCTACCAGATGATGTGGACCGCTTCCGTGCGCGACATCTTTGACCGTTTTGCCAAAGAACGGGACGCCTGGTGGACGCCCGAGAGGGTGGATGCCGCCCATGCCCAGGGCATGACCCCGCAGGAAGTCTCTACCCTGGCTTCCATCGTGGACGGAGAAACCCGCTACGTACCCGAGCAGCCCACCATCGCCGGCGTATATCTCAACCGCCTGCGCACCGGCATGAAGCTCCAGGCCGACCCTACCATAGCGTTCTGCTTTGACTACGAGCCCCGGCGCATCCTCAAGTCGCACCTCGCCGTAGACTCTCCCTACAATACCTACAAGTACTACGGCCTCCCTCCGGGCCCCATCTCATGCCCGCCCAAGAGCTGCCTGGAAGCCGTGCTGCACCCGGAGAGCCATAACTACATCTTCTTCTGTGCCGATCCCTCCTTCAACGGCAGCCACCGTTTTGCCGCCACCTATACCGAACACCTGGCCAACGCACGCGCCTTCCAGAAGGCCCTTACTGCTCGCCAAAGAGCAAAAGCCCAGTAACATGACCACAACGCCCCTCATCGAGAAAGCCCGCGCCGCAGCCGCCGGAGCCCTCAAGGACATAACCCGCCACGACGGAACCCCGTTCATCGTGCACCCGGATGCCGTCGCCGCCATCGTGGCCGATGAAATCGGCCTGCCGGAAGAATGCATCGCCGCCGTGTACCTGCATGAGGCCAGCCGGATGGGCGGCATGGAGGTAAAGGAGGCCGATTGGGGCGCGGCCATCTGCACGCTGGTGGACGGTCTCAACAAGATTTCCACCATCAAGCCCAAGGACACGCGCCTGGAGGCCGAGAACTACAAGAAACTCATCATCCAGTACTCCCGTGATCCGCGCGTGACCGTCCTCAAGCTGGCCGACCGCCTGGAGGTGATGAGAAGCCTCAAGATGTTCCCGAAGGCCAGCCGGGAGAGGAAGATTCTGGAAACGCTCATGCTGTACATCCCGCTGGCCCACCAGCTGGGCCTGTACAACATGAAACGGGAGATGGAGGACATCTATCTCAAATACGCCGAGCCCGAGCAGTACCGGCTCATCACCAACAAGCTTAAAGCCGGAGAAAAGGACCGCGAAAGGCTGATGGAAGAGTTCATCGGCCCGCTCAAGGGAAAACTGGATGCGGCCGGCATCCACTATAAGATGAAGGTCCGCACCAAGGCGGCCTACTCCATCTGGCAGAAGATGATCAAGCAGAAAGTTCCTTTCGAGGGCGTTTTTGATGTTTTCGCCATGCGCTTCATCATAGACTGCGACGGAGAAGACCACGCCCTGGAAAAAGAGCTTTGCTGGAAGGTATTCGGCTTTGTGACAGAAGAATATGAGCAGGACACCA
>CAMODD010000102.1:0-4292 GCA_946611215.1 uncultured Bacteroidales bacterium | reverse complement strand
CCTGCAGCATGACGTTCATACCGCCCTTGAGGTCCAGACCCAGGTTGATTTCCTTCTCCTTCACGCTCTTGAAGGTGTAGCCCAGGAATACGGTTTCATTGTTGACAGAGTCAATGTAGGCTCTGTTACGGACAGCTGCCACGGAGTCCTGCACGAATTCGCGGACATCGGCGGCAACATTGTTTGATTCTACGAACTGCAGGGCCTGCTCCTGAGCATACTTGGCAGCCTTATTCTCCTGAATACGGGTGATAGCCGTGAAGGAAAGCTGCCAGATGCTGGCGATGGCCAGGCAGATAGCTACGAATCTGATCCAACCTTTACTTTGCATTTTGTTATAGTTTTAATTAATATTGCAAATTAGCCCGCAAAAATACGATATTTTTCGCATTTATACAATAGTTACAGCCGTTCAATGTCGGCCCAGCCAAAGCGGGCGGGGTACAGCCAGGCGCGGTCTGTGTGCTCCATGACACCGTAGTCCAGCGACACCTTGGGGCACTCGGCGTAGGCTCTCTCGATGAAGGCGGGCTCGGTGATGTGGCTCTGCCAGCCGCGGAAGAGTTCCGTCACCTCCGGGAGATAGCGCTCCATCTCGGCGGCGATGGTCGCCGCCTTCCAGACGAAGATACCGCTGTTCCAGAAGAATTCGCCGGTGCGGACAAAAACCTCGGCCAGCTCCATGGAAGGTTTCTCGGTGAAGGTCTTCACCTGCAGCGGCCCGGCCATCAGGTGGGCGTTGCGGCCTTCTTTCACCTGGATGTATCCGAAGTTGACGTCCGGGCACTTGGGTACGATGCCGAGAGTCATGAGGACATCGTTTTCCTCCACATAGGCGAAGGCCTCGTCCATGGTGCGGACAAAGAGGTCTTCGTCCCGGATGACAAGGTCCCAGGGCGTTGCCACAATTACGGCTTCCGGGTCTCGGGACAAAAGGGTGTAGGCCGCCAGGGCCATGCAGGGGGCTGTCTTTCGGGCCGATGGTTCCAGCAGGAGGTTGCCTTCCGGCAGTTCGGGGATTTCCCTCCGGGCATCTCCGGCAAAAGGAGCCAGAGTGACCACGAGGATGTTCTCCGAGGGGACAACCTTGAGGAAACGTTCGTATGTATTGCGGAATTGTTTGGAAGAGCCGCTACCGTCGGCCATGATGACGCAGTATCTGTGCGGTTGACTCATAGGTTACTTAGTGTTATCAGGTTGAAGTTTCAGACATACATGGGAATCCAGGCCTGCGGGAAATACCGGACCACCGTCTCCTGCCCGTCGAACAGTACCGAGACAATGTCGAAGAAGACTTCCTGTCCCACAAGGTGTTTCTTGTTGAGGTATTGCAGGGCGGCCGCGCTGATGCGCTTTTGTTTGATCGGGTTTACCTGGTCCGATACGGCCGATGTGACAGGCGCCGTCCTGGCTTTCACTTCCACGAAGTGCAGCCCCTCCTGGTCCTCTGACACAATGTCCAGTTCCAGGTGGCCGGAGCGCCAGTTCCTGTCCAGGATCTGGTGCCCCCGGGAGAGTAGGAAATCACAGGCTATTTCCTCTCCGTTCTGCCCGATCTTACTGGTTTTCAGTACATTCATCGTTATTCAAATTTTACTACCGTCACGCCTGACCCGCCAAACTGGATGTGTTCGTCGGAGGCAGATGTGACGCCGGGCACCGTGCGTACGTATTTTTGGATCTCCTCGCGGAGGGCGCCCGTTCCTTTCCCATGCAAAATTCGCACCGAGGGAACGCCCAGCATGATGGCATCGTCAATATAGCGCATCACAATTTCAAGGGCGTCGTTCACCCGTTCTCCCCGGACATCCAGCTCCAGTTTGAAGCGGGCTTTTCGCTCGGTCATGGCCGTGTCGTAAACCTGGCGTGGACGGTTGTCCACCGTCTTGGCAACGGCCTTGTATTCATTGGCTGTAATTCTTTCCACGCGGTCCAGCGGCAGTTTTGTGGTAATGCTTCCCACAACCACGCTCACGGCCTTGGTGCTCACCTTGGCCACTTCTCCCACCATGCCGTTGTCCTTGATGCGCACTTTTTCGCCCACCTTGAGCGGTGCGGTGCGGAAGGCGGCCATCTTCTGGGCCTCGGCCTCCTGCTGCTCCATCTGGCGCAGGGTTTCACCATCGGCCCGCTTGCGCCTCCGGGCCTGTTCGCGCTCCTTGCGCTCCTTGACCGTCTGCAGCTTTTCCTCTATGTAGGCGTCGCGCTTGGAGCGGCCCTCGGCGAGGGCGCCCAGGAAGCCCTGCAGTTCTGCCCGGGCCTCTTTGGTCTGCTCCTTGTCGGCCTGGGCCTCCTTGATGGTGCGGATGGTGCTTTCCACGCGTTTGTTGGCGTCCCGCACGATTTTCTCGGCCTCGGCGCGGGCTTCGTCCAGGATCCGCCGGCGCATTTCCTTGATGTCCTCCAGCTCTTTCTCGTAACGGTCCGTAAGGCCTTCCAGCGTCTTGTCGGTGGCGCGGATGCGGGTGAGTTTCTCGTCCAGCTGGCGGCGGCTCTTTGCAATCTTGCGGAGGTTGCGCTCGATGCCCACGAACTGCTCGCCGGCACGCTCCTCGGCATCGTGGACCAGGGGCTCGGGCAGGCCCATCTTGCGGGCCAGCTCAAAGGCGAAGGACGAGCCCGGGAGGCCCATCTCCAGCTGGAAGAGGGGCGCGACCGTCTGGGCATCGAACTGCATGGCGCCGTTCACTACGCCGGTATCGGCCGACGAAGCGTAGAGCTTGAGGTTGGTGTAGTGGGTGGTGATGACGCCGTAGGCACCGCGGGTGTCCAGCTCGTGGAGGATGGCCTCGGCGATGGCGCCGCCGGCCGCGGGCTCCGTGCCCGATCCGAACTCGTCGATGAGGATGAGCGTGCGCCCGTCGGCCTCCTCCAGCATGGCCTTCATGTCGGTGAGGAAGGAGCTGTATGTGGAGAGGTCGTTCTCCAGGGACTGGTCATCTCCGATGGAGACCATGATGCGGTCGAAAACGGGCAGCTCCGACGTCTCGGACGTGGGTATGAGCATACCCCATTGGAACATGTACTGCAAAAGGCCCACGGTCTTGAGACACACGCTCTTGCCGCCGGCGTTGGGGCCGGAGATAAGGAGGATGCGTTTCTCGGGGGTGAGGGTCACCGTAAGCGGCACAATGGCTTTCTTCTCCCTGCGGAGAGATTTCTCGAGGAGGGGATGCCGGGCCTTGCGGAGGCTCAGGGAGCCGTCGAGCGAAACCACCGGCATGCCGGCAATGTAGTCCAGGGCCACCTGGGCCTTGGCCATGTTGAAGTCCAGTTCTCCCACGAATGCGGCGCCTTCGATGAGCTCCGGCACAAACGGGCGCAGGAATTCGGCAAACTCGTAGAGGATGCGGTTAATCTCCCGCGTCTCGTCAAAATAGAGCTGGGCAATCTCGTTCTGGAGCGCGACAATCTCGGCGGGTTCCATGAAGGCGGTCTTTCCCGTCGCGCTCTCGTCGTACATGAAGCCCTGGAACTGGCGTTTCTTGGCCGATGCCACCGGAATGAGCATCTTGCCGTCCCGGATGCTCACGCTGGCATCGGCCTCCACCAGACCGTCCTGCTGGGCCTGCCGGAGGATGGCGTTCATGCGGCGGGACACGTTGATCTCCTTCTCCTTGATGCTCTTCCGGATGCGGTACAGCTCGTCGGAGGCCGTGTCCTTGATCTCTCCGTGACGGTCCAGGATGGAGTCTATGCGCTGCATCACCTCTGCGGGCGCGTTCACGCCGGCCGCCAGGTGCTGCAGGTTGGGGTAGATGCCCTCCTTCACGGTGTGGAAGAAGTGCAGGGCCTTTCTGAGCGTGTCCAGAAGGGTGCGAAGTTTCCCGAGGGACAGAAGGTCTATGGAAGCATTCTTGCCGATGGGCTCCAGGAAAGGAATGGCGTCTATGTATCCGGCGGTGGGGAAGCTGTCCTCGAACATGAGGATGAGACGCATTTCGTCCGTGAGCAGGTGCCGGCGGTGAATTTCACCGGCATCCGTAGAAAACTCCTCACCGGCCACGCGGGCTGCCGCATAGTCGGTGGAGCATCGGCCTTCAATGGCCGCACGTACCTTGTCAAATCCCAGTTTCGCCTCCAGTCTCTCGTCCATATTAATCTCCCTCCTCGTCGGTCATCATCAGGGAGCCCAGCAGATGCCGCAGCTCCTTTACGTCGTTTACAGTGGTAATTTCCCCTCCGCGCACGAAGCTCACGTTGCCGGTTTCTTCCGACACCACCAGGACGTCGGCGTCGGTATCTTCCGTGAGGCCGATGGCAGCGCGGTGCCGCATGCCGTAGTGCGCGGG
>CAMODD010000101.1:0-4300 GCA_946611215.1 uncultured Bacteroidales bacterium | reverse complement strand
AGTGATAAATACGGCGCGGATTCGGCTCGGGCGCGATGGGAGGCATCGGCCCGTAGAATTCTGGTGTCCTTCTTCCGCAGCGGCGTCTTTGAAAACCCTTACAGAGACCCTTCAGAAGCCGTAAAAGTGCTCTCGGACACCGAGACGCAGGCACTTGGAGAGGAAGCCCAGCGGCGGAGCGTAGTAATGCTGAAAAACAAAGGAAACGTAATTCCCGTCATTTCAAGCGTTTCTTCTGTCATTTCGAGCGAAGTCGAGAAATCTCCCAAACCTAAGGTGTACGTCCCCATCCGCCACATCCCCGGCGTCTATTCTATGACGGGCAGGCTGAAAAAAGCCCCCTACGTGGGCTATTCGGTGGATACGGCGGAGGTAGCCAAGCATTATACCATCGTTGGAAGTCCGCAGGAGGCCGATTTCGCCCTTGTGGCCATCACCGAGCCCGAAGGAGGAATCGGCTATAAGGACGGAAAGTATATGCCCATTTCGCTACAGTATAGCCCCTACACGGCTTCCGAGGCGCGGGCGGTTTCCATTGCCGGTGGAGACCCGGCGGAATCTTCGATGAACCGCAGCTACAAAGGGCGCCGCATAGAAGTGGAAAACGAGTCGGACCTGGCCCTTGTGCGGGATACCAAGGCGCGCATGGGCGGTAAACCGGTAATAGTCCTTCTTCAGACCACCCGTCCTGTGGTGATGGAGTTCGA
Organism: uncultured Bacteroidales bacterium; assembly: GCA_946611215.1. Classification (GTDB taxonomy): domain Bacteria; phylum Bacteroidota; class Bacteroidia; order Bacteroidales; family UBA932; genus Cryptobacteroides. Next base: position 3,593 of record CAMODD010000101.1, on the reverse strand, counting down.
GCCCTTTGCCGATGCCATTCTGGTAGCATTTGGAGTACGGAGTAAAGCATTTCTGGATATAGTCTCCGGCGAGTTTGAGCCTTCCGGCCGCCTGCCCATGCAGTTCCCCGCTTCGATGGACGAGGTGGAGCGGCAGTTGGAGGATGTCCCGGAGGATATGACTCCTTGGAAGGATACCGAGGGAAACACCTATGATTTTGGATTTGGTTTATGATGAAACGTTTAGCATTCTTTTCCATCGCTTTGTCCCTTGCCTGCCTGGCTGGTGCGCAGTCCATACCGCACCGGGCGTCGGAAGATACGGAAGGGGTGATGAGCCCTGCCTACTGGGCTTTGTGGAACGATGAGGTCCAGGCGCGGATCGATGCCGACATCGAGCGCAACCGTAAGGCCGATGCCTTTGTCAAAATCCCCGGCCTCAAGCGTGGTACGCCGGTTCAGGTGGAACAGGTCTCATCGGCTTTCCTCTTTGGCGCCTCCACGTTCAACTTTAACCAATTGGGGACGCCGGAGGCAAATGAGCGCTATCGGGAGCTATTCGGGACGTTGTTCAACCGGGCCACGGTGGGGCTGTATTGGCGCGATTTCCAATGGTTCCGCGAGTCGCCCATGCGTTACAGGGGCGAATTCCGTGATAGCGAGGAATACTGGAATACGTTCAAGAAGAAACCTTTTGCCCAACCCCATTGGCGGCGTCCGGCATCGGATCCCATCGTAGAGTGGTGCGCTGCGCATGGGGTTGCCGTACACCTTCATCCCCTGGCCTGGGGCAGCGGCACCAACAATCCCCGCTGGCTGCATCAACTGGCCCCTGATAATGAAAGAGCCTTTCTGGACAGCATTGAGGACGTAAGCCTTTTTGAGAGTAAAGTTCCCCGCAGTAAAGAGTGGAACGCTCTCCCTGCAGAAGCCCTGGCCGAGCGCCTCCCTGGCTACGGAAAAGCCCTTGGAGAAGCTTTCGACGAGCATGTGCGCGAGATAATCGACCATTATAAAGACAACCCTGCCGTTGTAAGTTACGACATCGTGAATGAAAGCTGCAAAGACTGGCGCGCCGGGGTGCAGATACCCGGAGACCTTTTCACCAAGAGCCGTTATATGCTGCTTCCGGGAGACTATACCCGCCGGACCTGGCGCATCGCGGATGAGATGATTCCGCAAACCCAGCTGAAATGCATCAACGACTATGTAGATACGGACGACTATCCACGCCAGGTGCAGACGCTGCTGGAGGAAGGGTACGGCGTGCAGGCCATCGGCTCGCAGATGCACCTTTACGACCCGGAGCAATGTCGCCGGATTGCGGAAGGCGCCGCCATCCAGACGCCGGACTATGTATGGGACCTTATGAGGCGGCTGTCCGCTCCCGGGATCCCCATCTGCATCAGTGAAATTACCATCACGGCGCCCATGGACGGGGCACGCGGAGAAATGATCCAGGCCATCATCGCCCGGAACCTTTACCGCCTGTGGTTCAGCGGCGAGAAGATGTTTGCCATCACCTGGTGGAACCTGGTGGACGGCTGCGGCTTCCCGGGAGAGCCCTCTACGTCGGGCCTTTTCCACCGGGATATGACCCCAAAGGCTGCCTATCACGCACTTGAAGAACTGATTCTCCACGAGTGGCGCACACGTATAGAGGTGAAGGCCAGCCGGGGTGGTGAGGTGCGCTGGCGCGGCTTCAAAGGCACGTATCGCCTGCACTGGAAGGACCGGCAGGGTAAGGAACAAACAGCAATTGTAGAACTATGAAAAAGATAAAACTATCCCTTTTTGTTAAGGTACTGATTGCCATCGCCATCGGCTCGCTCCTTGGGCTAATAGCTCCGGAGTGGCTGGTGCGGCTGTTCAAGACCTTCAACGTGCTGTTTGCGCAGCTTCTGAAGTTTATCGTTCCGCTGCTTGTACTTGGTTTGGTGACACCTGCCATCTACGGCCTCGGAAAAGGGGCGGGCAAGATGCTCCTCACGGTGGTTGGAGTGGCGTACGTCTCTACCGTGCTTGCCGGGCTGTTCGCCTACGGCAGCGCATCGGCATTGTTCCCTCATTTCCTGGGGGTTGGCGACCTCCAGACCGATGCCGCCACGGCAAAGGCGTTTGAGCCGTACATCGACCTTAAAATCAAGCCCCTATGCGATATGCTCACGGCTCTGTGCCTCTCGTTCATGATTGGCATCTGCTGCATCTACATCAAGGGAGACACTCTGAAGAACTGGTTCAACGAGTTTGGAGAGGTGGTTAAGATGACCATCGAAAAGGCCATCATTCCACTGATGCCGCTTTATATCCTTACCATGATGTGCGAGATGAGCGCATCCGGGAAGATGGCTGTTGTCATGGGTTCCGGTGTGAAGGTGATTGCGACGGGAGTTGTCCTTTCTATCATTTACCTGGTAATCCAATATGTAGTTGCAGGCGCCATCGCAGGCAAGAACCCTTTCAAATGCCTCTGGAACATGTTCCCGGCATACCTGACAGGTTTTTCCATCTGCTCGTCATCGGCAGTGATTCCGGTGACGACGGAATGCACCCGGAAGAATGGCGTATCGGAGGAAGTGGCGAATTTTGTGGTTCCGCTGTGCTCCAACGTGCACATGTGCGGCTCCGTGATTAAGCTTGCAACAACGGCCGTGGCGGTTGCACTCATGATGGGGCAGCCTATTTCCTTCGGCCTGTTTTTGAACTTCATGCTAGTCCTGGCAGTTGCCACCGTAGCGTCTCCGGGCGTCATGAGCGGCGTACTCATGGCATCTGTCGGTTTCCTTGAGAGCATGCTGGGATTTACCCCTGAAATGACGGCCCTTCTTATGACCATTTACCTTGCTTTGGACGGATACGGCCCTGCCTGCAACGTCACTGGAGACGGAGCCATTGCACTTGGTGTTGACAGGTTTTTCAAAAAATAATTTCTAAATTTGGAAAAATTCGCTTCAATATGAAAAGACTTGCACTCCTACTCCCCTTCATTATTTGCCTTGCTTCCTGTGGCAAGAATGAAATCAGCTACCAGCCGCAGGATGGCTATACGCTTGTCTGTCAGACGAAAGGCCCTACGCTCGGTTACACATCGGCACCGATAATAACGGTGGACGGGTATGCGTTCAAGGACCTGAGCCGTGACGGCAGCCTGGATATTTACGAAGACTGGAGGAAGGATGCAAAGACAAGGGCGGCCGACCTGGCGTCCAAACTCACACTTGAAGAAATCTGCGGCCTCATGCTCTATTCCAGCGCAGTGGATGCCACATCGGCAGAACTCACGGCGGCCCAGAAATCCCTTCTTGCCGACGATCACATCCGCCACATGCTCATCCGCAACGTGGAGACTCCGGCCATAGGCGCTGCATGGTCAAACGCGGTACAGGCTTTCTGCGAGGAGGCCCGCATGGGTATCCCGTCCAACAACTCGTCGGACCCCCGCAACTATACCAACGGTACAGCAAACGTAAACAACTACAAACCGGAGCCGGACGGCGAATATGACCCTTCAGGGGAAAGCAACATCTCCAAATGGCCGCGCGAAATGGGCCTTGCCGCAACCTTCGACATGGAGGTGATAAGAAAGCACGGCGAAATGGCATCGGCAGAATACC
>CAMODD010000100.1:0-4313 GCA_946611215.1 uncultured Bacteroidales bacterium | reverse complement strand
GGTTACCAGCCCACCCTGGCAACGGAAATGGGTAAGATGCAGGAGCGCATCACTTCCACCAAGAACGGTTCCATCACCTCGGTGCAGGCCGTATATGTGCCGGCCGATGACCTTACGGACCCGGCTCCTGCCACCACCTTCTCCCACCTGGATGCCACTACGGTGCTCAGCCGTAAGATTACGGCCCTCGGTATCTACCCGGCCGTAGATCCGCTGGAGTCAACCTCCCGTATCCTGGATCCCAACATCGTGGGCCAGGCGCATTACGACACCGCTCAGCGCGTGAAGCAAATCCTTCAGCGCAACCAGGAGCTGCAGGACATCATCGCCATCCTGGGTATGGACGAGCTTTCCGACGAAGACAAGACAACGGTGAACCGCGCCAGAAGAGTGCAGCGTTTCCTCTCCCAGCCCTTCTTTGTGGCCGAACAGTTTACGGGCGTGAAGGGCGTGATGGTCTCCATTGAAGACACCATCAAGGGCTTCAACATGATCCTGGACGGAGAAGTGGACTACCTGCCGGAGCAGGCTTTCCTGAATGTGGGCACCATTGAGGATGCCATCGCCAAGGGCGAGGCCATTCTGGCAGCGGCTAAATAGATTCTTCGCTTCGCTCAGAATGACAATTACCCTACATATCCTGAGTCCTGAGGGAACGTTGGTAAAGGCCGATGTTTCCCTGGTGTCGCTGCCGGGTACGCTGTCACCATTTACGGTGCTGCCCGGGCACGCCGCCATGGTCACCTCCCTCTCGGAAGGCGACATCCGCTACGTGGAAAACGGAGATGAAAAGCATATTCAGGTCAAGGAAGGCTTCGCCGAAGTCAAAGACAACGTTGTAACCGTCTGTGTAGAAGCATGATCCTGGCATTCCTCATATCCCTGCTCTTGCTCTTCCAGACAGATCCTTCGGCACAAGTGCCTCAGGATGACAATGCTGTCATTCTGAGCGACAGCGAAGAATCTATCAATATCAGCGGAATCATCTTCGAACACATCGGAGACGAATACGAGTGGCACATCACCGAGTGGAAGGGCAAACCCATCGCCATTCCGCTGCCCTGCATCGTGGTAGACGGCGGGGTAAAGGTGTTCACCGCCCATCATGCGGCGGAGCGCGGTTATACCTTCAACGAAGACGGCAAACTGGTGAACGCCCTTACCGGCGAGCGTCCCATAGACCTTTCCATTACCAAGAACGTGCTCTCGCTCATGATGAGCACTTTCCTGCTTCTGTTTATCGTCCTCTGCACGGCCCGCTGGTACCGAAGACACGACGCCCTCAGGGAAGCCCCCACGGGCCTTGCCGCCTTCATGGAGCCGCTCATCATGATGGTCCACGACATGGCAAAGGAGAACATCGGCCCGGATTATCGCAAATTCTCCCCGTACCTTTGCATGGCGTTCCTCTGGATTCTCCTCAACAACTTCCTGGGTATCATGCCTTTCTTCCCGGGAGGCGCCAACCTCACCGGCAACATCGCCATAACCCTGGTACTGGCCCTGTTCACCTTCTTTACCGTGAACATCAATGGTACCAAACATTATTACAAAGAGATTTTCCTCCCGGACGTGCCGGGATTCCTTAAACCCATCATGCCGGTCATCGAGGTGTTCAGTGCCATCATGAAACCGGTATCCCTTACCATCCGTCTGTTTGCCAACATGCTGGCCGGCCACATCATGATCCTGTGCATGGTATGCATCATCTTCATCATGGCCAAGTACGGCCCGCTCCTGAGCGGCGGCATGACGCTGGTAAGCGTGCTCTTCGGCGTCTTCCTGGATGCGCTGGAGTGCCTGGTAGCCTTTATCCAGGCCTATGTGTTCACCATGCTCAGTTCCATCTACATTGGACTGGCAAGGGCCAAAGAAGAATAAACTTTAAATTTTTGATATTATGATTCTTTCTACTATCCTCCTTCAGGCTGCCGCTGGTGCAGCCCTCGGAAAAGCCGGTGCCGCCCTGGGCGCTGCTATCGCTGCCATCGCCGCCGCTATCGGTATCGGTAAGATTGGCAAGTCCACCATGGAGGCCATCGCCCGCCAGCCGGAAAGCGCCGGCAACCTGCGTACTTCCATGATCATCGCCGCCGGTATGGTGGAGGGTGCTTCCCTGTTCGCCATCATCGTGGCCCTGCTGGCTATCGTAATCAAGTAAGTAAATCCATGAATCTGGTTACGCCCGAATTCGGCCTCCTGTTCTGGATGGTCGTCATCTTCGGCATCGTGTTCTTCCTCCTGGCCAAATTCGGCTTCCCCGTCATTACGGACATGGTGGATGAACGCAGTGCCAGGATTGCGCAGTCCCTCAAGGACGCCGACGAAATTCAGGCGCGCATGGAGCAGTGGAAAGAGGAGCACGCGAAAATGCTGGAAGACGTTCGCAAAGAGCAGTCGTCCATCCTTCGCGAAGCCACCGAGACCCGCGCCCGCATCATCTCCGAGGCAAAGGAGGCCGCCAAGGCCGAGGCCGACAAGATGATCGCCGATGCCAAGGTCCAGATTGCCGCCGAGAAAGAGAGCGCCCTGCGCGACGTGCGCAAGGAAGTGGCCCTTCTCGGTGTCCAGGTGGCAGAAAAAGTGCTCCGTCACGAGCTGCAGGATGATGGAAGCCAGCAGGCCCTCCTGGACCAGCTGGTAAAGGAAGCCTCTGAGGCCAGTCTCCGCTCATGAACCGCAGCATCGTCGTCATCCGCTACGCCACCGCGCTGGTGAAATATGTCCGTGAAAGCGGGCAGGGAGATCTCGTATGCTCCCAGGCCGAGGTCCTGGAGAAGACGCTCCGTTCCGTCCCGGATCTTCGCCGGATGATATCGGCGGCCGATGACGTGGTTCCTTCCCGGGACAAGCTCAAACTGCTGGAAGGAGCGCTGGATGGCAGGATGGCTCCCGAGATGGGCCGTTTCCTGGAACTTCTGGCAGCCAACGGCCGCATGGAAATGACGGAGGAAATCCTCCGCAGCTTTGTGGATGCCTATCGCCGCTCCATAGGCGTGAGAAAGGCGCACCTTGTCACGGTGAGCACTCCGCCGCCGCATCTTCTAGACCAGCTCAAGGCGCTGGTGAAGGAAAAGACCGGGGACGACGTCCTCATAGAAACCGAGGTGGATCCGTCCCTTATCGGAGGCTTCGTCTTCGATATAGACGACTACCTCATGGATGCCAGCGTCAAACGCCAGCTGGAGCTCATCCGCGAACAGTTTATTGAAAGAAACAGAAGAATTATCTAAGATGGCAACTTCTTTGAAACCCAGTGAAGTGAGTGATATCCTGCTTGGACAGCTCAAGGATATGAAAAACGATCTCCAGTTCGAGGAGATTGGCAAAGTCCTGCAGGTGAGTGACGGTGTGGTACGTATTTACGGGCTGGACCATGCCGAGGCCGGCGAACTGCTGGACTGCGGCAACGGCATCATGGCCGTGGTGATGAACCTGGAGGCCGACAACGTGGGCGCCGTGCTCATGGGCCCCACCGACCTGGTGAAGGAAGGCATGGTGGTGCGCCGTACGGGCCGCATCGCCTCCATCGGCGTGTGTGACGCCCTCCTCGGACGAGTGGTGGACCCGCTGGGAAATCCGCTGGACGGCCTGGGCCCTGTGGAAGGGGAGAAGATAGATATGCCGCTGGAGCGTAAAGCGCCCGGCGTTATCTTCCGCCAGCCGGTGAGTGAACCCCTGCAGACGGGCCTCAAGGCCATCGATGCCATGATTCCCATCGGCCGCGGCCAGCGTGAGCTCATCATTGGAGACCGCCAGACGGGTAAGACTGCCATTGCCATTGACGCCATTATCAACCAGCGCAAGGAGTACGAAGCCGGAAAGCCGGTGTTCTGCATCTACGTGGCCATCGGCCAGAAGGGCTCCACCGTTGCGTCCATCGTGAAGACCCTGCGGGAGCACGGCGCCATGGACTATACCGTGGTAGTGGCCGCTACCGCCGCAGATCCCGCCGCCCTGCAGTACTACGCTCCCTTCTCCGGAGCGGCCATCGGCGAGTATTTCCGCGACACGGGCCGTCACGCCCTGGTGGTGTACGACGACCTCTCCAAACAGGCCGTCGCCTATCGTGAAGTATCCCTGGTGCTGCGCCGTCCCTCCGGCCGTGAAGCCTATCCGGGAGATATCTTCTACCTGCACAGCCGTCTGCTGGAAAGGGCTGCGCGTATCATCGACCAGCAGGAGGTGGCCGCTTCCATGAACGATCTCCCCGCTGCCCTGAAAGACAAAGTGAAGGGAGGCGGTTCCCTTACCGCCCTGCCCATCATTGAGACGCAGGCCGGAGACGTATCGGCCTACATCCCGACCAACGT
>CAMODD010000099.1:0-4318 GCA_946611215.1 uncultured Bacteroidales bacterium | reverse complement strand
GTATCCAGCACCAGGTTGTCCGACAGGGCTACGGTGATGTCCTTGAAGACGGCATCGGCATAACCCATGCAGGCTACGGTAACGGTGTAGGGGCCGCCGGCCGTGATGCTGTTGAGCCGATAGTAGCCCTTGGCGTCGGTGACCGAGTAGTACTGCGAGCCCGTGGGCTCGTGGACGGCCACCACGGTGGCGCCCACCACGGGACCGGACTCATCCGTGATGCGTCCGCTCATGGAGGAGGTTGTCACCTGGGCAAAGGCAATAACGCTCACCAGCAAAGCTATGCAGGTGAGCATCAGGCTTTTAAAGACGTTTTTCATAAAGTTTACCTTGTATAAATATTGATACTGTCAATCTCATGTGGCAATACGCACAAATATACGAAGATTTCCCTGTAAATACAAACATGCGCCTTAGCGGCGCAGGTACTTCCAGCCAATGACGGGAAGCGAGAACGCCAGGAAGCATGCTGCAATCCAGAAAACGGATACAGGAAGGAAGTTGTAGAAGCCGTCAGAGGCGAATCCGTCGATGAGCAGGCCGCTGACGACGGACTGCAGGCCGGCCGCTGCATAGCTGGAAATGCCCACAATGCCCAGGGCGGCGCCGGTGGCGCGGCGCGGCACAAAATCGAGGGCCATGAGGCCGGCTACGATGCAGAAAACCACGGAGAACGAGCAGCTGAAAACAGCCACAAAGGCCATATTGAGACCGAAGCCGCCGTCCATGAAGAGGAATCCCGCGAGGGAGAGGACGGCCAGGATGCCGGAAATGACTACTGGCCGCACACGATTGCCGCGGAACAGGACGTCGGAGAGCCAGCCGGCGGCAAGGTTCCCGGCGACGCCGAAGACTTCGGCCAGGCCAATGATCTGTGTAGCCCGCTCCAGCGAGAAGTCTTTCTGCTTCTGGAGGAACAGCACGCCCCAGTCGCTCACGGCATGCTGCGTAATGTAGAGAAACGCCGTGGAAATGGCGATAACCCAAATGCCGGGATGCTTAAAAACCCACTTCTGCAGTTCGCGGGTGGGCTTTTTCTCCTGGGCCGGTTCTCCGGAAAGTTCTTCCACAGAGGGTAGTCCTTCGCTCTCGGGGGTGTCGGAGATGAAGAGGAGGGAGACCATAAGGCCGATGCCTCCCGCCACGGCCGCAGCCAGAAAGCCCCACTGCCAGCCCGCCGCCGCGACGATGAAGCCGGTCATGATCATGGAGACGGCTTTGCCCAGCTGGGGCGTGGAGGAGAAGATGCCGTACATGGTGCCGCGGCTTTTGAGCGGGAACCATCGGCTCAAAGAAATGGTGCCGGGCGGCGAGCCCATGGACTGCATCCAGCCGTTGACGCCCCAAAAGAGCGAGAAGGCGGCAAAAAGCAGGCCCGACGGCCAGCTCCACTGGCCCAGAAGGCCCAGGATGAGGTTTATGAGGGCCGATACCCCAATGCCTACGGCCATGAAACGGCGGATGTTGCAGTAGTCGGCGATGAAGCCGTTGAGGAACTTCCCTACCGCATACACGAAATAGAAGGCAGAGCCAATGATGCCCAGCTGCCCGGCCGTGAGCACGCCGCCGTCGATGAGGGGCTGTTTTACCACGCCCAGCGTCATGCGGCATACGTAGTAGAGGGTATAGGCTGCCGTCACGCCCCAGAAGGTACGGGTACGGAGGCGCTTGTACGTCCGGTCCACCTCGGGTGCAGGGACTTTCTGCGCGCGGGGCTTGCTGATGCGGAACCAGGAGTACAAGGACATGGATTAAAGGTCTGCGAGAAGGGTGGAAAGACGGGTGCCGTGCACATAGAGGCGTGCCTGAAGGCCGGCCGCGCGGGCCGCTTCCACGTTGACGTCGTTGTCGTCGATGAAAAGGATTTCCCCGGCAGGCAGGCCGATGCCTTTGACCGTAGCCTCGTAGATTTCCCGCGAGGGTTTGAGGAGTCGCATCTCGGAGGAGATGAACTGGCCTTTGAAGGTTTCGGGGCCAATCCCGTTTTCGCGGAACATGCCGGTAATGATGGGCATGGCGATGGGGTTGTTGTTGGAGAGAAGGTACAACGGGTAGCGTGTAGCAAGCTCTTTCACGGTTTCTACGGTGTCCTGGGTCATGCCCGTGAGGAGGGAGCCCATGCAGCGGTCTACGTCGGAGGGTTTGCTGCCGGGTTTGGACTCCGAGAGCACCAGTGTCCGGAACTCGTCTCCCGAGAGGCGGCCGGCTTCCATTTCTCCGTAGATGCCTTTCTGGTGGTAAGGGTCCAGTAATTCCGTGATGCGGTAGAACCCGAGGATATTCTCGAAGGCGTCAATGCACCGCGCCAGGTCCAGGCCGATGAGCACGCCGCCTATGTCAAAAACGATTGCTTTTATCATAATTCGTGCAAAGTTACTGAAAAAATCATTACCTTTGAGTAGCTAAAACTAATCAAAATGAAAGACCTGCTTAATACGCTGGGAACCTGGAAATTCTGGAAAGAACTCATCATCATGACCGTGGCCATGCTCATCGCCGCGGCAGCCGTGTACTACTTCCTCATGCCCAGCAATCTGGTTATCGGCTCCATCACCGGTTTGTCCATGGTGATCTCCGGTCTGTTCGGGTTGGCTGGCATCAACGTGAAGGTGTCACTGGTGGTCACCATCATCAATGCCCTGCTGCTGGTGATGGCCTGGGTGATGATCGGCCATGAATTCGGCGCAAAAACCGTGTACACGGCCCTTATCCTGGGACCTTTCATCGAGTTCTGGGAGGAGGTGATGCCGGTGAGCCGCATCATGGAAGAGGGTGCCACTTCGGTGATGGGAGATCCCTGGTTCGACCTTCTTTGCTTCGTGCTCATCCTCAGCGCCTCGCAAACCATCCTTTTCCATATCAATGCCTCCACCGGCGGGCTGGACATCCTTGCCAAGATCGTGAACAAGTACTTCCACCTGGAGATCGGCACCTCGGTTGCGGTTGCCGGCGCCATCATCTGCTGCACGGCTTTCGCCATCAACCCGTTCCGCTTGGTGGTCATCGGCCTTATCGGCACATGGATCAACGGCCTGGCCCTGGACCACTTTACGGCCGGTCTCAACCGCCGCAAGCGCGTGTGCATTATCACTTCACAGTACGAGCGCATCCGCAAGTACATCATTGAGGATTTGCAGCGCGGCTGTTCCCTCTACAATGTAACGGGTGGCTACAACGGACACCAGAATATCGAGATACAGGCCCTCCTCACGCAGGAAGAGTTCTCAAACCTCATGAACTACATCAAGGACAATGACATACACGGTTTCATCACCGCCGGAAACGTAAGCGAAATTTACGGTGAATGGAACGCCAAAACCAAGAAAAAGAAGAAAATCTTCTAATTTGGCACGGTATTAGAATAAAGGGGTATCAGACATAAATATTGATACCTTACTATAAACCCCGCCGCCCATTGTGATAATGCGCGAGCGGGGTAATTCTTTACTTAAGCAGCTTTCTCAGCTCTGCCTGGGCACGGGCCATGTCCTTCTGGAATTCGGGAGAGGTCTGGAGGCGGGCAAAGCCTATTCCGGCTACGGGGCGGCTGGCATCTACGTCGCTTTGCCAGTGGCAACCGGAGACAACACGGCTTTCGCCGCTGAGCCAGGCGCGGGCGAAGACAGCCTCGGCCGTGGCGGGATTGATCTGGGACATCAGGAGGGCACAGGCCCAGGCACGGATGGTGTGGCCGGAGGGATAAGAGCCTTCGGTAGCGAGCCACTCGTCATCCTGCGGGAAAATGGACGGTTCCTTGAAATAAGCGAAGGGTCTGGTGCGGAAGTAATGCGCCTTGGGACGGAAACGGATGTTCTCGATGGTGGTGATGCCGCGAGTGAGGACTTCGTATATGGCCGGGGTCTTGTCTTTGGAGATTTCTACGCCAAAGGGCTCTCCCAGAATAACCAGCGTAGTGTCCATGCTCCAGATGGCGTCTCTTACGGCCATTTGGAGCCGGGCCGGGTCTTTACGCTGCTGCTTGCCCCACATGTAGCGGAGGATGTCGTGGTCAAAGTCCGTGCTGGGATCTGCGGGCGGTGCGGGCAGTACCTGCACCACATCCGGCATCCGGTCTTCAGGGATATAGGGTTTAAACTCCTGCGCCAGCGCCGTGGCAGGCAGAAGGGTCAAAAGGCAGAGAAGGATAAATCTGGTCATATTTTGCGTGTTCTTATCTCTTGCAAAGATACGGTTTTTGCCGGAAATGCAACGATGGGCACGGTCCGCCGGGATAGCGCACCGGGGTTAAACGGTTGATTACCAGCGATATAGGTTTTTCTCTTTAGGTTGATCGGCCTAAAGAGAAAAAGGTAGAGCG
>CAMODD010000098.1:0-4600 GCA_946611215.1 uncultured Bacteroidales bacterium | reverse complement strand
GCTGGTTGCCTTCCATCACCGCGACGCAGGAATTTGTGGTTCCGAGGTCGATTCCGATTATTTTACCCATAATATTGTTGTTTTTATTGTTTACGTTAAAAAGGCGCCACTCTTTGCGAGCGACGCCTTCAAATAATCGAACTTCGTGCCAAGCGGCAATTTCTGCCAAATTGTCAGAAACGCCAGCCTAAGGTGAGGACTGCATCTATGCCAGTTGCCTTGACAACGACCTCAGGGACTATTTTCTCAATCTCTCCGGTAGGCTTCTCTATGTAATCCGCGGCAATCTTGTCATATACCGTTGCGCCGGATTCGTAGTGGTGATAAGGAGTATAGTACATGGTGGGCATGAAACGCATGCGCACCGCGAAATCCGTGAAGAATGAGCCGAAGGAATAACCTGCGCCGAAACTCACGAGATGTGAAGACTGGGCCCTCTTTTCCGCGCTGGTGAGAGGCTCAAGATAAAGGACGGGATTTGCGGAATCCGTGTTGTCCCACACCAGCCAGTTTCTCTGGGAACCGGAGAGGTAGTTGTAACCGACACGCATGGCAAGCTCCGGAGTGGGCTTGAACTCCAAGCCGGCGCGGAGGTTGTGGCCAACGCCAAGGGCATCCTTGATGTCTGCGTTCTGGTCTCCCCAGCCGCCATCCGAGTATCCGAAATCCGAGCGTCCGCGGTATTTTGCGCTGGTGTAGTCTGTCATCTCATAGTCCAGGCTGACTACTGCAAAACTGCCGAAGGAATAGGCGGCACCTACATTCCAGCGCCAAGGCATGCGAAGGGAGTAAATCCATTCGTCTTCCTCGCTTCTGGAAGGGGAGAAATAGATTCCGGTAAGATTGGACTCTGCGTACCACTGGCACCTTCCGGTCATGTCCATCATGGTGGGAGTCTGGATGGCTGCACCAAGCCTGAGGCCTGCCACAGGACGCCACAGCATGCCAACCTTGAAGTAAATGCCGGAGCCGGAGACATCGTACCTTCTCTGGGCAAAGACGGAATTGAAGGTGGCCACTGTGGCACCGCCGTCGTATTCAATCTTGGGGAAGGTCTGGGGGTCGTCGGGCATCTCTTTCCAGTACTCCACCTCACGGTAAGACAAGGCCGTGAAACCAAGGTTTGCGCCAATATAGAACTTGTCGTTGAAATTGGCGCTGAAATTCACCACCATATCCTGCTTGTAACCCTTTGTCTGGAGTCCGTACTTCTGGAAAAGTGCGGCTGCGGCCTCCGGGCGGCCACCTACCATGACATCCGTGAGGCCAAGATAATCCGTGCCCCCGATATTGTCAAAGATACCGCTCCTGAAGCCTGCCATGGCACTCCAGTCCGGCTGCTTTCCGTAGCCTTCGGCAAACCAGCTTCCGCCAAGGACATCCTGGGTGTAACCGTTAGCCAGGGATGCCAGTGAGCCGGAATATGAATGCGTGCCGAAGAATGTGCCGGATGCGTTGGTCTTGTACGTGAAGTCATTGGTAGAGTTTGCCACAAAACCAAACGTCATGCGCTTGAGGCCGTGTTTTCGGCCGGTATTCATATTGATGGTAAAGCCAAGGTTGGGCATCTTGAAACGGGTATATCCGGAAGATACGCGGTCTCCAAGGCCAAGAGGCTCCTGGCCGTCTGCGGAATAACCCTGCGCCTTTGTGGCCGAAATAGACAGGGACGGCGTAATTGAGAACTGGGAGTACCCTGCAACGGCGCCGCCGGCGGGATTGATGCCTATTGAGCCAAGGTCTCCGCCAACGGCGGTAAGGGCGTTACCCATGGCCATGCTCCTTGCCGTGCCGCCGTAGATATTCTCCGAGAACTTCTGTGCCTGGTCCCAGGACTGTGCGGCAGCAGGTAATGCCAGCGCCGCACAAACAACTATAAATAATGTCTTTTTCATAACTTACCTGCGTGAAGATGAACGAGATCCGCCACCACCGCCGCCACCGGAACGGGAACCGCCGGAATAGCCACCGGAGGAAGAACGGCTGCTGCCACCGCCGGAATAGCCGCCGGAAGACCTGGAGCTGCTGCCGGAATAGCTGCCGGACGAACGGCTGGACGACGACGAGCGGTATCCGCCGGAATAACTGCCGGAAGACGAACTTCTGGTGGAAGATGAACTCCTGTAGGAAGACGAACCGCTTCTGGAGGAGGAGCTGCCGCTACGATACGTGGATGAACCGCTTCTTGTAGGCGAGGAAACCCTTGATGCCGAAGAACTTCTGGACGAAGAAGAGGAACTCCTTACCGATGACGATGAACTCCTGACGGAAGAGGATGAGCTTCTGCTTACCGAAGTGGCCGCCGACCTTCTGGTGGAAGGAGCGGAGGTATAGCTTCTGGTGGAAGCCGAACGGCTTGATACTGAGCGGGCAACTCCGGCAGAGCGTGCTGCAGAGCCGATGCTTCGGCTGGAACCGATGCTTCTGGAAGAATTGCCGGCAACCCGGGCCCCGGCGTTGCTCATGCGGGCCGGACGGTTGGACACCCAGTGGTAGCGGCCGCCGCCGTGATGATACCAGTGGTCGTGCCAGCCGTAATAACCATAGTGGTAATAGTACGGGCTGTGATACCAGGGGTCATAGTACCATGAACTGTAGTACCACGGGCTGTAATACCAGGAACGGTAATACCAGGGGCTGTGGTGGTACCAGGGGTCCCAGTACCAACTGTCCCAGTACCAGGGATCCCAGTATGTCCAGGGATGCCAGCCATAGTAATTGTAACCCCAGGTGGGATAGTAGTACCAGGGGGTGTAGGGATAGGTGTAGTTCCACGCCCAAGACGGTGAATCGGTGAGCGTTATGACCGTATTGGACGTAGAAAGCCGGATTGACTCCCCTGCCGGAACCACAAGGGTATCTCCATGGCTTATGATGTAAGCCGGTGAAGCCTTGGTGTCGGCCAGAAGGTTGTCTACGGCATCGTCTGCAACGGCAACCTCCTTAACGGCGGGCGCCGAGTAATAAAGGCCGTCGTCGAAGGACTGGGTCTGGAGCTGCCCCGCGGTGCCGCAGGAGACGGCTGCGAGGGCGGCAGCAAAATAAGCCAAGAATCTCGTTTTCATATCTGAGCCTCCTTTATCCAATAAAAAATTAGTATCTTTGTGCCGAAAATCGGCCTCAGGGAAAGATATTGCAATTTCTATACCTGCATTCTCTTTCTTTCAGGCAATAATACGCACAAAACAGGAAAAAAACAATATTTTATGGCAAAAGAGGTAACAAAAAGGGCCGAGAACTACTCTCAGTGGTACAATGACCTTGTAGTGAAAGCAGATTTGGCAGAGCAGTCGGCAGTGAGAGGATGCATGGTCATCAAACCCTACGGCTACGCCATTTGGGAAAAGATGCAGGGCATCCTGGACGGAATGTTCAAGGAAACCGGCGTAAAGAACGCCTATTTCCCCCTGTTCATCCCCAAGAGTTTTTTCAGCCGTGAGGCCGAACACGTGGCAGGATTCGCCAAGGAGTGCGCAGTGGTAACCCACCACCGCCTTATGAACGACCCTAACGGCAACGGAATTGTGGTGGACCCTGAGGCCAAGCTTGAGGAAGAACTGATAGTCCGCCCTACCTCGGAAACCATTATCTGGAACACCTACAAGAACTGGGTACACAGCTGGAGGGACCTTCCCATCCTGTGCAACCAGTGGTGCAACGTGGTCCGCTGGGAAATGCGCACCCGCCTGTTCCTCCGTACCGCGGAATTCCTGTGGCAGGAAGGCCACACAGCACACGCCACCGCCGAAGAAGCCGAAGCCCGCAAGGAGCAGATGGTGAACGTATACGCAAAGTTCGCCCGTGAGGTCATGGCCCTTCCCGTGGTTGTCGGCCACAAGAGCCCCGGAGAGCGTTTTGCAGGCGCCCTTGACACCATGACAATAGAGGCCCTCATGCAGGACGGCAAGGCCCTTCAGGCCGGTACGTCCCACTTCCTTGGCCAGAACTTCGCCAAGAGCTTCGACGTCCAGTTCACAAACAACGAAGGCAAGCAGGACTACGTCTGGGCCACATCCTGGGGCGTATCCACCCGCCTTATGGGCGCCCTCATCATGGCCCACGGAGACGACAACGGCCTGGTACTCCCTCCCGCACTGGCTCCCATCCAGGTTGTGATGGTCCCCATCTACAAGACCGACGACGAACACAACGCCGTCCTTGACAAGATGTACGAGCTCAAGAAGGCACTGGAAGCCAAGGGCCACAGCGTAGAAATCGACGACCGCGACACCCTCCGTCCCGGCTTCAAGTTTGCCGAATGGGAACTCAAGGGCGTTCCCGTACGCCTTGCCATGGGTCCCCGTGACCTCCAGAACGGCACCGTTGAAGTTGCCCGCAGGGATACCCTGGAGAAGATATCAGAGCCCATTGACGGCCTTGAGGACAGGATTATCGACCTGCTGGAGGACATCCAGAAGAATATCTACAACAAGGCCCTTGCGTTCCGCGACGCCTCCATCCGCAAGGTTGACACCTGGGAGGATTTCAAGGTTGAGATTGAGAAAGGCGGCTTCCTCCTTTGCCACTGGGACGGCACCGCAGAAACCGAGGCCCGCATCCAGGAAGAGACCAAGGCTACCATCCGCTGCATCCCCGTAGA
>CAMODD010000097.1:0-4689 GCA_946611215.1 uncultured Bacteroidales bacterium | reverse complement strand
TTGAAGAGACCGTGGTGATCGGTTACGGTGTGCAGCGCAAGAGCGACCTCACCGGCGCCGTGGCTTCCGTCCGCTCGGAAGACCTGGAGAACCGTTCCACCACCGATGCCGCCGCCGCCCTGCAGGGTAAGGCAGCCGGTATCCAGATCATCAACTCTTCCGGCGCTCCGGGTGCCGGTGCCGACATCCGTGTCCGTGGTTATTCCTCGAACTCCGGCAACATTGGACCGCTCCTGATCGTCGATGGTCTGAAAGTGGACAACATCCAGTACCTGGATCCTTCCATGATCGAGTCCATGGAGGTCCTGAAGGACGCCGCCTCCGCCGCCATCTACGGTGCACAGGCCGGTAACGGTGTTGTGCTCATCACCACCAAGTCCGGTCAGGAAGGCACGGCCCATATTACTTATAATGGCCGCTTTACCCTCCAGTCCCTGGGCAAGAAGGCTGAGATCTTCCGCGCCAAGGAGTACATCGACTACCAGACCTACATCGGCAACCTGGACGAGGGCACGCTGAGCACCAACAAGTACGACGGCACCGACACCGACTGGTACGACGCCGCATTCCAGCCCAGCTGGAGCCAGCAGCACGGCCTCACTTTCCAGGGCGGTAACAAGAACGGTCACTTCTTCACCTCCCTCAACTATGTGGACAACGACGGTATCGTAGTGGGCAAGAAGGATGTCTATCATCGTCTGACCGCCCAGATCAACGCCGACTACAACCTGTTCAAGTGGTTCAATATCTCCACCAACAACTCCATCGAAAAATGGGACCGTAAGTCCGTGTCCAACGGCTACGGTTCCACGTTGAACTCTGTGGTCTCCATCGACCCGCTCACCCCGCCGTACATTTCCAGAATCGAGGATACGCCCGGCGGTATGCAGGAGCACTATGCTGCCACGCCCGACCTCATCCCCAGAGATCCCACCCACAACAACGACTTCTACGGTACGTCCAAGTACCTGGAGGAAGCCACCGGTAACCCGCTGTTCCAGCGCGACAAGACTGATGCGACCAGCGAAGGCTTCAACATCCGCGGCTCCCTGGCCGCCAACCTGATGCCGCTCAAGGGCCTGACCATCACTTCCCGTCTGGGCTACCGTATCAACCAGAGCAACAGCCACAACTACACCAAGCCTTATTGGCTCACTTCCATGGCCCAGAGTGCCAATCACAACATCTCCGCGAATGTGAACACCGGTTTCTACTATCAGTGGGAAAACTTCGCCAACTACAATGTGAATCTGGGTAAGCACGCCATCGGCGCCATGATCGGTATGTCCTACACCGAGAGTCACTCCGACAACGCCAGCATCTCCTCCGATGGTCCGGACATCCTCAAGGGGTATGAGCCCAACTTCCTCTATATCGATTACCTCACCTCAGGCGCCACCAAGTCCGTTGGCAACGCTCCCAACATGAACGCCCAGCTGTCTTACTTCGGCCGTCTGATGTATTCCTTCGACAACCGCTACAGCCTGCAGGGTAACTTCCGTGCCGACGCGTACGACTCCTCCAAGCTGTCCAAGCAGGCCCGCTGGGGCTTCTTCCCTTCCGTTTCCGCCGGTTGGACCATCTCCAACGAGCCTTTCTTCAAGGACAATGTGAGCCGTGACGTGGTCTCCTTCCTCAAGCTCCGCGGTTCCTGGGGTGTCAACGGTAACGTGAACGTTCTTAGCGGCTACCGCTATTCCACTTCCATCAGCATGAACGGTGAGTGGTACCAGAGCACTCCTTCCGCCGGCGGCGGCGCTCCCACCTATGGTTCCATGCCTTCCGGCCTGGCCAACCCCGGCCTGAAGTGGGAAACCTCCGAGCAGCTGGACTTCGGTCTGGACGCCCGCTTCCTGCGCGACCGCCTCACCATCGGCGTCGACTGGTACCGCAAGCTTACCAACGACCTCCTGATCTCCATCGCCCCGATGGCCGAGATCGGCGTGGGCTCCACCACCGTCAACGCCGGTAAGGTGCTCAACTCCGGTCTGGAGTTCGAGGTAAGCTGGAAGGACCACATCGGTGACTTCTACTATGGCATCAACGCCAACCTGTCCACCCTTAAGAACCAGGTCCTGGAGGTTCACTCCCTGGTCGACCGTCTGAACACCGACGTCGTGAGCGGTCTGAACGAGGTGCTTACCACCTCCTTCGAGAAGGGCTATCCCATCTGGTACTTCCGCGGCTACAAGTATGCGGGCGTAGATTCCGCTACCGGTGCCCCTCAGTTCTATGACAAGGACGGCAACATCACCAACACCCCCGGAGAAAACGACAAGCAGTACCTGGGCGAAGGTATCCCTAGCCTCACCTACGGTATCACCCTCAACGCTGCCTGGAAGGGCTTCGACCTGGTGGTCTTCGGAACCGGCGTATCCGGCAACGAAATCTACAACCTGATGGTCTCCGCCGACCGTACCAAGACCAACGGTCTCAACTATTTCTGGAGAAACTCCTGGGGCAACCCGGCCGTGAACAAAGCCACCGCCAAGTTCCCGGATGCCAAGCAGGTAGCCAACCGCTGGGACTACTTCAGCTCCAGCGCCGCCATCTTCGACGGTTCCTTCTTCAAGATCAAGCAGATTCAGCTGGGTTACACCATCCCCCGCACCATTACCCAGAAAGTCAAGATCAGCGACCTCAGACTCTTTGTCTCCCTGGACGACTACTTCACTTTCACCAAGTATCCCGGTGCCGATCCTGAAACCGCTTCCCTCAACAGTACTTCTTCCCGTGGCGTGGACTCCGGTTCCTATCCTACCACCAAGAAGATGGTATTCGGTGTGAACCTGACCTTCTAATTTAATAAGAATACGGAATATGAAAAAGATAGTTTATTCTGTTCTCGCTATCGCCGCCCTCTTCATGGGTGTCTCCTGTGAGAAGAATCTGGATATCCCGCAGAAGGGTGTGACCGACATCGCGGATTTCTATAAGACCGACGAGGACGCCCTCGCAGCCCTGCAGGCCGCCTACGCCCGCTTCGCCACCCGTATCACCGGGCAGGACGGAAGCTCCATCTATACGGACCTGAAGGCGGCCCTGAACAACTGTGGTGACGATATGTATGCCGCCGGCTCCAACTTCGGCGACAACGACTTCATGGCCCAGTTGGACGAGTTCCGTCTGGACTCCGGTAACCAGGTGGTGGACCACTTCTACAAGAACCTGTTCCAGGTGAACTACGCCTGCAACCTGGTGATTGACAACTTCAAGGACGGCCTTCCCGAAGGCGGCCCGACTGCGACCACGAAACGTGTCGTGGCCGAGGCCCGCGTGATGCGTGCCTACGTCTACTTCCTTCTCACCGCGCTGTGGAATACCCCGCCGATGATCGACCATGTGATCGGCACGGAGGTCCAGCCCTTCAACGCCGACAAGGATCCCGAGAACCCCATGAGCCATGAGGATCTCTTCCGCTGGGTGGCCAGCGAGTGCGAAAGCGCCGCTGCCGACCTAAACGAGCGCAAGAGCCCGCAGGACAAGGACGGCGCCGTGGTTGTGACCAAGGGCTTCGCCTGGGCCCTCCAGGGCAAGGCACTCCTCTTCGTGAAGGACTACGCAGGCGCCAAGGCCGCTCTCAAGAAGGTGATTGATTCCGGCAAGTATGCCCTGGTTCCCGGTGACCGTTACTGGGAGCTCTTCCACCAGGAAGGCGACTGCAACGAGGAAAAGGTGTTCGAAACCAATATCGAACAGAACTCCGGTCTTAGCGCCTGGGGCGGTATCATCCAGCGTTCCACCTGGATGGAGGCCAACATCTGGAACTGGCGTTCCGACCACTTCGTAGCCGGCGCTTCCCCGCAGGCCAAATACACCGGTGGTGTCGATGGTTGGGGCGGCCTGGGTGTTCCCCAGTGGTTCGGCGACGAGTTCTTCGCCAACGACGGCCACTCCCCGCGCTTCGACGCTACGCTCAAGCACGTTGACGATGCCATCTACGGCATGGAATACGGCGACAATGTAAAGGATGGCGAAAAGCTGGTCAACGACATGACCCTGGAAGAGAAGAAAGCCTCCAAGGCCATCGGTATCGCTGACGTGAAAGACGGCCTGTACGGACAGTCCTTCTGGCTGCCGTTCAAGCAGCTGCTCCGCAAGACCGACGCAGACCGCTACGGCTCCAACGTCCGCATGAACAACGGCGTGATCATGCGCTACGCAGAGGTTCTGCTGCTCTATGCCGAGGCCTGCCTCCAGAGCGGTGACAACGGCCAGGGTGCCTGGGCCGTGAACCAGATCCGTCAGCGTGCCGGCCTGGCTCCCCTTGCCAACGTAACGATGAACGATCTCAAGAAAGAAAAGAGCTACGAGCTCTGGCTGGAAGGCAGCCGCTGGCTGGACCTGGTCCGCTGGGGCGACACCGACCGCGTGAAGAACGCCGGCCAGAATGTTCCCAAGCTCTTCGACAAACTCTTCCGCGAGCCTAAGTCCGGTGAGACCATCGTCTGGGAGAACGGTTCCGAAGCCAACAGCCGATTCTACACGGTTGCTTCCCACGAGGCCATCGATGCAGGGTACAAAGTAGGTTTCGTTGCTGGCAAGCACGAATTCTTCCCGTATCCTACCGCTCAGATGGACAAGAACCCGAACCTGGTTCAGAATCCGGGCTGGGAGTAATCCTCAGTTTCTTAATCCGGGCCGGGGTGAAACCCGACCCGGGTTCAAAAAACGTTCCTGATGGGAATC
>CAMODD010000096.1:0-4774 GCA_946611215.1 uncultured Bacteroidales bacterium | reverse complement strand
CCCTACTGGGAAGTGGGAAAGGTGTGGGGCAATCAAGCCCTTTTACGGTGGGGATAGGCCCTGTGACGGTTGTTGCGGGGACTATAGGGTTTTGTGTGAGTTTATCGGACTGAGTGCATTTGAAGTCTAGCGAGACGGTGGTGTGCGTGTGCGGGCTCTGGAGAGCGGCACGGTGATTATGGAGGTGAAGGATGGGCCCTATGAACCGACCGGGCCGGAGGATATTCTGGCGCTTTAGTTGAGAATTAAAATGATATATAGATAAGTAAACATTTATGGCAAAAAAAGCATTAATTACCGGTATTACCGGGCAGGACGGAAGCTTCCTGGCGGAGTTTCTGATAGAAAAGGGATATGAGGTGCATGGCATCATGCGGCGAAGCAGCAGCTTCAATACGGGCCGTATCGAGCATCTGTACCTGGATGAGTGGGTGCGCGACATGAAGAAAAAGCGCCTCATCAACCTCCATTGGGGGGACATGACGGATAGTTCCAGCCTCATTCGCATCATCAGCGAGATTCGGCCGGACGAGATTTACAACCTGGCCGCCCAGAGCCACGTGAAGGTGTCCTTCGACGTGCCGGAGTTCACGGCCGATGCCGATGCCATCGGCGTGCTGCGCCTGTTGGAGGCGGTGCGGATTGCCGGTTTGGCGGAGACTTGCCGCATCTACCAGGCATCCACGTCGGAACTCTTCGGCCTGGTGCAGGAGGTGCCGCAGAAGGAGACGACGCCGTTTTACCCGCGCAGCCCTTATGGCGTCGCGAAACTCTACGGCTTCTGGATCATGAAGAACTACCGCGAGAGTTACGGGATGTACTGCTGCAACGGTATCCTCTTCAACCATGAGAGCGAGCGCCGCGGCGAGACGTTTGTGACGCGGAAGATTACGCTGGCAGTAGCCCGCATTGCCCAGGGTTTCCAGGACAAACTGTATCTGGGCAACCTGAATTCGCTGCGTGACTGGGGCTATGCCAAGGACTATGTGGAGTGCATGTGGCTCATCCTGCAACAGGAGAAGCCGGAGGACTTTGTGATTGCCACCGGTCAGTATCATACAGTGCGTGAGTTTGCTACGCTGGCCTTCAAGGAAGTGGGCATCGAGCTCCGCTGGGAAGGCGAAGGCGTGGACGAGAAGGGAATCGACGTGGCTACGGGCCGCGTGCTGGTGGAGGTGGATCCCAAGTACTTCCGTCCGGCCGAAGTGGACCAGCTGCTGGGAGACCCCACCAAGGCCCGCGAGCGGCTGGGCTGGAATCCGCAGAAGACTTCGTTCGAGGACTTGGTGAAGATTATGGTGCAGCACGATATGAAGAAGGTACGCAAACTTTACCTTCGTTCTCAGATGGAGGACTAAAATGGAAAAGAACAGTAAAATCTATGTGGCCGGGCACCGCGGGATGGTGGGATCGGCCATTGTGCGGGAACTGCAGCGGCAGGGATATACGAATTTGGTGCTGCGCACGCACAAGGAACTGGATCTGACGCGGCAGGAGGCCGTAGAGGCGTTTTTTTCGGCGGAAAAGCCGGAGTATGTGTTCCTGGCGGCGGCCAAGGTAGGGGGGATTATTGCCAATCAATCGGCCTTGGCGGATTTCATGTATGAGAACATGATCCTGGAGATGAACGTGATTCATGCGGCATGGAAGAATGGCTGCAAGAAACTGGAGTTCCTGGGCTCTTCGTGCATCTATCCGCGCATGGCGCCGCAGCCGATGTCGGAGAGTTGCCTGCTCACCGGCCCGCTGGAGAAGACCAACGAGGCCTATGCGCTGGCGAAGATCAGCGGTCTCAAGTACTGCGAGTTTCTGAACAAGCAGTACGGGACGGATTATATTTCGGTGATGCCGACGAATCTGTATGGCCCCAACGACAATTATCATCCGGAGCATTCGCATGTGCTGCCGGCGCTGATTCGCCGCTTCCATGAGGCGAAAGAGGCGGGGCTGCCCTCGGTGACCTGCTGGGGCGACGGCTCTCCGCTGCGGGAGTTCCTGTATGTGGACGACCTGGCCAATCTATGCGTGTTCCTGATGAACAACTATTCCGGGGATGAGACGGTGAATGCCGGAACAGGCAAGGAACTCACCATCAAGGCTTTGACGGAGATGGTGGCCCGGGTGGTGGGTTATACCGGCCGCATTGAGTGGGATACCACCAGGCCTAACGGCACGCCGCGGAAACTGCTGGATGTCTCGAAGGCATCGGCCCTGGGCTGGACGTATAAGACGGAACTGGAAGACGGCATCCGCCTGGCGTATGAGGATTTTTTGCATAATCCCATGCGGGCGGAACGATAATTTTGCCTATCTTTGCTAAGATAACCAATCATTTATGCCTAAGAAAGTTTTTGTTTCAGGTTGTTACGACCTTTTGCACAGCGGCCATGTGGAGTTTTTCCGCCAGGCTTCGCAGTTTGGAGACCTTTACGTGGGCATCGGCTCCGACGCCACTGTGCTTCATTATAAGAATCACAAGACTTTGTATCCGGAGCAGGAGCGCCTGTTCATGGTGAAGAGCATCAGATATGTGAAGGATGCGTTTATCAATCAGGGCTCCGGCGTGATGGATTTCATCCCGACCGTCGAGGCGCTGAAGCCGGATGTGTTTGTGGTGAATGCCGACGGGAGTAATGAGCAGAAGCGCAAGTTCTGCGAGGAGCGGGGGATTGAGTATGTGGTTTTGCAGCGCACGCCCGCCGAGGGCCTGAAGGCTCGTTCGTCCACGGATTTGAAATCGGAAAGTTCCCGGATTCCTACGCGCCTTGACCTTGCCGGCACGTGGATTGACCAGCCTTATGTGTCGTACCTGGCGCCGGGATGGGCAATTACCATCTCCCTGGAGCCCACCTTCGAGGTGCGCGACCGCTGCGGCCTTTCGACATCAACCCGAAAGATGATCCAGAAGATCTGGCCCATCAAGTTGCCGGACATGGAGCCGGAGATGCTCGCGAAGTTGGTGTTCTGCTTCGAAAACGATCCTGAGCGCTCGGACGGGATTATTTCTGGGGCGCAGGATGCGATCGGTATTTGCATTCCGGGCCTTTGCCGGCACTACTACAACAACCGTTTCTGGCCCGAGAAGATTGAGACCTGCTGCGACCCTGCCGTGCTGGATTGGCTGGAGAAGCACCTTGTGTTGATCCCCTTGCATCCGCGCAAGCCCGGCTGCTCCGTGGTGGTGGGCAAGGACATCACCGAGGACAAGGTGAATGACCTGGCCGATGCGGCCGATGACTGCTGGAAGGCCATCCTGGCGTGCGATTTGGAGCGTTTTGCCGCCGCTTACCGCGCGTCGTTCGCTGCGCAGATTGCGATGTTCCCGGGGATGGTGAATCCGGTGGTGAACGGCGAGGATTCGCCGCGGGAGGAGAACTCCGTACAGCCTTACATTGATCAGTGGGCTGCTACGCCCGGGGTGCTGGCCTGGAAGATGCCCGGCGCCGGCGGCGGTGGTTACCTTGCCCTGGTGGTGAGCGATTCATCGGCCTTTGCCGCGGAGCACCCGGAAGCGATTGAGTTGAAGATTAGACGGAAGTAGTGTTCTATCTTCGTTTTTGTCATCACTTGTGTCATTCTGAACGAAGTGAAGAATCTATGAAAAGATATTGCCAAACCCTTGAACTGCTGGACGATCCGGACATGATCCGCCGCTACTGCGACGTCCACAGGCATGTATGGCCCGAAGTGATGGAGGGCCAGAAACAGGTGGGAATCCTGGACATGCAAATCTTCCGTCGAGGCACCCACGTGTTCATGATCATGGACACCGTGGACGACTTTGACTTCGAGCGCGACATGGCCCGCCTTGCCGACCTGCCCCGTCAAGCCGAATGGGAAGCCTTCGTCGCCAAGGCCCAAGGCTCCGACCCCTCCCTCCCCAGCCACAAAAAGTGGCGCCTGATGGAGAAAATCTTCGAGTTGGAGAAGTAGGGGCTCCTCCATTTTTGGCTTGCACGGTTTACTCGTCTTACTCGGACACTCGACGGCAGATGCCGAATACGATTGAGCTGGGGAGTCCTCTGCCCATTCATCGGCACCGGAAATCCTCCGAAACGGTGGTTTGTTTAAGGGGTAGGCTGGTGGAGGAGTTCTATGACGAGTTGGAGCGTCGCTGCACCGAGGCCATCGAACTCTCGCCCGGCGGCCCGGTAGTCGCCCTGAACATCCCCATCGGCCAATGGCACACCGTCCGCGCCCTGGAATCCGGCACTGTGATCATGGAGGTGAAGGACGGGCCGTATGAACCCACGGGGGAGGAGGATATACTGGCTTTGTAATCGGCTTGAATGATTAATGGACTTATTTGAATCCTGCCCGGCTTCGGCTGGGCTTTTTTTGTATGGGAATGGGAATCGGCCATGATTATCATTTTATTAGGGTTGGGGATTGTTTTGTCGGCCGGAATTATTATATTTGTAGTGGAGTCGGTGGTGACTGGCTCTGCCATCGGCCGGACCCTACTGGGAAGTGGGAAAGGTGTGGGGCAATCAGGCCCTTTTACGGTGGGGAATAGGCCCTGTGACAGTTGTTGCGGGGACTATAAGATGTTGTGTGAGTTTATCGGCTCGAGGCAGAGGAAAAAGGGCGACTTTCGGAGTATGAGTTTTGTGTAAGATTGAAGAGCGGGGGATTAAGTGCATAAAGGAGAATCGGCATACGCAGAGGCCAATTTGTGCCAATTTGGATTTCTACTCAGGGTTTATCTATGAGACGATAGGGATTCCCCGGGAGTTGTACACGCCCATTTTTGCTATGGCCCGCATCGTCGGCT
>CAMODD010000095.1:0-4882 GCA_946611215.1 uncultured Bacteroidales bacterium | reverse complement strand
GAGGCCTACCAGAGCGAGCGCGACGCCGAACTGGCCCGTGCCGAACGCGAAGAAGCCACCCAGAAGGCCAACATCGTGGTGGCCGCAGAGATTGACAAGCAGAAGAAGATCATCGAGGCCGAGGCCGAAGCCGAGCAGATCCGCCGCAAGGCCAAAGGTGAGGCCGATGCCATCTTCGCCAAGATGGACGCCCAGGCAAAGGGTATGCTGGAAATCCTCACCAAGCAGGCCGATGGTTTCAAGAACCTCGTAAACGCCGCCGAGGGAGACGCACAGAAGGCCGTTCTC
This sequence comes from uncultured Bacteroidales bacterium, assembly GCA_946611215.1. GTDB lineage: Bacteria > Bacteroidota > Bacteroidia > Bacteroidales > UBA932 > Cryptobacteroides. The sequence continues at coordinate 4,594 of CAMODD010000095.1, read as the reverse complement.
ATGATGATCGCCGACAAACTGCCTGAGCTGGTAAAGACCCAGGTAGAGGCCGTCAAGGGCATCAACATCGACAAGGTCACCGTATGGGACGGCGGCAACACCACCAACGGCAAGACCGCAACCTCCAACTTCATCTCCGGAATGATGAAGAGCGTTCCCCCGCTGGACGACCTCTTCAAGATGGCCGGCATGGAACTCCCCTCCTACCTGAAGGGAGCCACCAAGGCCGATGGTGCTGAGACCCAGCCCGAAGGAGAGCAAAAGTAAGTGCCTATGCCGATCATCACCAATATAGATGTCATGCTGGCCCGCCGGAAAATGTCTTCCGGCGAGCTGGCGGAGAAAGTCGGCATAACTCCCGCCAATCTTTCTATCCTTAAGTGCGGAAAGGCCAAGGCCATCCGCCTGAGCACCATGGAAGCCATCTGCGAGGCACTGGACTGCCAGCCCGGCGATATTCTGGAGTATCGGCCTCAGGAGTAAGGGGCTTGGCGCCGGCCGTGGCGAGCGAGAGCGAGCGGTGGCTGTGGCGAGCGAGCGAGGCCATGGCGCTTAAGTATCACATTTTCAATATATTAGCACAACTGACGGGTATGTTTTTCGCACCCGTCAGTTGTGCTATCTAGCTGACATTCAGTGACTTAGCCGCCACGCCCGAAAGGAAGGGACGGGCCGAGGACGGCGAGGGCAGGCCGATGGCAAGCGCCGAGGACGGGCCGATAGCAAGCGCCGAGGACGGGCCGATAGCAAGCGCCGAGGACGGCGAGGACAGGCCGATGCCAAAGGCCGATCGTAAAGGCCGAAGCCACGAAGGTTTGACGGAGTCCGGGAAAAAGACTATATTTGTGTTTTAGAACTGAAACGAGTATGAATACACACGTTGTTATCATGGCCGGTGGCATCGGAAGCAGACTGTGGCCGCTTTCCACTCCGGAAGTTCCCAAGCAGTTCATTGACGTGCTGGGGGTTGGGAAAAGCCTCATCCAGCTCACCGTAGACCGTTTTGCACCGGTTTGTGAGCCGGGCAATTTCTGGGTGGTGACCGGCGAGAAGTACGTGGACCTGGTAAAACAGCAACTGCCGCAGATTCCCGCAGAACAAATCCTGGCCGAGCCCGAAGGCCGTAACACCGCACCGTGCATTGCTTATGCATCCTGGAAAATCCAGAAGAAAGACCCGGAGGCCAACATTGTGGTTACGCCCGCCGACGCTCTGGTGCTCAAGACGGAGGAATTTGCAGAGACCATTGCCAAAGCACTTGCATTTACCAAGGAACGGGATGCCATTGTGACGGTGGGCATCGCCCCTACCCGCCCCGAGACCGGTTACGGCTATATCCACGCTGCGGAGGCACTGCACGGGCAGCTCGTGAAAGTGAGCGAGTTCCGGGAGAAACCGGACCTCGACACCGCCATCGGCTATCTTGAGGATGGTCACTACTTCTGGAATGCCGGCATCTTCGTGTGGAACGTGGACACGATCATCGGCGAGCTTCGCGCCTATGCGCCCCAGATTGCCGGGGTGATGGACGAACTGGCTCCGGCCTTTTTCACGGACAAGGAAAGCGAAGAGCTTCATCGGCTCTTCCCTACCTGCGAAAAGATTTCCATCGACTACGCCGTCATGGAAAAGAGTCCCCGCATCTACGTGATTGCCGAAGACCTGGCCTGGAGCGACCTTGGCAGCTGGGGCTCGGTCGAGACCCACCTCCCGGCCGATGAAAACAACAACACAGCCGTGGGCGGAGACGTCCGGCTCATCGGCTGCCGGGACTGCATCGTACACACCGCAGAGGAAAAGACCGTGATTGTCGAGGGCCTTGAAGGCTACATTGTGGCCGAGTCCAAGGACCGCCTCCTTATTTGCCGCCTCTCCCAGGAGCAGCACATCAAAGAGTATTCTGCATAGAAACATGAAAAAAGCATTTTTGATTCTGACGGGTCTTCTGCTCACATGGGCGGCAGGAGCCCAGACTTCCCGTGAGGAGCTCCTTTCGCACATGGAGCTCACGGCCGGCAACTACGCCAACTACCCGCTGCCTACCGGCCATCTTACCCCCGCGCCGGAAGGCTACGAGCCTTTTTACATCAGCCATTACGGCCGGCACGGGTCCCGCTACATGACCAGCGACAAGCACTACCGCCGGCTGCGGAAACAGCTGGATTCCGCCCGGACGCTGGGTATTCTCACGCCCTTCGGAAAGGACGTACGCCATCGCGTCAAGGTGGCATCGGCCGATGCCCGGGACCGCGCCGGTGAACTTACCGCACTGGGCGCCCGGCAGCACAAGGCCATTGCCCGGCGCATGTTCGAGAATTACCCGGCCCTCCTGAGCCAGCCGCTCCAGGTATCGGCCAACTCGTCCGATTCCCGCCGCGTGATGCTGAGCATGGCTAACTTCGTGAACGAGCTCAAGGCGCTGAATCCGTCGCTGGAGGTATCCATGGACGCCAGTCAGCATGACCTGTATTACATCAAGTCCAACAAATCCATCGTGGTACCGCCGTCTTCTACGGACGACGTGCTCTACGGGAAACTGAAGCAGTTCAAACGGAAGATGCTGAGCGGTGAACCCCAGCTGCAGGCCCTTTTTACGGACCCGGAGAAGGCACGCACGTTCATCGACCCGTTTGAACTAGCCGATGACTTTTACAATGCCGCCGCCGACATGTACTGCCTGCCGGAGCTGGGCATCCGCTTTGACGACGTGTTTGGAGAAGAGGGCATGATAGACGGTTTCCGGGCCTACAACGCCAGCTGGTGCCTCTGGGAAGGCCTGATGCCGGGAGCCCGGAAGAGCTACTACCGCATCTATCCCTTGCTGCAGAACTTCCTGGACGAGGCCAGTTCAATCATCGCCGCCGGCGGAAAGGGGATCCGCCTGCGCTTTGGCCACGACAGCATTGTGCTTCCTTTCACCTTTGTCCTGGGTTTCCCGGAAGCTACCGGTGCCACCGACGACATGGAGAACCTGCACACGCAGTTTTCCATTTTCCGGCTCATTCCCATGGCCGCCAACGTGCAGTGGGTATTTTTCCGCAAAGACGGCTGCGACGACGTTCTGGTCAAGTTCCTGATGAACGAGAATGAAACTTCCATTCCTGTCAAGACAGATTGCTATCCGTATTATCACTGGTCCGACGTAGAACCTTATTATCGCGACATGATTGCCCGCGCCAAACTTGTTTACCAAACCCCCGAAGAAGATGAAGACTAAGTTTTTGATTTCCCTGATGCTCCTTCTGTCCCTGGGGGCTGCAGCACAGACTTCCCGCAAAGAAATGGCGCGCGAGCTGGGGCGTACCGGATCGGCCTACTTTGCCTATCCCGGCCCCGTGCAGAAGAACCTGACGCCGGCACCTGAAGGTTACGAGCCCTTCTACATCAGCCATTATGGCCGCCACGGATCGCGTTACATGACCGACAACAAATACTACGTACAGGCTGTCGGGATGCTGGATTCCGCGGCCAGGGTGGGCATCCTCACCCCGCTGGGCTCGAACGTCCTGGAGAAATTGAACACGGCCTATGCCGATGCCCTGGACCGCGACGGAGACCTCACTCGGCTGGGCGGGCAGCAGCACCGCGAAATTGCCCGGCGCATGTACGAGCGCTTCCCTTCCCTCCTCTCGCAGCCGCTTTCCATAGACGCCCGTTCCTCTACGGTGGGCCGATGCATGATTAGCATGTTCTATTTCACGCAGGAGCTCCAGGGGCTGAATCCGGCGCTGGAGATCCGGATGGATGCCAGCAAGCGTGACATGCCGTTCGTGGTGGGAGACGAGGACGTGAAAAAGCCCGAGGGTGCACAGGCCGATGCACTCAAGGAACGGGTTACCGCCATGCAAAACAAGGCCTACAACCCCGCCCGTCTCAAGAAAGTCCTCTTCACGGACGTAAAGAAGGCCGATGCCTTCGTGGACGGCGTAAAGCTGATGAAAGCCCTTTACAACATAGCGGAGGATATGCAGAACGTGCCGGAGTTGGGAATTGACCTGCTTGGCATTTTTACCCGGGAGGAACTGTTTGCCATCTGGAACGGGAACAATGCCGGATGGCTGCGCCACTGCGGGCTCCTGCCGGGATCCACGCCCAAATATATGGAGCAAAAACCCGTGCTGGACAGTCTGGTGGCTGCGGCAGACAAGGCTGTGCGTTCTGGCGTCCCGTCTGTATCTTTAAGGTTCAGCCACGACAGCGCCGTACTCCCGCTGGCTTACCTCATGGGCCTGAAGGAAACGCAGGGCTGCACTGCGGACGTAGAGAACCTCTACAAGAGAGTTTCCATTGACAAGATCATCCCCATGGCTGCCAATATCCAGCTCATCTTCTACCATAAAGAAGGCTCTGACGACATCCTGGTCAAAGTTCTTTTGAACGAGAATGAAACCGCCATTCCCGTAAAGACGGATGTATCACCTTATTACCACTGGAGCGACGTCAAGGCCTACTGGAAGGCAAAATAATTTTGAAAAATTTTTCGAAAAAACGTTTGCAGTTTCAAAAAAAAGTAACTACCTTTGCAATCCCGATTTGGGACGGAGGACTCGTTAGCTCAGTTGGTAGAGCACAACACTTTTAATGTTGGGGTCTC
>CAMODD010000094.1:0-4886 GCA_946611215.1 uncultured Bacteroidales bacterium | reverse complement strand
CCCAGGTTCTGCACCCAGTTGATGAGGGCGTAGGTGGTGCCCAGCACCTTGTCCGGCACAATCTTGGGGACAGAAGGCCAAAGGGCGGCGGGAACCAGCGAGTAGCCAAAGCCCAGCAGCACCATGGCCAGGTAGCCCCAGAACGGTACCCCGGCCGGAGCAAAAGCCAGCAGGACGTGAGCCACCAGGGCCAGGACAGCGCCTGCCAGCATCCAGCGGGTTCCATGCCCCACTTTATCAACGAGGATACCAAAAAGCGGAGCAAATACCACCGTGGAGAACGGCAGCATGGAAATCATCCAGCCGGCCGTCTGGGCAGGGATGTCAAAACGGGGGATAAGGATGGCGCCCGCGAACTTCTTGAACGCGATGACGCTGCTGTAGAAGAGGACACACAGCAGTCCCAGCAGCCAGAAATTGCGGTTTCCGAGCACTTTGAGCACATCCGAGAAACGGAATTCGTCTTCGGGGGAACCGGCCGGCTCGGAGGCGCTGTCGGGGGTTTTTGTCTTCAGGGTTTCGCGCTCTTCGTGGCGCTTTTTTCCAGCCGATGCATCGAGGGCCACGAACACGGCCCACAGGATAAGGCCCAGCGCCATCAGGCCCATGCCCACTACGGCGGGGCGGGCGGTTTCGGCCAGGGTGTAAACATGACCGGCCTGCTCCTGGACGAGCTTCGGCGAGAGCACCAGCGCGAAGGCGGTGCCCAGCCTGGCGACAGCCAGCTGGACGCCCATGGCGAAGGCCATCGGCCCGCCTTTGAACCACCGGGCGATGCTTCGCGTGACGGCGGTACCGGCAATCTCACTGCCCAGCCCGAAGAGCATGACGCCTACGTAGGCCAGGGTAAGGGAGGCCGATGACCCGCTGAGAAGGGCCCACAGCACCAGTCCGGCACCGCCGGCCATCATGATCACAAACAGGCTGCCGGAAAAGCGGACACCCCATTTGTCCAGGAGGATACCGCCGATGACGAGGCCGCCAAAGACGCACAGCACGCTGTATCCGCTGGCATACAGTCCGTAACCGGCGGCGTCCCAGCCCAGCTGCGTAAGGGAAGCATCTTCGAACAGGTACGAGATGCTGGAGAACATGTCGTCGAAGTAGTACGATGCGAACATGGGTACTACCAAACAGGCCAGCACCAACCAAGCTGCTGACCTGTAGAATTTCTGCTGAGTAGTGGCCGCCATGCTACTCCTGGATGTTGGGAAGTTCCAGACCGTACCCCTTCTTCTTGTCTACCACGCGAAGGTAAACCGAGATGAGCAGGGCGGCGATGCCCAGTGCGGCCAGCATCACAAGTGCCCAGGTGTAATCGAGGTCGTGGGCAGCGGTGCCGGCGGCGTTGGTGCTGTCCAGCACATTGCCGATGAGGGTGGGGAACAGACCCAGGCCGATGTTCTGGATCCAGAAGATGGCGGCGTAGGCCGATCCGATAATCTTTTCGTCCACCAGCTTGGGAACGGAAGGCCAGAGGGCTGCGGGAACCAGCGAGAAGCTGGCGCCGAGTACCAGGATAGTGATATAGGCCACGGCGGTTCCACCTACTGCGTTACCCTTGAAGGCAGGCAGGATGAAGGCGAATGTGAGGTGGCAGACTACGAGGAGGATGGAGCCAAGCATGAGCATGGTGGCAGCCTTGCCCTTGTGGTCTACATAGTTGCCAAGGATAGGGGTAATGGCCACGGCCAGGAGCGGGAACACGGCAAAGATGGTCTCTGCGGTTCCGCGCATGTACCCCATGTAGCAGTACACGATGAGGGCCGCGATGGCAACGCCCATGAGGCCGTATTTGAGGCCTTTCTGCTTGGAGAAGTTGCTGGAGAAAGCGCATACGGCCACAAGCAGCATAATGATGTACTGGACAATAGTAACCGTATTGCTGGCCCAGAAGGTGCCGGCCTCGGCGGGGTTGAGCGTAAGGTTGCACTGCAGCATGTTCACGGCATACTTCTGGAAGGGGAAGATAGCGCTGTAGTAGAGCACGCACAGGAGGGCGACCAGCCAGAAGCCCTGGCTGGTGAAGATCTTGCCAAGGTCGCTGAGCTTGAAGGGGTCGTCTTTTTCTTCGGCCTCACCGGTCTGGGCGTCCAGCTTCTTGTCCATGAAGAAGTAAACGATGGTCATGATAAGGGCAATGCACAGGAGCACCACGCCAAAGGCAACGCTGCGGGAAACTTCCACGCTGCCGCCGAGCTTGGCAAAGAAGGGGCTGAAGATCATGCAGGTGGCGACGCCCAGGCGGGCCAGCGCCATCTCGGAGCCCATGGCCAGCGCCGTCTCACGGCCTTTGAACCACTTTACAATACCGCGGCTCACGGTGATGCCGGCCATCTCGCAGCCGGTACCGAAGAACATGAAGCCGAGTGCGGCCAGTTTGGCCGATGCCGGCATGCCGTCCACGAAGGGAAGTACGTCTCCGAGGATGGGCAGGTTGCCGTTCCAGTTAAGATGGGTAGTGAACCAGGCTTCGAGGCTGGAGCCCAGGAAGGCCTCGCTCACAGCGTAATACTTGATAATACCGCCAAACAGCATCACGGCACCGGAGAGGACGGCCGTGAAGCGGACGCCCATTTTATCCAGGATGATGCCGGCGAAAATGAGGAAGAAGACGTACACGTTGAGGAATACCTCGGCTCCTTCTTCGCGGCCGAATGCGGCGCTGTCCCACCCGCGGGTCTCCTGCATCAGGTCCTTGATGGGAGACAGGATGTCCATGAAGATGTAACTGCAGAACATGGCCAGGGCCAGGAGCAGCAGGGCTGTCCAGCGCATCGCGGCCGAATCGCGGAGGGTGGTTTTGATAGAATCTGCCATAATACTTCTTAAGGTCTGTTTATTTTAGACCGCTAAATTAAGTATTTTATTTTGAAACGCCAACCACGCGGGTGAAATCGGAGTGAGTGCCGGGTGAAACTTAGCAAAAACGGCGAAAATGCCAAGTTTGACGGAAGGCCGTTGGTGAAACTTGGCAAAAATGGCAAAAATGCTAAGTTTGGGAAGAGGTTAACGGAGTTCTTTGGAGGAGAGCAGTTGACGGATGACCTTCTCCTTTATATAAATTGTCGTGGAGATTTGAAAGGAGTTCCAGCCCAGCTCACGGTGGAGAATGATGACGAGTTTCGCTTTTTCATCATCTGAGAGCGCTTTGAGGGAGCGGCCGTCAAAGCGCTTGTCCAGGACCTGGGTTAGTATGTATTCCATTTCGGTCTTGTTGAAAGAAGTAAGTTCTCCCAGGCGCCGCGCAATCTGGAACTGAACCTCAAAGTCTTTTACCAAGGCAGTCTGGAGGTCTTTGGGGGATGGAAACAACTGATGGACAAGGGATGTGTCTACAAAGCTATAAGGGTTGAGACCCAGATACGGATGAAATCGCCAGCTTTCCGGTATATCATCCCAACCTCCTATCCTCCTTGCGAGTTCCCTCTTAGAGAGTTTGAATGAATAATCGCAGCCAAGTAGTGCTTGCCACCATTTTGAATAGTACATCCATCCGGAATCCCACAGATAGGAGCCAACCATACCAAGCCCCTTTTCCAAGGCATTCCTTAGAATGTAGATAATCTCTGTCTTCATTTTATCAGGCGTATCCACCGGCTCCAGGTTGAATCCGTAGTCCTCCGGTAATGGCTCCCGACCCAATCGTTTCATCATGGCCGACAGTTTCCTCTTCAGGAAATCGAAGGCCTGTACACAATCGGCCCCAGTCCCGCTAAGAGCCAGATGGATATGGTTGGGCATGAGCGAATACGCATAGATCTTAATGTTAAACTGAACGGAAATAAGCCCCAGCAGTATATTGCCGGTCGCAAATTCAGAGGCATCTGTAAAGATGTCCCGGCCCGACAGCCCGTCTGTACTAAAGTGGTAGTAACCCTTCCCCCACGAGCGATATGTTTCTCTTATGTCCATGATGCAAAGTTCGAAACACTTATCCGTTTCTTCAAAAATGAAACGGATAATCGTAAAAAAAGGCATTACGGGGTATTCAGTGGCCGATTGTTACAAAAACGGAATGCGTTTTTAGGGGCAAAAATCGGCCAAGTCCGCCAAACTTAGCATTTTTGGCGAAAATGCCAAGTTTGACGGAAGGCCGTTGGTGAAACTTGGCAAAAATGGCAAAAATGCCAAGTTTCGGGGAAGGCCGAGGGGTGAATCGGACAAAAACGGCAAAGTTTTTGAAAAAAATTTGGCCGTTAGAAAAAACTGTTCTATATTTGCAGTGTAATAGGATACTAATACAGCGAACAAATGGCGCTCATCGAACTGAAAGACATTAACAAGACGTACAACAACGGGCAGCCGCTGCACGTGCTCAAGGGCATCAACCTCAACATTGAAAAGGGAGAGTTCGTGTCCATCATGGGGGCTTCGGGATCGGGCAAAAGTACGCTCCTGAACATCCTGGGCATTCTGGACAATTACGACACCGGCACATACACCCTGGGCGGTACGCTCATCAAAGACCTCTCGGAGAAGCAGGCGGCCGATTACCGCAACCACATGATCGGCTTCATCTTCCAGAGCTTCAACCTCATCAGCTTCAAAACGGCCGTTGAGAACGTGGAACTGCCTTTATATTATCAAGGTGTTCCCCGCCGGAGGCGCCACGAGATGGCCATGGAGTATCTGGAGAAACTGGGCCTCACCCCCTGGGCAGCCCACTTCCCCAACGAAATGAGCGGCGGCCAGAAGCAGCGCGTCGCCATTGCCCGCGCCCTCATCACCAGCCCGCAGATTATCCTGGCCGATGAACCCACCGGCGCCCTGGATTCCAAAACCAGCGTGGAGGTAATGCAGCTGCTGAAAAAACTCAACGAAGAAGAAGGCATCACCATCATTGTGGTCACCCACGAGAGCGGCGTTGCCAACGAAACCGACAA
>CAMODD010000093.1:0-4926 GCA_946611215.1 uncultured Bacteroidales bacterium | reverse complement strand
ACGGAATCGGTTTCAAAGCCCTGGTTCATTCCGGTCTTGGCGTCATCCTGGCTGGTATTGGGCGCGTAGGTGAAGATGGCGGCAATCTTGATGTCCGGCTGCAGGTCCTTGAAGATCTTGTAGTATTTGAGCAGCATCGGGACTGACTGCACGGCAAAAAGAGCGTTGAATTCTCCGTCGAAGGTGGATTTGCGGAAGTTATTGACGATAAACTCCGCAATGGTCTTCATCCGGATATCGCTCTGCTCATTGGCGTCCAGCTTGCCCTGATAGTATTCCACGAGAAAGCCCAGGACGTTTTCGTCAGCGATTGCATCCTTGATCATGTACTTGTGGAGGCATTCGCCGAAGACTTCGTAGGTGGTGATATCCTGCTTGGCATTCTCCGGGAAGATGGGCGTACCTGTGAAGCCGAATATCTGGAGGTTCCGGAAGAAATTGACAATGTTACGGTGACACTCGCCGAAATGGCTGCGGTGGCACTCATCGAAAATCATCACAAACTTCTTGTCCCGAAGGTCCTGAATCCGCTTATTGTAGAAGTCCTTCTTAATGGCGGTGTTCAGTTTCTGGATGGTTGTGAGGATGATTTTCTTGTCAGAGTTGAGGCGCTTAACCAGTTCATAGGTGTCATCGGTGCCATCCACTGCGCCAGGCTCAAAGGCCTCGTATTCGCTCTTGGTCTGGGTGTCCAGGTCATGGCGGTCCACTACAAAGAGCACCTTATCGATGCCGTCCAACTCTGCGACCAGCTGTGCTGCCTTGAAGGAGGTCAGCGTCTTGCCTGCGCCGGTAGTGTGCCAGATGTAGCCGTTCTTGTTGGTATTCTGTACGCGGTCCAGAATCTTCTCCACCGCGTAATACTGGTACGGACGGAGAACCATCAGGCATTTGTCCCCCTCGTGCAGGACAATGTACTTGGAAATCATCTTGCCCAGGGTGCATTTGTCAAAGAAGTGGGCAGCAAACTGGCTCAGGTCATTGACGGGCTCGTTATTGGGCAGTGTCCAGTTGAAGGTAAACTTGTAGCCACAGTTGGGATTATTGGCGAAATAGCGTGTATTGACGCCGTTGGAAATGACAAAAAGCTGAATGTAGTCGAAGAGGCCACGGAAGGAAGTCTTCTGGTAGCGTTGCACCTGGTTGTAGGCCTGCTTCAGTTCTACGCCGCGTTTCTTGAGCTCAATCTGTACGAGCGGGAGTCCGTTGATGAGGATGGTGACGTCGTAGCGACAGGTCTTGCGGCCTTCCATGGTAATCTGGTTGGATACTTGGAATTCGTTCTGACACCAGTGGTTTTTGTTCAGGAACTCAACCCAGATACGGTGCTGGCCGTCCTCGGTTTCCATCGGATACAGGTCGCGGAGTTTCTTGGACTTCTCGAAGAGGGTGCCGCCCTCCAGATAGATGCAGATCTTCTCGAATTCCTTATCAGTAAATGCCGTTCGACCTATCTCGGCCAGCTTTTTGGCATTATGTTTTTCCAGCTGCGCCTTGAAGTTGCTGTATAAATTGGTCTCTTCCTTGATCTGGACATACTCATAGCTCATGTCCTGTAAGGTCGAAATCAGCCCGTTCTCAAGCGCCTGTTCGCTTTGTGCCGTCATTTCACTTAATGTAAATAATTAGGGATGCTCCTAAACGACAAATATAGCGATTTTCGGAGAAATATGGAACAAAACTCGATTCCGACCCGTTTTTCGTAATTACCTAACAATGAAACACTTACAACTTCTCCTCCCGCCCGAAACGCCCTAAGGAAAACTCGCAATCAGCTAATAATCAAACTAATAGCAAAAACAGGCAAGAAGCGGCCGCCCAGTCAGCCCCAGAAAGCCCCTCCACAAACCCGGGCAGAAGAGCCCGACTCAAATCCACTCCACCTCATCCAGCTCCAGCACATTGCCGGGCATGCCGTAGAAGGGTGTAAAGAGAAAGGTATAGCCCTCCAGCTCACTGGGAATACGGTTCAGGAAAGCGAGGCGCGGTTCGCCGTAGTCACCCGAACTGCCGTAGAGGGTCATGGTCCTGTGCTCGTCGTCCTTCAAATACCATCCGCCGCCATGGACTTTCTGGTAGCCGTGCACCTTTTCATAGGCGCGCAGAAGATCCTTGTGCTGGTCCACGAGGCCATACACGAAAGTCCCCACGAGCGGCGCTGCGGGGTCCGAGAGCAGTATGAACTTAGGGTGTCTCATATTTACATGGCAAAAATACTACTTTCCAGACAATTTCCATTAAGCAAACCACATCAAGCTTATTTTCAGCACATTGCATATTTGCAACCAGCTTTCCCGATATTGCAACGTCCCCTTTTGCCATCGGCGGTCTCTGGGGCATTACCCTTTTCGTCTGCTATCCCATCGAGGTGATACGCCCTTACGGGCTTCGGGGCCGATGGCTGGCGCTGCACTTCCTCCCCGCCGTTCTCGTCACGATTCCCGTCCTCCTCTATTTCATGGGCTGCTCCCCCACCGACTACGCTACGGGTGCAGGGGCCAGCGCCCGGTAAATTCCATCGGCCCGTCCCATCGGCCCGCCCTGACGAAAAAAGAAGGCGCAGAAAAAAACTCTGCGCCTTCTTCAGTACCCCCGCTCGGAATCGAACCGGGACCAACGGAACCGGAATCCGTTATTCTATCCTTTAAACTACAGGGGCATCCGGATAGGAATGCAAAGGTAGCAATTTTATTTTGAAATCGAAATATTTCAAGACTCACTAAAAATATGTATATTTGTGCACTTATATACAAGTGCGTGAGGAATGAGTAAAAAAGCGTATATTTTTCCCGGGCAGGGTTCCCAGTTTCCCGGTATGGGACAGGACCTGTATCCGGGCCATAAAGATTTGATGGAAAGCGCCAACAGCATCTTGGGCTTCCGTATCACAGATATCATGTTCAGCGGCACGGCAGAGGACCTCAAGGCAACGAAGGTCACTCAGCCGGCCATTTTTCTGCACTCCGTCGTTCTGGCAAAAAGCCGGACGGAGGCTCCCGACATGGTGGCAGGACACTCCCTCGGAGAGTTCAGCGCCCTGGTGGCAGCCGAAGCCATCAGTTTCGAGGACGGCCTCAAACTGGTTTCGCTCCGTGCCCAGGCCATGCAGGAGTGCTGCGAGAGGCAGCCCGGCGCCATGGCCGCCATCATCGGCCTGCCGGATGCCGTCATCGAGGAAGTCTGCGCCGGCATCCCCGGCGTGGTTCCCGCCAACTACAACTCCCCCGGCCAGGTGGTCATCTCCGGAGAAGAGGCCGCCGTGGACAAGGCCTGTGAGATTTTGAAGGCCGATGGTGCCAAACGCGCCCTCCGTCTCCCCGTGAGCGGCGCCTTCCACTCCCCTCTCATGGAGCCTGCCCGCGAAAAGCTGGCCCGTGCCATTGAGGCAACGCCTTTCCAGGCACCCCGCTGCCCTGTGTACCAGAATGTCACCGCGGCGCCCACGGAAGACCCTGCCGTCATCAAGGAGAACTGCCTCAAGCAGCTTACTTCCCCGGTCCGCTGGACCCAGACGGTCCTCAACATGGCCGCAGACGGCGCCACCGAGTTTGTGGAACTCGGGCCCGGAAACGTTCTGCAGGGACTGGTCAAGAGAATTCTTCAGTAAGAATAAACAAGTTAATATATTAACCACAACAACTATGGCAAAAGAAAAGAAATTCATCACCTGTGATGGTAACTATGCCGCCTCGAACATCGCATACCTGTTCAGCGAGCATGCCGCCATCTACCCGATCACCCCGTCCTCCACGATGGCCGAGAATATCGACGAGTGGGCAGCCCACGGAAAGAAGAACCTGTGGGGAGAGACGGTCAAAGTGACGGAGATGCAAAGTGAAGCCGGCGCAGCAGGCGCCGTTCACGGTTCCCTCCAGGCTGGTGCCCTTACTTCTACCTTCACCGCTTCCCAGGGTCTGCTCCTGATGATCCCCAACATGTACAAGATCGCCGGAGAAATGCTGCCCACCGTCTTCCACGTGAGCGCCCGCGCCCTGGCCAGCCACGCCCTCTCCATCTTCGGAGACCACCAGGATGTGATGGCCTGTCGCCAGACCGGCTTCTGCATGCTGGCTTCCGGTTCCGTCCAGGAGGCCCAGGACCTGGCCGCCGTCGCTCACCTGAGCGCCATCAAGGCCAGCCTGCCTTTCCTGCACTTCTTCGACGGCTTCCGTACCTCCCATGAGATCCAGAAGATCGAAGCCCTGGACGAGGAAGCCCTGAAGGGCATGGTCTCCCAGAAGTCCCTCGCCAAATTCCGTCAGCGCGCCCTCAGCCCCGACGCTCCCGTCACCCGCGGTACCGCCCAGAACGGAGACGTCTACTTCCAGGCTGTGGAAACCCGCAACCAGTTCTACGCCGCCGTTCCGGACATCGTAGCCCGCTACATGGGTGAAATCACCGAGCTCACCGGCCGCAGCTACCGTCCCTTCGAGTACTACGGAGACCCCACCGCCGAGAACATCATCGTAGCCATGGGTTCCGTCACCGAGACCATCAAGGAAACCATCGACTACCTGGCAAGCCGCGGCCGCAAGTACGGCCTCATCACCGTGCATCTCTATCGTCCTTTCAGCGAGAAATACTTCTTCGCAGTGCTGCCCAAGAGCGTCCGCAAAATCGCTGTCCTGGACCGCACCAAGGAGCCCGGCGCCGTGGGAGAGCCCCTCTTCACCGACGTAAAGGCCCTCTTCCAGGGGAAGGACAACGTCACCATCATCGGCGGCCGCTATGGCCTGTCCTCCAAGGACACCACCCCCGCCCAGATCGTGGCCGTTTATGACAACCTCGACGCCAAGGAGCCCAAGACAGACTTCACCATCGGCATCGTGGACGACGTCACCTTCAAGAGCCTGCCCATCAAGAGCGAGGTTTCCATCGTGAAGCCCGGCACCACCGAGTGCAAGTTCTACGGTCTCGGTTCCGACG
>CAMODD010000092.1:0-5017 GCA_946611215.1 uncultured Bacteroidales bacterium | reverse complement strand
TCCAACGAGGGTGACCAGCCTCTCATCGTGAAAACCCATTATTACACGGCAACCCCTACTGACGTGTGCAATCAGTTCTGGACAGTGAACTATTCCGGTATCAACCGCGCCGCCACCCTGATCAAGTACATCGACGGGGCCGAGGGTGTGGACGAGACCACCAAGAAGCTCTATGTAGCCGAGGCCAAAGTTTTGATGGCTTATTATTACAACATGCTCTGGAAACTCTGGGGAAACATTCCTTACTTTGAAGAGCTTTTGGAGGCCCCTTATTTGGCCGAACAGCTGGACCACGATCAGGTATATGCCAACTTTATTAAGCTCATCGAAGATGCCATTGATATGAAGGTGCTTCCGATGAAGGTTTCCGGCGGCAACGAAGGCCGTGTCACCCTTGCCATGGCTTATATGCTTTATACCGAGGCCGTGCTTTATCAGAACGACCAGTCCCGCTATCAGACTGCCCTGAACTACATGAAGGAAATCATCTCCTCCGGCCAGTATTCCCTGGTTTCCGACTTTGCCGGTATTTGGGAAGAGAGCGGTGAATGGTGTGCCGAGTCCATCTGGGAAATCAACTATACTTCCGAAGGCGGTATCCGCGACTGGGGTAATTCCATCGCAGCCGGCGGTCAGGTGAACTCCATTCTCACGGGTATTCCTGCCCCGAAGAACGTACCCGACTATCACGAAGGCTGGGGTTTCGGTACTATCGCCAAAAGTGCCTATGACATGTATGACGACGACGATATCCGCAAGGACGGCGGTATCCTGAACTTTGCCAAGTATGCCGAGTCTCATCCCGGAGCTGAATATACGCCCCGCTGGCAGGATACCGGTTATTGGAACCGTAAGTACATTGCCCGCGAAGGCGGTAACCATGGTTACCTGGCTTCCGACAACCTGAACTATGGAAACAATGAGCGCATCTACCGCTATGCGGAGACCCTGCTGAATGCCGCCGAACTTTCCGTCCTCCTGGGACAGGATGGTTCCAGCTACCTCAAGCAGGTGCGCGACCGCGCTAACTGCCACGACACCGGTGTTTCCCGTGAGGACATCATCCAGGA
This sequence comes from uncultured Bacteroidales bacterium, assembly GCA_946611215.1. Taxonomy (GTDB): domain Bacteria; phylum Bacteroidota; class Bacteroidia; order Bacteroidales; family UBA932; genus Cryptobacteroides. Next base: position 3,947 of record CAMODD010000092.1, on the reverse strand, counting down.
GCGCCACAAGGAATTCGTGGGTGAAGGCAAACGTTACTGGGATCTGGTCCGCAGCGGCCTGGCTCCTTCCGTGCTGAAGGCTTCCAACCACGAGTACCGTACAGTAGACTGGACCGAGAACAAGAAGTACTGGCCCATCCCGCAGGGAGAGATCGACAAGGATCCGGCCCTGGTGCAGAACAACTATTAATACCAGGCAATCATGAAAACAATCTGGCAATATATCGCAATCGCGGCGCTGGCTGTTTCCGCTGCCGCCTGTACCCCCGAGTATCCCGAACCGCAAGCCAGCGGCCTGCCGCAGGCTTCGGCCCTGGACGTAACCATCAACGTAGACCAGGAGACCAACTATGTTACCTTTGTGATGAACAACAAGGGTATGGTTCCTGTGTGGATTTTCGGAGACCAGAAAATTGACGGGAAGGCTTCCAAGAAGTATTCCTATACCGATAATGGTGTAAAGCTGCGTTTCCGCGACGCCGGCGAATACACCGTTGAGGTGAAGGCCTACAACGCCAACGGCCTCTCCCAGGGCTCCCTGGTGAAGACCTTCACCCTGGAGAACACCTACCGTGACCCCTTCGACCCGTCTCCGTACATCAAAGCCATTTCCGGCGGCACCTCCCAGGCCTGGGTCTGGGACTCCGCGACGGATGGTCACTTTGGCTGCGGCCCCGTGGGTAACCCGCTGGGCTGGTGGTCCTGTGGCGCCAACGGCAAGGCCGGCTTCCTGTACGATGACGTGATGACCTTTGACGCCGATGGCAATTACACCTTTGCGCCCGGTGACGGAATGGCTTATGCCAACACCGGTTCCGAGTATATGAGCGAATACAATACCGGCGAAGACTACTTGTTCCCGGTAGAGGAGAGCACAACCAAGTACAGCTTCGAGAACAATTGGAACGATGCCGGCATCGAGGAGATTTTCCTTGTGCTGCAGAGCGGAAGCGTCCTCTCCTACGTGCCGCACAAGAGTGCCGTAGAGGAGCCTCGCTTCCAGGTGCTGGAAACCAAGACCAGCGAAATGAAGAAGATGCTCAAGCTCATGTCCACCGTGTGGACCCCCAACAACCCCGACGGCATTTCCTGGTACTACCAGTTTGTTCCCAAGGGCGCTGACAAGGCCGACCCGCTTTACGGCCTTGAGAGCAAGATTTGGGTCCTGGACAGCGACCAGCAGGGTTATCTGGGCTGCGGCCCCGACGCGGGCAATCCCACCGGCTGGTGGAACGCCACTCCGCACGACAAGGATGCATTCTCTCTGAACGACGACGAAATCACCTTCTTCAAGAACGGCAAGTACGTCTTCGATCCGGGTGCCGACGGCATGGTCTACTGCAACTGGGAATCCGGTTGGAACCCCGACGGTTATTATTCCGGTGACGGCAGCACCGACTACGATGCTCCGGCCGAGCGTCAGGAATCTACCTATACGCTGGGCTCCGACGCCATTGGCGACTATATCGAGCTCCCTGCCGGTATCCTGTTCACCTATGTGCCCAGGCCCGAGGTCCTTACCCAGCCTACCAAGCTGTATATCAAGGAGAACACCGCCACCAAACTGGTCTTGGTACCTTACTTTGAGGGCATTATTGCCTGGCAGCTCATTTTCAAGCCCAAGGACGGTCAGGATATCCCTGATGAGCCCGAAGAGCCTGAAGCCCCCGTTGAGCCGCTGGATCCTACCTTCTATGATGTGACCGGCGACACTAACCTCTGGAAGAGCGCCAGCCTGGAAACCGAAATGTGGTACTCTCCGGGCGACTGGAGCGGCGGACTCACCCCTGACTTCACCATCACCGAGGGCAATGGCATCACCGTGACCATTCCCGAGGGTGTGGGTGGCAGTGAGTGGATGGGTCAGACCAAGCTCAAGAGCCATGTCGCCACCAAGGCCGACACCGAGTATGACTTCAGTGTCACCCTCCTGGCCGACGAGGACATGACCGTGACCATCAAGCTCACCAACGATCCCGAGGAGGAGAACGACATCCATTCCTTCTTCTATGACGGGAATGTGCAGCTGAAGGCCGGCGAACCGTTGGTTTACCGCAAGCACAACCTGACCCAGGCTGTTCCCGGCGACAACGTGATGCTGATCTTTGACTTCGGCCGCAGCCCCGTTGGCTCTACCGTCACAGCCAGCGAAGTGCTCTTCCAGGAGCACAAGGGCAGTCCGAACCTGTGGGCAGGCGCCACCATCGAACCGGAGATGTGGTATTCTCCCGGCGACTGGAGCGGCGGACTTACCCCGGACTACACCATCAATGCCGACAACGGTATCACCGTGACCATTCCCGAGGGTGTGGGCGGCAGCGAATGGATGGGCCAGACCAAGCTCAAGAGCCACATCGCCACCGCAGAAGGCAAGACCTATGCCTTTAGTGTACAGTTGGAGGCCAGCGAGGATATGACCGTGACCATCAAGCTCACGAACGACCCCGAGGAGGAGAATGACATTCATTCCTTCTTCTACGACGGTGGCGTGCAACTGAAGGCAGGTGAGAAACTCCTGTACGTAAAACAGGGCCTGACCCAGGCTGTTCCCGGCGACAACGTGATGCTGATCTTTGACTTTGGCCGCAGCCCTGTGGGCTCTACCATCACGGCATCCGACATTATCTTCATAGAACAGTAGTAAATGATTGTAAGTGCTTATAAAAGAGGGTTGCTGCTGCTTTTTGCAGCAACCCTTTTTACAACAAGTTGCGGCGGAAATCCCATCGAGCAGCCCCAGGAGGAAGCATCGCTGACGGTTTCCCCGGAGCAGGCCTCCGCCTCGTGGGATACGCCTGCATTGAAATTCACGGTTACGTCCAACTGCGACTGGGGCGTGTCGGTCGGAGACAAAAGCTGGATGAGCGTGTCTCCTTCCGGAGGCGTCAAGGGGACATCCGAGGTGCTGGTCAAGTTTGAGGAAAACCGGACCGGAAAAGACCGGCAGAACACCCTTACTTTCCGCTTCGGCCAGGAAACGAAAATCGTTCCCGTCGCGCAGGGCCTGAACGAAATGGACCTCCCCAAGCCGGCTCCCGAGATGGAGATTCCGGAAGGCTATGAGCTGGCCTGGAACGAAGAGTTTGAGACGGAGGGCAAGCCTTCCACGGCCGACTGGTGGTACGAGACCGGAGGTGGCGGCTGGGGCAACAACGAGGAGCAGGTATATGTGGCCGGTTCCAAGGACGGGGAAGACCTGGCCTTTATTTCCGACGGCTCCCTGAAGATCCAGGCCCGCAGGATTGGCGGCACGGTGTATTCCATCCGCATGAATACCAAGCGCTACTGGCAGTACGGCTGGTTCGAAGCCCGAATCAAGGTGTCGGACGTTCCCGGCAGTTGGCCGGCTTTCTGGATGATGCCGCAGAACTACAAGACATGGCCCGGTGACGGCGAGATCGACATCATGGAGTATGCCATCTCTACTCAGGGTAAAAACAAGTCTTCTTCCAGCATCCATTGCAACGCATTCAACTGGCCCGCCGGTACGCAGAAGACACATGTCCAGCCGGTTGCCAACGCGGCCACCGAGTATCATGTGTATGCCCTGGAATGGACTTCCGAGTTTATGAAATTCTATATCGACGGCAAACTGCACCTGACCTTCCAGAACGACGGGAAGGGCTACGACCATTGGCCGTTCGATGCCCCGTTCTACCTCAAGTTCAATATGGCATGGGGTGGAAACATGGGTGGAAAAACCGATGTGAACGGGCTTCCCGCCACTTATGAGGTGGACTATGTCCGTGTTTTCAAAAAGCAATAAGAAGAAATGAAGTGTATCCGTAACCTATACCTGTCGGCACTTATCGTGGTGGCGGCCTCGTGTCAGCAGCAGAAGACTGTCTCCACCGTGGGGGCAGGTCCCGAAGTGGAACAGAAAGTGGAGGCTATCCTCTCCCAGATGACCCTGGCCGAGAAAATCGGCCAGATGAACCAAGTCTCTG
>CAMODD010000091.1:0-5045 GCA_946611215.1 uncultured Bacteroidales bacterium | reverse complement strand
TATCAAGCTTACCAATTGCTCAGAGACTCCATTGCATCTGTTTTTGCCGGGAAAGACCCGGCGGAGGCTGAGTTTTAGGAACGAATCGGGGGTGGGGAACTGAACCCCGGGCTCAGCGTAAAGTGGGTTCAACTGAATTCCATTCAAGTCCTACCTATCCTACTCGGCCGTACTGATTACTATTTTATGATTATCAATTTATGGTAATATAAAATGTTTTGTTTATCGTTCCGATAATCGGCAATTGTATATTGACCATTTTGTCGCTATTTTTGCTTGTCAAAACCAGGAAATATGCGCAAGATCATCATGGCTATTGATTCGTTCAAGGGCTGCCTGAGCTCCGTGGAAGCGAACCGTGCGGCGGAGGAGGGCGTGCGGAGCGTGTGGCCGCGTGCAGAGGTTGTGGAGGTGCCCGTCAGCGATGGCGGTGAAGGGTTTCTGGAGGCTTTTCGGGTGGCCATCGGCGGTAATCTGGTAACGGTCCCGGTGAAGGATCCGCTGGGGCGGTGCATATCGGCCCGCTACCTCCTGAAGGGGCGGACGGTCGTGGTGGAGGTGGCAGAGGCCATCGGACTGATGCTGCTGAGTCCCCGGGAACGGAACCCGATGACCGCTTCGAGTTACGGGGTGGGGCAGTTGGTGGCCGATGCCTTCAAAAGGGGAGCCAGGCATATCATCGTGGGCCTTGGCGGCAGTGCTACCAGCGATGCCGGCCGTGGAATGCTGCAGGCACTGACAGATACATTCGGCAGCAGCCTGGAGGCACTTCGAAAGGTGCGCTTTACCGTCGCTACGGATGTGGACAATCCGCTCTGCGGCGAGCATGGCGCGGCCTGTGTGTATGGTCCCCAAAAGGGCGCAACGCCTGAGATGGTGCGCCTTTTGGACGACGCTGCCTGCGAGTTTGCAGAGGCATCGGCCCACCGCATGGGCTATGACCGCTCCGGGATGAAAGGCGCTGGTGCCGCAGGTGGCCTGGGCTATGCCTTCCTGCAGTACCTGGATGCTGAGTGCATTCCGGGTGCGGAGCTGCTTCTGGATGCTATCGGCTTTGATGCGCTGGTCACAGACGCCTGCCTCGTGATTACCGGAGAGGGCGCTGCCGACCGCCAGACGCTGATGGGAAAGTTGCCGATGCGCATCCTGCAGCACGCCGGGGGCGTCCCCGTGTGCCTGATTGCCGGCAGGATCGATGACCGGGAGCAGCTGCTCCAGGCCGGATTCTCGCTTGCAGAGTGCATCAACCCTCCCGGCCTTGCCCTGGAAGAGGCCACGAGGATGGATGTGGCCCAGGAGAACATCCGGCTCACGGTCCGGCGGGTGTCAGGTGCGTTGATGGAGTCTACGGATACGCGATGAGAGCTTCTTTCCCCGAAAAATAACTATCTTTGAAAAATGCGAGGCATGAAACAAGAAGAATTCGAGCTTTCGGGCAAGTCCTGCCGGCTCACCACCGATGCCTTCACCGCCATCGCCGCGGCATCTCCCTCCGTCTGGTATCCCGGCTGGATGGACTTCGCCCGCACGCGACAACCCAAGGTCCCAAGAATCTATCTCAGCCTTGGCGACGCAGAAGAAAAGACCATCATTTACTTCTACCCCAAGGACAACACGTCCGGGTGCACGGCCGGCCTGTACCCATGCCAAAGCCTCGACTTTGTGCGATATAGGACCAGTTGCGGCAAATCGGCGTGATGTGTAACTTGCATATTGATAGCGTGTTATGAAATTTCTCCCCGGTCGGACAATCGGGGAGAAATTGTGTAAGTGGTTGATATTTGGCCGATTACGCATCACGGTTGAATGGCCGCAGCCAGCCCGCAGCCAGCCCGCAGCCAGCCCGCAGCCCGCCCTGCCGCCGCCGTAGCCAACCCGCCTGCCGCCGCCCGCCTGCCGCCGCCCGCCTGCCGCAGCCAGCCCGCCGCCCGCCGTAGCCAACCCGCCCTGCCGCCGCCGCCCCTCGCAACAGCAAACCCCGTGAATATATCAAAAAAGAACTGAACAAAACGAGAATTGAGGCTGCACGCAGAACGGATATTCTCAAGAGTTTGTTATATTTGTCAGCGGAGAATTGTCAAGCGGGAATTCCATGACCGCTGACCACATCAAATACCGGGTGGCATGTGGAGCCGGCTTGATTCGTTTCCAGAATAAAAGTACCTTAGAAATATGAATGCTATCGAACAACGGTTTTGCCTTCTGGCGCAGGATAATGAAATGTGCGACCCTTGGGCCGCTCAGTGGAAGATTGCCAGGAAACGCGTTCCGCAGGTGTTGGATGTGATTTCTCAGATTTTTCCTCACTACAGCCTGCATAACGCCAGCCACTCCGAGGCCATACTGAACAATATTGCCATCATTTTGGGCAAAGAGGCGATTGAACGGCTGTCGGTAGTAGATTTGTGGCTGCTGCTGAATGCGTCTTATTATCATGACTGCGGGATGATGGTGGACGTTCACGACAAGCAAGAACTGTTTGCCGATGGCTCAAAATTCCTTCTTTATGTAAAGGGAAAGCAGGAAGACACATCTTCTCCCATGCATGTGTATGCCCGTCATCTCGAGATAAAAGATGGCAAACTGTTCTATGCGAACAATCAGCTATCGGGCGAGAGCTATGAAGCCGTCCGTTTTCTCATAGCCGATTTTATCCGCAGTTCTCATGCCGATCGCTCGGCCGTCCGGCTCGAATCATCCTTCGGAGATTCTTTCCCGGGAGGCATACCCAAACGTATCATCGGCCTGCTCTCCCAGATATGTGCCGCGCACATGCAGACCCGCGAGCAGGTGATGAACTTGCCGATGGAACAAAGCTCGGGATACGGGACCGAGTCTTGCCATCCCCGCTATGTCGCCTTTTTACTGCGTATCGGCGATCTGCTGGATGTGGACAATAACCGCCTGTCGGATGTCCTCCTCCATTCCCTTGGGAGTATCCCCGTTGACTCTCTGGACTATCATGAGGTAAACCGTTCCATAACAAGGCTGAACATCACACAAAAAACGATTGAGATCGAGGCCGATTGCAAGAACTACAGAATTGCCGAACTGACGAACGACTGGTTCAAATGGCTCAATGACGAAGTGGTGTTTGTAACCCAGCATTGGCACGATATAGCACCGGGAGATAATTGTTCCATGCTGCCCACTATCGGGAAATTGGAAGTGAACCTGCAGGGATACGATACGATTGACGGCAAGAATCGGCCGGTATTCAAAATAGACACGGGGAAGGCCATGGAAATGATTCAGGGCGCCGGGCTGTATTCCAATCCGTCGGTATGCATGCGGGAACTCCTCCAGAACGCCGTCGATGCAACCCACCTGCGGGCATTCAGGGAGCATCCGGACATCAGGTCGTACAAGGACTATTTTTCACTGCTGAAAAACTACCCCATCCGGGTGGTGATTACGGAAAGCGGGAATGGCGACGGTCAGGAATGCTGCGTGGAAATCAAAGACCAGGGCATAGGGATGTCCAAGGCCGATTTGGAGTATCTGTGCAATACCGGCAGCTCCTCGAAGAACCAGGAAAAGAACGCTCTCATTGAGCGGATGGAAGACTTTATGCGGCCGTCGGGAATCTTTGGCATTGGTTTCCAAAGCGTTTTCCTGGTCTCCGATAAGGTGGAACTGGAAACCCGGAAACTCAATAAAGAAGAGTTTTACCAGGTCGAGCTGAACAATCCTGCCGGCGTGGAAAAGGGCGCGATCCTGATGAAAACCAGGCAGGACGATTCTGTCCCTGCGGGTACCACGGTCCGTTTTAAAACGACCAAGGCGTGTTATGGCGACACCTCTGACTGGGAATTGCACGATTGGGGATTTCCTACCGCACATCAGTACTATAAGACGGTAGATTTTGCAAAGGACGCGGAGGAGGATGAGTATTCCCGCTTCGCCGGCCTGGTCTTGGAAGCGTTCCAGTTCGGAGAACATTCCTCCGTCCCTCTTGAGCTGGAGTATAACGGGAAAAAGTATTCTGTCGGCAGTAAGGGAATCAATGCATTTTTTGACCGTGAGGAAGGTATTGCGGTAGAACTTGCCCCCGCTTCTGAAAACGAGTACTGTTTCCGGGGGCAGAAGTTTAAAGGGAACTGGCTGTATCAGACCCCCGTTCTTGGATTTAAATTGAATATCCTTTCCGGGAAGGCAAGCAAGTGGTTGACGCTGAATAGGGAAGCAGTGCGTTCAGACGCGGAGCAGGAGCTTCGGGTGAAGGTTTTTGCCGCTATGGCAAAGTATCTGGAGTCTTTGAAACCAACGGCCTCGCAGGAGCAAGTGTGCAAGTTTTCCCTGGTGCTGGACTATTTGAAAAAATACATCGAAGACAGGGACGGCGTAAAGGGGAAAGTTACGTTCGATGAGCGCTGGAAAGAGGTGAAGATCCCTATGGAACATGACAAGACCGTGGAACCGACGGCAATCGAAGAGCTGCTGGAAGCGCCCGAAATCAAGATGGGAAGAGTGGAAGGTCACAGTTGGCAGCACTACTTGGAATTGGTCAAAGGAGACAGGACACTCAGGTTTGTCAATCATCATTTCACGATGAATGACAACGCTTTTGGCTTTTTGTGCGAGAAACTCGGAAGCGTTTTTTCTTCCGTCGTTTTTGACAAGGGCGTATGTGTGATGGACAAAGGAGTGCAAAAAGACCCAGTCGCCGACAATGACGAGTCAAGGTATCTTATGCTGAAAGACTATAAGTCCACAGACCGGTTTGCACGGGATTATTATCCCTGCAATGCGAAATATAAGGCTTTGACAGTCAGTGAAGGTGCGGCGTTTTATCCCTTGAAGATCAAAGTTCCCCAGATGGTGTGCCCCTACAGGCGGATTCCCGACATGGCTCCTTATGAAGATGCGAAAGAACTGGTGTGGGATGTCGATGAGAAGGTAATAAACTTTGTATTCGAGCACAGGACAGACCCCTCGACGACAAAGGAGCAGATTGTGGAGGCCTATGAGGCCTTTAAGAAAGATTATCAATTTAAGTTTCGCAAGTGATTTAGGCCGCCAATTGTAGGGCCTCGAAGGCTCGT
>CAMODD010000090.1:0-5055 GCA_946611215.1 uncultured Bacteroidales bacterium | reverse complement strand
TGCCTGAGCCAGCTGTACCAGGAGAACAAGCGCGGCATCAAGGCCGGCTACGCCAAGTTCGAGACCTTCCCCGTATGGAACATGCCCCTCAACCACCCCGTGAACATCGCCTACGAGGCCGCCACCGCAGACCTTGACGACGTAAACATGATTGACCCCTTCCACCTGGAAGCCTACGGCACCAGCGCCGTCAACTACAACCGCGACATCGAGATTTTCCCCGTGATGAACGCCCTTTTCGACGACATCTACGGAGATACCCCCTATAAGTCGCCCACCGACATGGGCGTGAACATGATTGGCTTCTGCATCAGCGACGACGAAGCGTGTGCGCGCGCCTCGGAGCAGGAAATCATCCGCCGCTACTACACCTCCCTCTGCAATTTTGCCGACGGCAAAGCCACCGAGGCCGAGGTGAACAAGATCGCCCTCCTCATGAAGAAGGCCAAGATCACCACCGCCGACCGCAAGTGCACCCTCCCCGCCAAGGAGAGAACCGACAAGTCCGGGCTGGCCGCTGCCGCCATTGAACTGGCCGATGGTACCATCCTCACCGGCGAGACCTCTCCCCTCCTGGGCCCGTCATCGGCCCTTCTCCTGAATGCCCTCAAGCACCTGGCCGGCATTGCGCACAACGTCAAGCTCATCCCCAAGAACATGATCAACCCCATCCAGAAGATGAAGGTGGACTACCTGCACGGCCGCAATCCCCGCCTGCACACAGACGAGGTACTGGTAGCCATCTCCATGATGAGCCTCATTGACGAGAACTGCAAAGCCGCCATGGACCAGCTGCCCAAGCTGGCCGGCTCGCAGGTCCACTCCACCGTGATGCTGAGCGAAGTAGACCGGAAAACGTTCAAGAAATTGGGCATCGGCCTCACCTGCGACCCCATCCGCAAAATCAAGAAGCAGGAGCAAGCCTAGCGCGCAGTGGTGCAGGCATTCACCAGGTAAACGATGGAGCGATAAGTAATTCCGCCATTTACCGAAAGTCCTATTTCACAAGTACGGCTGTTGGAATACCCTTCCTTCACGCCGTGCTTCTGCAAATAGGGCTTTAACTTTCTAAGGGCATAAGCGTTGAGCTCCGGATGCGTAAGGCCCTTGTCGCCGGCGAAGGCGCAGCAGCCCACCTCATCCGGAACATAGACGTTGTTGGAGCACTTCTGCGCCAGGCCGATGATCACGTCCTTCAGCCCCATCAGGCGGGTGGAGCAGGTCACATGGACCGCCACCGGGGTGTCGGTGGGATGGAAGGAAAGGCGGTCTTCCAGGAAGAGGTGGATGAACTCCGCGGGCTCGTAGAGACGCATGCGGGTGATGCCCTTCCGCATGCGGTGCAAGCAAGGGCTCTGGTCGCAAAGGACAGGATACTTTCCTTCGGCCGATGCCTCCCAGAGCGCATTCTCCAGCTCCATGAGCTTTTTATCGGCCACCTCCGGCATCCCCTTGCTCTCCCAGATGGTGCCGCAGCAGAGATGCTCCATGCCCTGGGGCCAGATCACCTCATAACCGGCTTTGTTGAGAAGTTCCACCATTTCTTCCGAGAGGGATTTCACTGTGTCCTTGGGAGCACGGCCCATGGTCTGGTTAAGGCAGCTGGGGAAATAAACCACTTTCAGGTCTCTCAGGGCCTGTTTTACTTTTCTCACATGCACCGGAAGAGGGAGTTCCGGCGTCCAGAGCGGAAGTCCTGCAGCATGTAGTCCCTGGGCGACAACGCCCATCGCAGTCTTTCCCATCACCATGCGGGCGGCGTTGGCAAGGCCCAGGGTGCCTTTGATGGCCACCTTTGTTCCCCGGAAGTGATTGGCCACCCAGGCTCCCAGCCAGTTGCCGGCAGGGCTCAGGGCATTGCGGCGGAGTTCGTGCGTGAGATCGGCCCCGTCAATGCCCATGGGGCAGGACGTGGAGCAGAGACCGTCTCCGGCACAGGTAACCTGGCCGGGATATTTATAAGCCTTCTCCAGGGCTTCCCAGGGCTCCCCTGCCGCCTTGCGGCGCGCAATCTCCCGCTGCACGGCGATGCGCGTGCGGGAACTCAAGGTAAAGCCGCAGGAGACGCAGTTCACCTCACAGAAACCACATTCGATGCACTTGTTGATTTTGTGATAGATGCCGGCTACGTCCTCATGCTCGGGTAGAAGCACGGGAACGGTCTTGAGCTGCCTGAGGTAGCACTGCGGGTCTTCGTTGAAAATGACGCCGGGATTGAGGATTCCCTTGGGATCCAGGAGCGCCTTGATGCGCTTCATGATGCCAAAGGCTTTTTCTCCCCACTCGTATTCCACGAAGGAAGCCATGTTGCGGCCGGTGCCGTGCTCTGCCTTGAGGGAACCGTCATACTTGGACACCACCAGTTCCACCACATCGCGGATCATGGCATCGTAGCGCGCGATATCCTCCTTCGTCTCAAATGCCTGGTTGATGATGAAGTGGAAGTTCCCTTCCAATGCATGGCCGTAGATACAGGAATCGTCGTATCCGTGACGGTCCAGAAGGGCCGAGAGGTCTGCGGTGGCCTGCGGGAGGTCTTCGATGTGGAAGGCGACGTCCTCAATAAGACAGGTGGTTCCTTCTTTCCTGAGGCCGCCCACCGTGGGGAAAATACCGGAGCGGATGGCCCAATACTGTGCCACCTCCTTGGGGTCTGTAGAGAAGCGGACTTCTACGCCGAAAGGCTTGAGTGTTTCGGCGATAGCATCTATCTGTTCCTGTAATGCTTCAACGGTTCCAGCCTGCGTTTCCGTGAGGACGGCGGTGAGGTCCGGGACATCGGCACTCAAATGGGGGTCATTCACAGAGAGGAGGCTGCGCTTATCCAGGAGCTCGGCGGCCGAAATGTTGTTTTCCTTCATGGCCACCACGGCCTTTGCCGCCGTCACAATGTCCGGGAAGTAAATCATGGCGCTGGCCTTATAGGGCGTGATGGGCAGCGTCTTCATGGTAACTTCGGAAAGGAAGGCCAGTGTGCCTTCGGAGCCCACTATGAGGTGAGCCAGGATCTCGAAGGGGTCTTCGTAAGCGATGAACGGCCGCAGGTTGAGGCCGGTGACGTTCTTGATGCTGTACTTATACCGGATGCGTTCCGCCAGGGCGCCATCGGCCCGTACTTCTTCTTTGAGGCGTTTTATGCCCTCCACAATCTCCGGATGCTTCTTCGTGAAGGCTTCGCACGATGCGGGCGATGCGGTGTCCAGCGGGGTACCATCGGCCAGCACGATTCTGACACTTTTGAGGAGTTGGTCGGAGTTGGCATGCGTGCCGCAGCTCATGCCGGAGGCGTTGTTGCATACGATGCCGCCTACCATGCAACTGCCGATGCTGGCGGGGTCCGGGCCGAAGTATCGGCCAAAGGGGGCTAGATGCTGGTTCACGCGCGCACCCACGATGCCGGGCTGGAGGGTGACGGTTTCATCGGCCTCGTCGTAGCTCCACTTTTCCCAGTTCTTGCCGGCTACAAGGAGGATGCTGTCCGAGACGGCCTGCCCGGAGAGGGAGGTACCCGCCGCGCGGAAGGTGACGGGGAGGTTGTTTGCCGATGCCAGTTTTAATATGTGCGCCACTTCGTCTTCTGTGGCGGCTCTGATGACTACTTTGGGGGTGAGGGTATATTCACTGGCATCGGTACCCCATGCCAGGGTACGGAGTTCGTCGGTGTAGATCCTGTCTTGGGGGAGAATCTCCCCTGCGGCTTTGAGGAAAGAGTTCATGGGTTAGTGCAATAATTGTGTAAATATCGGCATAATTTGGCTATTTCACAAGAAATGACGAATTTTGCGGCAGTTTTTTATGTGGTGGTTATTTGCATTTCTCTCCGCGGCCCTTCTGGGCTGCTATGACTCGGCCAAGAAGTTCTCTCTGGCCAGCAACGCCGTTATTCCGGTTCTGTTTATTAATACGGTTATTAGTGCGCTGCTGTTTTCGCCATTCCTTGTGCGTTCAGGTTTTGGCAGTTGGGATATACAAGTTTATTTGATAGCGAAGAGCGCCCTGGTGCTCAGCTCCTGGATTGCGGGCTACTTTGCCATGAAGCATCTGCCGCTTACCATTGTGGGGCCGGTGAATGCTACCAGGCCGGTACTGGTGCTGGTGGGAGCGCTATTTATCTATGGTGAAAGACTGAACCTGCTGCAGAGCATGGGTGTAGGCCTTGCCATCCTCGCCTACTTCCTCATGCGCCACACGGGCAGGTCGGAGGGTATTGACTTCCGGCATAACAAGTGGATTGCCTGCCTTGTTCTGGCCGTACTGCTGGGCTCTGCCAGCGGGCTTTACGACAAATACCTCATGTCCCCGGACTACCTGGGCCTGGACCGCGAACAGGTACTGGGGTGGTACAGTTTCTACCAGGCTGTCATGATGCTCGTGGTGCTCTTGGTGGCATGGCTCCCCCGCCGCACTTCGACCACCCCTTTTAAGTGGCGCTGGAGCATACCCCTAATAAGTGTATTCCTCTGCGCCGCCGACTACGCCTACATGCAGGCCCTCTCCCAGCCCGACGCCCTCATCAGCGTAGTGTCCATGATCCGCCGCGGCAGCGTTTTGGTCTCCTTCGCCATCGGTGCCTTCCTCCTTCGCGAGAAGAACCTGCGCTCGAAGGCCGTGGACCTGGCGCTCATGCTGGCAAGCATGGTGCTGCTGTACCTGGGGTCCAGGTAAGGGGGCGGTCCGGGGACGGTCTGGGGCGGTCTGGGGGCGGTCCGGGGACGGCGGAGCTTGTGCCAGGCATTGGCACAATCTCCAACTAACTACAAATCAAGCACTTACAAAACGCCACTCTGCCCGTGGTACCCATTTTTGCCAACCTCGGGCAGGCGCAATTTCGCAAACAATTCACATTCAACCACTTACAAAACTCCACCTGCCCGAGCAAAATCCAAAGCCATCGCACAAAAACATCTACTCCCACCAGCCACTGCAAAAAAATTTAAAAATTCGGTCTAAAATATTTGCATTATCAGAGAAAATACCTATCTTTGCAATCCCAAAACACCATGGTGCTGTAGCTCAGATGGTAGAGCAATGGACTGAAAATCCATGTGTCGGCAG
>CAMODD010000089.1:0-5068 GCA_946611215.1 uncultured Bacteroidales bacterium | reverse complement strand
ATCTCATCGATGAACACAATGCCGCGTTCGGCCTTCTGGAGATCGAAATCGGCCTCCTGCAGCAGGCGCGTGAGAATGCTCTCCACATCTTCACCCACATAGCCGGCCTCGGTGAGGACCGTGGCGTCCACAATGGTGAAGGGAACGTCCAGCATACGTGCAATGCTGCGGGCCAGAAGCGTTTTACCGGTACCGGTGGGACCCACCAGAAGGATATTGCTCTTTTCCAGTTCCACGCCATCGTCCGTCTTGTCAATCAGGTTGTGCTGTACACGCTTGTAGTGGTTGTACACAGCCACGGCAAGCACCTTCTTGGCGCGGTCCTGGCCAATCACATACTGGTCCAGGTAGGCCTTGATCTCTGAGGGCTTGGGAGCTTTTCCCAGCGCAGCCGGCTTGGAACCCCGGCTCCTCCCGGGCTCATCCTCCAGCTCTTCCACATACTGTGCGGCCAGCTTGGCGCAGTCGCTGCAGATATACCCCTCCAGGCCCTTGAGCATGAAAGGGACCTCGGCCTCACTGCGGCCGCAGAACATGCAATGATTCTGTCCTTTCTTTGCCATGTTACTTCTGGCGCTTGCGAAGGATTTCGTCTACCATGCCGTAGGCCTTGGCTTCCTCGGCGGTCATCCAATAGTCGCGCTCACCATCCCGGGCCACTTTCTCAAAGGGCTGACCGGTGTGCTGGGCAATGATATTGAACAGCTCCGTACGGGTTTTCTCAATCTCCTTGGCGGCGATGAGGATTTCCGTAGCCTGGCCCTGGGCGCCACCCAGCGGCTGATGAATGAGCACACGGGAGTGCGGAAGCACGCTGCGCTTGCCCTTCTCACCGGCGCAAAGCAGCACGGCACCCATGGAGGCAGCCATACCCGTGCACACGGTGGCAACATCGGGCTGCACCAACTGCATGGTGTCGTAAATACCCAGACCGCTGGTCACCTGACCACCGGGAGTGTTCAGGTACATGGTAATGTCTGCATTGGAGTCGTTGGAAGCCAGGAACAACAGCTGAGCCTGGATAATGTTGGCCACATCGTCGTCGATGGGAACGCCCAGGAAGATGATGCGATCCATCATGAGGCGGCTGAACACGTCCATCTGGGCCACGTTCAGCTTGCGTTCCTCGGTGATGGTGGGATTGATGTATCCGTCCAGGACGGACGTATAACGAGAGAGGGTCATCGAACTGATGCCCCTCGCTCTAACTGCATATTTTTCAAATTCTGTCATACAACTCTACTGAAGCTCCTGGAACTTCTCCATGGAGATCTTTTTATTGGTGAGGGTAACCTCCTCGCGAACCTTGGCGATGGCGATGTTATCCTCGCACTGCTCCTCCAGACGGCGATACTGGTTCTGGTCCTGGAGCATGTTCTCGGCCGAGGAATCGATGAGATTCTGGGGAACACCGGCCATGCCGTACATGGCATACTGGTAAGCCACGAAGGACTTGGCGGCGGCCAGGATGTCCTCATGGGAAACCTTGAGGCCGAACTTCTGCATGATATAGCCGCGAACCAGCTGCCACTTGAAGTCCTCGATGAAGGCAGGGAATTCCTTCTCTACCTGCTCGGCGGTGAACTTGCCTTCGTTGGCATATACCAGCCAGCGCTTGAGGAAAGCCTCGGGCAGGGTAAGGGCAGCCTTCTCCACGAAGTACTTGCGGACATCGGCCCCGAAACGATAGTTGGCATCCTGCTCATGGGAAGCCTTTATGCGCTCGGTCACCTTCTCCTCGAACTGCTCGGGAGTGGTTACCTTGCCCTCGCCGAAGATCTTGTCGTAGGTCTCCTGGTTTTCCTCGGCGGCCACGAAAGTCTTGACGTTCACCACGGTGAAGGTGAACACGGGATTCAGACCAGCCAGCTGGGACTTCTCCACTTTGAGCATGGCGGCGCGGTCGGTCTCATTGGTGAAGGCGGCGTTCACGTCCAGCTCGAACTTGTCGCCGGCCTTCTTGCCGATGAAAGCACCGCGGGCGTCCTCGGCCACCTGAGCGATGCTCACATACACACCCTCGGCCTTGTGGCCCTCGTTCTCGATATCGGCCACGATGTAGTCATTCTCACCGGCCTTCTTGCCTTCCTGCAGGGAGCCATACTGCTGGAGTAGCTGCTCGCGGGCCTGCTTTTTCTCGGCGGCGGTGATGTTGATGTCATAATAGACCACCTTGTCTTCCTTGTTTACCTCGAAGGTAAGCTCCGGGGTCTGGGCAATATCGAACTTGAAGGTGAATTCACTGCCGGCAGTCCAGGACAGCTGAGGCTGGTCCTCGGAGGGCATGGGCTCGCCCACAATACGAATCTTCTCCTTCTTGATGAAGTTGTCCAGGGATTCTCCCACCAGGGAGTTCACGCTCTCGTACAGGCACTGGTCACCGTACATGCGCTGGATGAGGCTCATGGGAGCCATGCCACGACGGAAGCCCTTGATGTCTGCCTTGCGGCGGTAATCGTTGAGGCGCTTACGAAGCGGCTCTGCATAATCCTCTGCCGCGATCTGGATGGTCAGCTGATAGTTCAGTTCATCAGCCTTTTTTTTGCTAACTTTCATAGTATCTGTTTGTAATTATTGTCAAAAGGGCCGCAAAGATACGAAAAATATGCGAGACTATCAACGCCTGCGCTTGGGATAAGCCACACGTCCGTGATAAATCTGCTGCATATAGGTCTTGAGGATGCTTTTAATCACATTCATCTCATGCAGGGTAATGTCTGCGTCCTCAAACTGACCAGCTTTTTCTTTGCCGGAAACAATATTCTCCACAAAGCGGTCAAAGGCCTCTGGAGAGAAATCCTTGAGGGTTCGGGAGGCCGCTTCAATGGAGTCGCACACCATGAGAATCACCTCTTCTTTGGTGGCAGGACGCTGGCCATGATAATAAAAGTCGTCCACATCGGTGGGGTCTCCGCCGGCATTGAGGTACTGGTTCAGGAAGTACGTCGCCGCCGTAGTCCCGTGATGAGACCGGATAAAGGACTTGATCTCATTGGGAAGCCGGTGTTCGTCAGCAATGGCAATGCCGTCATCCACGTGGCGGATAATGTCCTGAGCACTCTCCTTGGGCGTTTTTCCCTCATGGTACTTGGCCGCCCCCGGGCTGGAAGACTCGTTCTCAATAAAGCATAGCGGGTTTTGCATCTTGCCCAGGTCATGATACAAGGCAGCAGCGCGCAGCAGCGGCACATTGGCATCCGTAGCACGGCCCACAGCCTCCACCATGTTCATCACCTGCAGGCAGTGCTGGAAAGTACCGGGCGCCTTGGCGCTCAGCTCCTGCAGCAGCGGGTTGTTGGTGTCGGCCAGTTCGATGAGGCGCGTAATGGACACCAGGTTGAACATCTTCTCAAAGAGATATACCAGCGGATACAGCGCAACCGTAAGCATGGCGCCCACGAAAATCTGGATAAGTTGCAGCCACCAGATGGACGTATTGCCCGCATCGATGAGCCTGAAGCCCAGGAATACACACAGCTCCACGCCAAAGATAATGGCGGCGTTAAGGAACTGCAGCCAACCCTTGTTGAGCGTTCCAAAAGTCTGGATGGTAACGAGGCCCGCCGTCAGGTACATCACGAAGAGTTCCATGCCGTTTCCGCAGAAAATGAGCATGGGCATGAGGAGCATCGTGTACACCGGCATCACCACCCGGTTGCGGAAGAAGGCCTGCAGATACAGCGCCAGCACCGGGTAAGGGATGAGGAACAGGATGGATGGAGCAAAACGCTCCGCCATGCAAGTGACGACCGTAGACAGGAGAAACAGAAACAGCAGATAAAAATACCGCTGTCCCGTCTCGAAGATGGAAGGCTTGGCAAACAGGATGCAGAAATAAAGCAGCACCACCAGCACCAGAGCTATGAGCACATTGCCAAAATACAGCAGGATGCGCGGGCCGCCATACCCGAATACCTTATTATACTCCGACTTGTAACTGTCCAGCACCTGCGCAATCTCGGCGGTAACGATTTCTCCGTTGGAGACAATCTTTTCATCGGCCTTCACATAGCCCAGCGTGGGCGAGATGTAGTCGTCGCTCTCCACGTGCGTAAGATTGGTC
Source organism: uncultured Bacteroidales bacterium (assembly GCA_946611215.1). Classification (GTDB taxonomy): domain Bacteria; phylum Bacteroidota; class Bacteroidia; order Bacteroidales; family UBA932; genus Cryptobacteroides. The sequence continues at coordinate 1,005 of CAMODD010000089.1, read as the reverse complement.
ATGGAAGCGTCGTACACCAGATTGGGGATGATGCCGTTATAGACGCCCGACCGACGGAAGAGGGAATCCAGGTTGACGGAGGGATAGGCCGATGCCAGCACGGCAACCAGCTGGTCCTTCGCATCGGAGACCTTGTACACCTCCGAGCGGGGGTAAGTAGCGGCGCGCTTGTCTTTCTGGATGCAGATGAGGTCTTCCGAGATTTTGGCCGATCCGTGCTGTCCGCGCACCTGGGCATCCGAGATGACACCCTTGGCATAGATTTCCGAGAGCCGGGTTACCACGGCCGGACGAATACGGTTGTACTTGCCAAGGTCCAGCCCCTGCACGTTCTTGATCACGGAAGTGGTAACCTCGTTGGAGAAACGGTAATAGGGAACGATGAGGCCGCCCGCCTGCTCGCGCTCCTCCTGGATTTGTTCCTCGGTTTTGAGGATAGGAAAATCGAACTGGGAAATGAGCGTCTCGTAAGGCCAGGGACTTCCCTTCTTATAGTCATAATTGAATTTCGCGGTCCTGGGCATAAGAAGCACCAGGACTGCGAAAACAAAAGCCAGCGGAATAAACTTCCGGGGTATTTTAGGCATCGATATTGGCATAATGGGCATTTTCTTCGATGAAAGCGCGGCGAGGCGGAACATCGTCACCCATCAGCATGGAGAAGGTACGCTCTGCCTCGGCGGCATTTTCAATGGTAATCTGGCGAAGTACGCGGCGGGCAGGGTCCATGGTGGTCTCCCACAGCTGCTCGTCGCTCATTTCACCCAGACCTTTGTAGCGCTGTACCATCACGCCCTTGTCGGAGCCCTTACCGAGTTCGGCGGTAGCAGCCTCACGCTGGGCGTCCGTCCAGCAGTAACGTTCTTCCTTGCCCTTCTTCACCAGGTAAAGCGGAGGAGTGGCCAGGTACACGTAACCGTTCTTGATAAGGTCAAACATATAACGGAAGAAGAAGGTGAGGATGAGGCAGGCGATGTGGGAACCGTCCACATCGGCATCGGTCAT
>CAMODD010000088.1:0-5208 GCA_946611215.1 uncultured Bacteroidales bacterium | reverse complement strand
GGGGAGGCGTCACGCACAAAAAAGAGGAGCCCATCCGCACGCACCGGCCGGGCGCCAACGCCGTAGTTTTGAAAACGATTATTTTTTCCGATATTTGCAGTGCAAAACTAAATCGCCGTCTAACCGCATATTCAAATAGCACTTGGAAGCCTGTATATTACGGTTATGATGAAACGATTTTTTATAATACTGGGTATCCTGACTGGCGTCAGCCTCAATGCACAGGTGACTACGGCCACCCTTTCCGGACAGGTTTCAGAAACAGTCCGCATTGGAAGTTACTCAGCAGCCCAGTCTGTGTCACCTACGAACTCAACAGAAGCCCTTCCCGGCACCGTCGTGCTGGTGCAGCACATCCCTACCGGCACCACTTCTTACGCTATCACCACAAAAGACGGATCGTACCTTATCACCGGCCTACTGAGCGGCGGTCCGTACACCGTGTGTTTTTCACAGATGGGGTACATTACGCAAACAGCCACAGACATTTACCTGCCACTGGGCGAAGTAACCCGGCTGGACGCCGCATTGGAACCGGAGGAGTTGGATGCGGCACTTGTTATCCAAACCGGAGCGCGGCTCAGACTCACCCGGACCGGTTCCTCCCAAAACGTGACCGCCGCACAAATCGAAGCCCTTCCCAGCATTAACAAAAGCATCGAGGAATACATCCGTATTTCCCCTTATGCCAACGGCATGAGTCTCTCCGGCGGCGACGGGCGCATGACCAATTTCACCGTGGACGGCGCCAACTTCAACAACAATTACGGCCTTAACAGCAATCTTCCCGGCGGCGGCAATCCCATCTCCATCGAGGCCATCGACCAGATTCAGGTTGTCATTTCCCCGTACGACGTGCGCCAGAGCGGCTTCATCGGCGGCGGCATCAACACCGTTACCAAGTCGGGCACCAACGCCTTCAGGGCATCGGCCTACACCTATCTGGACCGCAATCAGATTTACGGTGCCACCCTGGGCGGCCCCATCGTGAAGAACAAACTCTTTTTCTTCCTCAATTACGAAGAGCAGCGAACCCCCACGCAGGTGATTCTCTACCGCGCCCGTGAGGACGACGAAGAGCCCGGCGGCAACATCTCCCGCACCCGCCTCAGTGACATGGAAAAAGTCAAGGCCTTCCTCCAGGACTTCTACAGTTACAACCCCGGCAGCGCCACCGACTTCCCCGGTGACGGCGTCAACCGCAAAGCGCTGGCCCGCCTGGACTGGAACATCGGCCAGAACCATCGGCTTGCCTTCCGCTACAACTACACCTTCGACAAGGTGTGGAACGCGCCCAACGACAACTCGGCCGACACCGGCTACCGCCTCACCGGCACCAAACGCGTGGGGCCGCAGTCCATGGCCTTCTCCGGCAACATGTACGGCTACAACTGTGAAGTGCACTCAGCCGCACTGGACCTGAACAGTTCATTAAGCACAACCGTCGCCAATCAGCTACTGGCCACCTTCACCCACAACCACGAGTACCGCACGCTCCCGGCAGACCAACGCTTCCCGCACGTAGACATCATGATGGAAGGCGCCCTGGAACCCTATATGTCCCTGGGAGACGAACTCTTTTCCCGCTACACGGACTTCACCAACACTGTCATCAACCTCAAAGACGACGTTACCTTCCTCCTGGCCTCCCACACGCTTACCGCCGGTTTCTCCCATGAGTATCAGGAAGTAACCAACTGCTATATGCGTAACGGCGGCATGTATTACCGCTACGCTTCCATGGACGATTTCCTAAACAAGAGGGCCCCCGAGTCCTTTGCTCTCACCTACGGCTACGACGGTGTGGAGCAGCCCAGCGACCGCATCTCCTACTTCCAGTACGCCCTTTTCATCCAGGACAACTGGCATGTCACCCAAAACTTCAAACTCTCTGGCGGTATCCGCCTGGACGGTGTGCTGTTCGACGCCGGGGACTTTGAACGCAACGAGGCCGCCTATGCCCTCACCTTCCGCGACGGTCTTAAAATAGACACCGGAGCAGCCCCCACCTCTCACGTGAGTCTCTCCCCTCGCCTCGGATTCAGCTGGGATTATGGCCGATTCATCCTCCGCGGCGGCACCGGCCTCTTCCTGGGCCACCTCCCGCTGGTGTACTTCATGAACGTGCCTTCCTACGCCAACCTCCGCAAGAACTCCGTCCAGTTCAGAACCAATTACCAAAACGGCATTGCCACCAGCCACGACCCTCGACTGGACCAGTTCGAAGGACTTCTCAAGACCAAGGAAGAAGTCATCGCCAAATTCGGGCTTCCCACCACGCTGGGAGAGCACACGGCGCCCTACCAGATCATCGGCCTGGATGCGAATTTCAAGCTCCCGCAGGTATGGAAAACCACGCTGGCCGTAGATTACAAAGTCCCCGTGCACTTCCCCTTTACCCTCCAGGCCGAGGCCATTTTCAATAAAACCGTAAACGGAGCCTTTGTGGACAATCCCAACCTGGATTTCTCCGGCAAAGACACCTGGGAAACCTTCCCCGACGGCCGTCTCAGATACCCCGCCGACAAAGCCCAGATCAACCCCGGCAAGAGTGTCGCCTACCTCACCAATACCCAGAAAGGCTACGGCATCAACCTCATGGCCGCCATCCGCATGGAGCCCGTAAAGGGCCTTTCGCTATCGGCCTCCTACGCCTATACCGACATGCGCGAAATGACCGGCTTCCCCGGCAACGACCTCTACTCCGCCTTCACCAACATGCCCCAAATCCAGGGCCCCGGGCTCCCGCAGCTGCAGAGTACCCAGTTCGTAGTCCCGCACAAAGTGACGGCACAGGCCAGCTACCTTACTAGCATCGGCCTGAGAATTAGCGCATTATATACCGCTTTCTCACCTGCCGGTTACAGTTACATTTACACCAACGACGTCAATGGGGACGGCGTCTCCAACGACCTCATGTACATTCCCAGGGATGACAGCGAGATTCTCTTCCGGGCCGATGGTACCCGCTCCGCAGAGGCCCAGCGTGCAGCATTCTGGGCGTTTGTGGACCAGGATCCGTACCTACGCTCGCACAAAGGGCAGTTTGCCACGGCCTACGCCGCCCGCTCCCCCTTCGTGCATAAGCTGGACGTAAAGCTCGCGCAGGACTTCACGTTCGGGCGCCACCATGTGCAGCTCTCGCTCACCGTCCTCAATGCGCTCAACCTCTTAAACAAGGAATGGGGCATGCCCATGGTCAACAGCGCCAGCAATGGTTCCCGGATTCTCACGTTTGCCGGGGCCGATGCCTCCGGACGGCCGGAGTACACCTTCTACCCCGGCGTCACCCGCAGCTACGAGACGCTTTACAACGCCGATGAGGCGTTTCGTGTGCAACTGGGCCTCAAATACAGTTTCCAGTAAACAATATAATCTTGTATCTTCGCGGATAAACTAAATTAATAACGACAATGAAACGAATGTTATCTTTTGGTTGCCTCATGGCAACTCTGTTGATGGTCGGCTGCACCGGCAGCAACGTTACCTCACCCACCCTTGACGAGGTTTTTACCACCCGTCGCAGCATCCGTGCCTATGAGCCCGGTAAAACCATTTCCGAGGACCAGGTTCGCGAACTGCTTCTCGCTACCCAGAATGCGCCTTCCTGGGCCAATCAGCAGCCCAGCAAGTACTATGTGGCTATGGGTGAAGAAAAACGCAACGCGGTTCTGGAACTCATCGGCGGCAACAAGGAGCGCGTCATCAATGCACCCGTCCTCATTGTCTCCACCTTCGAGACCGGCAAATCCGGCTTCTTCCGCGGCACTCCCGTTGACGCCACCGGAGACCTCTGGGGTGCTTACGACAACGGGCTCAGCAACGCCTACCTCATCCTCAAAGCCCGCACCATGGGCTTCGACACCCTTATCATGGGAATGAGGCAGGCCGATGACCTCCGCACCCTCTTCTCCATCCCCGCCTCCGAGACTATCCTCGCCGTCATCGCCCTCGGCTACCGCGCCGAAGAGCCCCGCATCCCCGTCCATCGGCCTCTGGACGAGGTCGTAACGTTCTATTAGGGGTGGCCGTGGCGCTTATGTTGTTAACTATCAATGCGTTAGCACAACTGACGGGTGTCAAAATCACACCCGTCAGTTGTGCTATTCTATTGATTGCGAACCATTTAGCCGACAGCCCGGCCTATCTAAAACTTAAGAGCCAAGCCAATGCCATAGTTTTGCACGCCAAAACTTAATTCCGGACTGGTTTGTGCAAACCCATGGCTTGTATTATAATCGTTGATGGCTTTTTTGATCTTGCTGACACCCATGAAATGCAAGGGAATACCAAGAATAGCAATGCCGGCACATACTCCATAAACAGGCAAACCGCGTTTGATGTCCCCCTTGCCGATGAGTGTTCCAATAAGGTATCCGCCGGCGAATCCGATACCGGAACTGATCATTGCATCGCCAATGGAAGAGATGGTATCACCCGTTTTATACTGAGATTCAGCCTCCGGCGAGAGATAGAGATGCGTAGACTTCTTATCGATAGCCATGCCGTTAATGGCCAGCTTGCCAGAGCGCCTGTCCAGAGTCATAACACCGTCGGGGATAGTGTTTTGCATCTGGCCCATGATTTCCTTCTTACCGTTTTCGTAAATAATCATCAGCACATCAGACTTGGGCAGGGAATAAACAGGGCCTTCCGGATTGGAATACTCTTTATACTTAACTTCTTTGGAACCGACCTCTTCGACGATGGCTTTGATATCCGTCCCGTCTGTTTTTGTAATTAAATCCTGTGCGCACAGGGAGAAGGCCGGCATTGCGGCAAGGACAAGGGTGATGAAGACACGTTTCATTTTGAATAGTTTGTTTCTTTCTTCACAAAGTTAGCAAATTATAAGTACGCCTCCAGGAACTCGGAGGCATCGGCCACGCAGTCGGGGCAGGCGCGGAGGGGCGTTCCGGTGTCAACCCCTTTGAGCTGACGGCACTGCGTGGAGCCATTCCGCTCCTGGAATTTTTCCATAATCTCCTTCATGCGGGCACGGGATGCCACACGATCCTTGGTCTTAAGGCCGATGATCATGCCCGCGCCAACCAGCGAACCGCAAGTACCCTGCATGTTGCCCATGCCTGTACCGAAGGAACTGGCTAAATCCAGGGCGGTCTCTTCCGGCAGTCCCACAAGGTCACAGTATGTGCACACAACAGCCTGTGCGCAATTGTGTGTTTTGCAGCGCTTCTTTTCCGCTGC
>CAMODD010000087.1:0-5267 GCA_946611215.1 uncultured Bacteroidales bacterium | reverse complement strand
GCTGTCTTTTTTCGTGCCTCGGGCGGGAATCGAACCCGCACGGCCGTTTCGGGCCAAGGGATTTTAAGTCCCTCGTGTCTACCATTCCACCACCAAGGCTTAATGTGGAATGCAAAGATAGTGTTTTTTTCTGGTACGGCAATAAAATAGGCCGTGATGTATAAGTTGTTACAAGATAGATGGTTACGAATTTTCTCCCCGGTAGAATTTCCGGGGAGAAAATTCGTAATTTATTGATAGGTAGAGCGTTGCGCATCACGCCGCACGCCGCATGCCGCGCGCGCTGAACGCCGAGCACCGCACGCCGAGCACCGCACGCCAAACGCCGAGCACCGCACGCTGAACGCCGAGCACCGCACGCCGAGCACCGAGCACCCGCACAGGGCCCCCCGCGCCCCATCCCTAGAAGTACTTCTTCTCGTCCCGGTACAGCGCCAGGAAGATAAAAATCAAAATGGTGAACGCCCACAGCGAGGAGCCGCCGTAGGAAAGCAGCGGCAGGGGAATGCCAATCACGGGCATAAGGCCGATGGTCATGCCCACATTGATAAACAGGTGCATGAATATGCACGCGGCCACGCAGTACCCATACGCGCGGGCAAAGTGGCCCCGGCACCGCTCGGCGTCCATGATAAGGCGCACAATCAGGAACACATACAGCAGAATTACCACCAGGCATCCCACAAAGCCCCACTCTTCTCCCACCGTGCAGAAGATAAAGTCCGTACTCTGTTCAGGCACAAAGCCAAACGTAGTCTGGGTGCCCTGCAGGTAGCCCTTGCCAAAGAGCCCACCGCTGCCAATGGCAATCTTGCTCTGGTTCACGTTGTAGCCTGCACCGGCCAGGTCTTCCTTCATGCCCAGCAGCACCTCGATACGGGAACGCTGATGGTCCTGCAACACGTTGTTGAAGATATAATCGGTAGAGAACACCAGCAGGACACCGGCCACGAAAGCAGCAACGGAAACGGCCAGGAACGTATCTTTCTTCTTGTAGGCCCAGTAAATGAGCAGCGGGATAGCCACGCCGGCCCCGCCCAGAATCACATAGAGCGGCCGTATACGGGTAATGAAGCTCCAGAAGTACTTTCCGGTTTCTCCGGCCGTCGGAACCCATATGCGATTTGTGAGGTAGTCCATCCGGGCCGATACCATGCCCGAGAGCCACTCCAGCAGACTGGGAAGGAGCGACACCACCAGTACGGCCGCTCCGCAAATGGCCATCCGATGCCAGAAGCGGGCCGGCTGCATATAGGCATTGCAGGCGACCAGCACCCCGATCAGGATCACCACCGACCAGTACGGAGACGTAGTGAGCGTGATGATAAACAGCACAATGATAAGGCCGATAAGCCCCAGCCACCAACCCGACAGCCCCTTGCGGTACATCACAAAGATAAAGCCGGTATACACCAGTGCGCTGCCCGTCTCGCTCTCCGCTATAATCACCAGCATGGGTACGCCGATGATGGCGCAGCATATGAGAAAGTCCCGGATGCGTGTCATGCGGAAGCCCTGCTGGCTCACCCACCACGACAGAAGCAGGGACGTCGAAATCTTGGATATCTCCGCCGGCTGGAAGCTGACAGGCCCCAGACTGAACCAGGAGTGCGACCCCTTGATGTTGGAAGACACGAATATCACCAGCACCAGCAGCCCCAGCACAAACCCGTATAGTGGAATGCAAATTCCCTCCCAGAGCCTTGCCGGCAACAGGAACAGGATGATGGCCGCGAGCCCCAGGGCCGTAAGGATCCAGACAAACTGCTTGCCCGCGCGGGTAGAGAAATCCAGGATAGAGCCCGCCTCCGACGTATGGGTGGCGGCAAAGATATTGGCCCAGCCGATGAGCACCAGCAGGAGATACACCCCTATCAGCGCCCAGTCAATGGATTTCCTCTTATGTTGAGACAGCTCAGTCATGTTTTACGCGGGACATCAGGTTGGCTTCTTTCATCCTCTCTTCCAGCCAGGGGCGGGACGTCTCTCCCTTCAGATACTGCTCCACCATGAGCGATGCGATGGGCGCGGCATACGTGGCGCCGAAACCGCCGTTCTCCACATAAGCGGCGATGGCAATCTTGGGATGGTCCATGGGTGCAAAGCAGATGAACACGGAATTGTCGGCTCCGCGCGGGTTCTGCGCCGTACCGGTTTTTCCGCAGATGTCCAGGGAATCCACATGCGCGATGGCTGCCGTTCCGCCCATGCCCGGGCCGGAGTTCACCGCCCGCCACATGCCCTTGATCACCTTGGGGAAGTGCAGAGTATCCACCATCGTATACTGCGGCTGGGTAAACCGCTCGTCAATCTCAACGCCCTCGGAGGCCTTGATGATGTGCGGAATAAAGTAGTGCCCGCGGTTGGCGATGGTGGCGCAGAGGTTTGCCAGGTGCATGGGCGTCGCCAGGATTTCTCCCTGGCCGATGGAAAGGGAAATCACCGTAGTGGAGTTCCAGCTTCCGCGTCCGTAGGCACGGTTGTACGTCTTGGAGGAAGGAATGCTGCCGCTGAGCTCGGCCGGGAAATCGCTCCCGAGCTTGCGCCCGAACCCAAAGCTCATCACCATCTCCCGCCAGTGGTCCAGGCCCTCGGCCACATTGTCAAACTTGCGCTGGTCCAGGATATTCTTGAGCACGTAGCAGTAGTAGGCGTTGCAGCTCATCATGATGCTCTCCTCCATGTTGAGCGGGCTCTTGTGCACATGGCAGCCCAGCTTGTGCCCGGCACCAAAGTGGTAGCCCTGGTGGCAGGGATAGCTCATCTCGGGCCGGAGGACGCCTTCCTCCAGGCCGATGAGCCCGTTCACCAGCTTGAACACCGATCCCGGCGGATACGAAGCCTGCACCGCACGGTTGTACATGGGTTTATAGGGGTTCTGCGAAATCTCCTTCCAGTACTTGCCGATATCGGCCAGCATGTTTACGTCAATACCCGGCGCGCTCACCAGCGCCAGGATTTCCCCGGTCTCCGGCTCGATGGCCACGATACTTCCCACCTTGTTCGCCATGAGCTCCTGCCCGTACTGCTGCAGAGCGGCGTCGATGGTGGTGACAATGTCCTTTCCCGGGATGGCCTCCTTGTCCTCGGTTCCATCCTTGTAGGGCTGTTCAATCTGGTTGCGGGAGTTTCGCAGGAAAATGTGATAGCCCTTTTCTCCGCGAAGCTCCTCCTCCCGGGCCGCCTCAATACCGGTCATGCCGGCATAGTCTCCGCTCCGGTATTCTCCCGGATGCTTGTCAATATAGGCCTGGTTCACTTCCGACACATATCCCAGGAGGTTTCCGCCGGCGTTCACGGGGTAGTCGCGGATACTGCGAACCTGCCCGCGGAAGCCCGGAAACTTGTACTTTACCTCGTCAAAGCGCATGTATGTCTCGGCCGGCACGGTGCGCAGCATGGTGACCGACTGGAAGCCGATGGCCGACCTCCTCCTCCGGTACTCCTTCAGCTTTTCGCGGATGAAGGTGACGTCCACGTCCAGCACCGTAGCCAGCGCCAGGGTGTCGAAAGCCTGCACCTCCCGCGGGCTCACCAGGATATCGTACGCAACCTTGTTTCCCACCAGGATGGTTCCGTTGCGGTCGTAGATGACACCGCGGGTGGGGTAAATGGTCTCGTAGATGGTCGAGTTGCGGTCTGCGTCCTCCTTATAACTGGGATTTAGGATCTGGAGTGAAAAAATTTTGCCCAGAAGCAGCAGGACAGCCGCTCCCAGGCCAATCAGAAGGCGGATATGACGTCCATCCTGACTCATCGGCGCGGATCCGGGGCCAGAATGCCCAGCGTAAACAGGGAAACCAGCATGCCCGTTACGAGCGATACGCCAAAGCGCAGGGCATTGAAGCACAGGGTACGCATGCCCGCACTGTCTATCCAGATGTAGATGACAAGGAACAGGCTCTGGGCGATGAGGAGGGCCAGAAGTGTCTTGCTGAAACCATTCCGCTGGGGAGAAAAGTCTTCCCGGCGGGCGAACAGCTCTGTTCCGAACACCAGCCGGATGATGCCGTTGCGGCAGAAAGCCACCGGAATGAGGGAAATGGTGTTGAGGCCGATGACCCCTTCGGTGAGGAAATCCACCGTAAGCCCAGTGGCCGCCGCAATGAACATGGCGCCCACGGTGCCCACCCGGATGGAGATGCACAGCACCATGAAAGGCAGGATGGTGAGCATCATATAGGGACTCACGCGAAGGAAATTGGACAGCAGCAGCTGCACAACGACAAGCAGGGCGTAGTTTAACCAGAAAATGGACCGTCTCATTGCACAAACTGCTGAATTTCGTCAAACGAATTGTTATGGACCACCGTCACGTAACGGATGGAGCTGAAGTCCTGGAACAGGTTTACCTCAATCTCGTTGGTGGCGCCGTTTATTACGCGCGAGCCGCCGGCAATGCCCAGGGGAATGTCGGGAGGGAAAACGAGGGAGTGGCCGCTGGTGTACACGGTGTCTCCGGGCTGGTACTTGTACTGCAGGGGAATCTCCTTGATGAGCGCCTTCCCCGACGATACGCCGTCCCACACCAGAAGACCGCTGCCGCCTTCCTGGCGCAGCCGGGCACTGATGGAGATGTCGTTGTTCTGGAAGGAGAAGGCAAAGGCGTGATGGGCGCTCACGGCGTCGATGATACCCACCACGCCGCTGGGGGTGATGACGCCGGATTTCTCCTGGACACCGTCCTCGAAACCCTTGTTCAGGATGAGGTAGTTGTGCTGTCCGTGCCGGCTCATCTTGACAACCTCGGCCGCGATGGCCGTGAACCCGGGCATGGGCTCGAGGGCCGTCGTGTCCACATGGACGCGCCGCAGCGCCTCGCGGGCCTTCAGGAGCTCCTGCGTAAGGGCGAAATTGTCCTTCGCCAGTTTCTCGTTGGCGCTTCTGAGGGAGAAATAATAGCCAATGTTGTCGGCTCCTCCCCAGACCTTGGCCATGAAAAGATGCGCGCCCCTGGCGGCCCAGGTATGTTGAAGCGGAGCCTGATAGCTTATCAACTGGAATGCGGCCATTTCCAAAACAATGAAAATGACCACATTGGCAAGTGATGACAGCCACGTTGTCCGTTTACGCATGTCTTATCGCATGAGGAAGGAGTAGTTGTCCGTGTTCTTGAGGGCGATGCAGGTACCGCGGGCCACGGCGCGAAGCGGGTCTTCGGCAACGTGGAACGGGATGTTCATCTTGTCCGAGAGACGCTTGTCAAGGCCGCGGAGCAGGGAACCGCCGCCGCTGAGGAAGATACCGTTCTCCACGATGTCGGAGTA
>CAMODD010000086.1:0-5383 GCA_946611215.1 uncultured Bacteroidales bacterium | reverse complement strand
CTAATTATTCAGCGGCGGGAGCTTCGGCGGCGGGAGCAGCCTTGGCAGCCTTGTTGGCGCGACGCTTCTCTGCGTATGCGACGGCATCCTTGTCGAGAGCGACAGTGAGGAAGCGGATGATACGCTCGTCACGGTGATACTGGGTTTCGAGGGTGGCAACGAACTGGCTGTCGGCCTTGAACTCGATCAGGTAATAAAAACCTGTGGTCTTGTGCTGGATGGGATAAGCGAGCTGACGCAGGCCCCAATCCTCCTGGTACACAACCTCACCGCCATTGTCGGTGATGAGCTTGACGTACTTGGCAACCGCTTCCTTCATCTGGGTGTCAGACAAAACGGGAGTTGCAATGAAAACGGTTTCGTACTGGTTAACCATTGTTAGTTAATTAATTGTTTATAAATGTTTTATTGCTTTTAAGGCCACTAAAGGCCCAAAAAGGACTGCAAATATAGCGCTTTTCTACCGGAAAAACAAAAAATTATGACTATCTTTGTTTTCACATTATGAAAGACAAAAAGACATTTGGCGCATGCCTGGCCGGAGGATTCCTCCGACTCCTCGGACGCCTTCCGCTGGGCTGGCACCGCTGGTGGGGCCGCGTGCTGGGAGACTTTGTCCGCGGCACCCTGCATTACCGCAACGACGTAGTCATGGTCAACCTGGCCCGCAGTTTTCCCGAAAAGAAATACGCAGAGCTCAAATCCATTTCCAAACGCTTCTACCGGCACTTCGCCACCACCCTCACGGAAATGATCTGGTTCGGCGCCTGCAGGGGCCCCAAAGGCCGTAAACGCCTCCATGACAGCCACATCGTAGAAATCACCAACCCCGAGGAGCTCAACCGCCTCTATGCCGGCGCCCCGCAGCTCATGATGCTCCAGGCACACACCGGCAACTGGGAGCTCATCGGCGGCATCCGCAACTACTCCTACGGCACCGAGCTCTCCATCATGCCGGAAGATTTCGCCGTCACCTACATGGAGCTGAGCAGCCCCGCCTGGAACCAGGTGATGGCCGAAAACCGCACCGCCCCCGTCGCCGACCAAGGCTTTGACGGATACGTGGAAACCCACGAAGTCCTTCGCTTCGCCCTGGGTAAGAAAGGCCGCAAGTTCGGCTATTCCTTCATCACCGACCAGTCCCCCTACACGGCCATGAACCACCCCGTGACAACGTTCATGCACCAGCCCACCAAAATGATGACCGGTGCCACCGCCCTCGCCTCCAAGCTGGGCATGGCCGTCGTCTACTTAAGATACGAGTGCCGGGAAGAAGGCGGCTACCGCATGACCTTCGTCCCCATCTCGGACAACGCCAAGGGAGAAGATCCCGTAAAGCTGATGGAGCGCTACTACGCCCTCCTTCAGGAAGACCTCGAAAAACAGCCTTGGAACTATCTCTGGACACATAAAAGATGGAAAACAGAAGAGACTTCTTAAAAAAAAGCGCCCTGGCGGCAGTGGCGGCCCCGCTCATGGCCACCGCCTGCAAGAGCGGACATGACGGCGACAAATACGGAATTGAGCCCGACCCTTCCATCGAGAGTACGCTCATCGTCCCCAAAGCGTCCGGCCTCCCCATCACCGGCACATTCCTGGACGAGATTTCCCACGACATCCCACACCAGAACTGGGGAGAAAAAGAGTGGGACCGGGACTTCCGTTACATGAAAGCCATCGGCATCGATACGGTCATCGACATCCGCTGCGGCTACCGTAAGTTCATCACCTATCCGTCCCCCTATCTCTTGAAAAAAGGATGCTATATGCCTTCCGTTGACCAGATTGACATGTTCTGCCGCCTGGCCCTGAAATATGACATGAAGTTCATGCTGGGCCTGTATGACAGCGGCAAGTACTGGGACACCGGAGACATGAGCTACGAGGTGGAAGCAAACCGCTTTGTCATTGACGAAATCTGGGAGCGCTACGGTTCCAAGTACAAGAGTTTCGGCGGCTGGTACATCTCCGGAGAAATTTCCCGCGCCACCAAGGGCGCCATCGAAAGCTTCCGCACCCTGGGCCGCCAATGCAAGGAGGTATCGGGCGGCATGCCCACTTTCATCTCTCCCTGGATCGACGGCAAGAAGGCCGTGGACGCAGCCGGCGGCTCCCTCACCAAGGAGCAGGCCGTCTCCGTCGCCCAGCACGAGAAAGAATGGGACGAGATCTTTGACGGCATCCATGAGTTCGTGGACGCCTGCGCCTTCCAGGACGGCCAGATCGACTATGACGAGCTGGACGCCTTCTTCAGCGTGAACAAACGCCTGGCCGACAAATACGGCATGCAGTGCTGGACCAATGCAGAAACCTTTGACCGGGACATGCCCATCCGCTTCCTGCCCATCAAGTTCGACAAACTGCGCATGAAACTGGAAGCCGCCAAACGCTGCGGTTACGACAAGGCCATCACCTTCGAGTTCAGCCACTTCATGAGTCCCCAGAGCGCCTATCTGCAGGCCGGACATCTCTATGACCGTTACAAAGAATACTTCAATCTATGAAAAAAACCTCTGAAATGAGTGCCGGACGCGTGCTGTTCGTAGCCATGGTGGCCGCCCTCGGCGGCATCCTGTTCGGCTACGACACAGCCGTCGTTTCCGGAACCACCCGCATCGTTGCAGACCAGTTCTCCCTGTCCGAGCTTTCCAAGGGATGGTACGTAGGCTGCGCGCTCATCGGCTCCATCATCGGGGTGTCCCTCGCCGGCATGATGTCGGACTTCCTGGGCCGCAAGAAAACCATGTTCATCTCGGCCGTCATGTTCAGCATATCGGCCATCGGCTGCGCCGTGTGCGGTAATTTCAGCCAGCTTGTGCTCTACCGCATCATCGGAGGTTTCGGCATCGGCGTCGTATCCATCGTCTCTCCGGTCTATATCTCCGAGGTTTCCCCGGCCGACAAGCGCGGAACCATGGTTTCCCTCTATCAGCTGGCCGTCACCATCGGCTTTCTCCTGGCATACCTCGTCAATTATCTGGTCCTGAAAGGGGCCGACGAGAGCGCGGCGGGCACCTCCCTCGGCGTCCGCATGTTCAACAGCGAATACTGGCGGGGCATGCTGGGCATGGAAACCATCCCGGACCTAATGTTTGTCATCCTGATCTTCTTCATCCCCGAGAGCCCCCGCTGGCTCATCGTACGGGGAGAGCGTAAAGACAGCAGCGAGGAGTGGAAAGCCCTTCGGGAGCCCGGCATCCTCAAAGCCGTTCTCGCAGGGTCGGCCATCGCCATCCTGGGGCAGTTCATGGGCGTGAACGCCGTCCTTTACTACGGTCCCGAAATCTTTCAGGACGCCGGCCTCTCCAGCGAAGGCTCCATGTTCTCCACCGTCCTTGTGGGGGCGGTAAACATGATCACCACCGTCATCGCCCTCCTCATCATTGACAAAGTGGGGCGGAAGCAGCTGGTCTGGTGGGGCGTCGGCAGCATGATCGTGTGCCTTCTGGCCATCGGCACGTACTTTGCCTGGGGCCCCGCCCTGGGTCTCGGCACCGGTTTCCTGCTCACCTTCTTCCTGCTGTACGTATTCTCCACCGCCATCTCCATCAGCGCCGTGGTGTTCGTCCTCCTGAGCGAGATGTACCCGGGACGCGTACGGGGCCTGGCCATGTCCATCGCCGGCCTGGCCCTGTGGGTGGGCACCTACCTCATCGGCCAGCTCACCCCCTGGATGCTCGCGAACCTCACGCCGGCCGGAACCTTCTTCCTGTTTGCCTTCTGCTGCCTCCCTTATCTGTGGATTATGTGGCGCCATATTCCCGAAACCACGGGAAAGACGCTGGAAGAAATTGAGGAATACTGGAAAAACTAGCTTTTTTTCATTATATTTGCAGATACGCTTATATCTGACAAAAGAATGAAAAAACAACTGATAACCTTCATCCTGGGCCTTTGCCTCCTTCCCGCGGCAAAAGCTCAGGATGTCATTTATGCCCTTCCTTCCACCACCCTCACCGTTGAGGTGGAGGTGGAGCAGGAAGACTTCTTCGCCGGCCCGTACGCCACGTACGCCCGCAAATTCCTTAACATGGACGTGAAGGACCGCAATGCCGTGCGCTCATCCGTCACAGCCCTGGAACTCATCCCCCGCGTGGAGGCAGACCTGAAGGCCCTCTACAGCTGCGATAGCGACAACGCCGCCCTCCTTGCCCTCACCGCGCAGGGCCTGGTGGCGCTTCAGAACAAGGCCGATGCCGGCGCGCTTGCCTGGCGCTTCCTCCCCCCCGTCGGCGCCTCCTTCCCCGGCGGCGTCGCCAGTCCCGTCAAGGAGGAAACCCGCATCACCTACAAGAGCATCAAGACGGAAGACTCCGTGGTGCAGGTTCCCGTTGAGCACAAGGTAAAATCGGCCAAAACCCTGGAAGACAAGGCGGCGGAGGCCGCCGAGATGATCCTTTCCGTGAAGAAGGACCGCCTCAACATTGTCTCGGGCAACACCGACGCCTCCTACTCCGGAGAAGCCATGGGCGCAGCCCTCAGGGAGCTGGACCGTATTGAGAAAGAGTACATGGCCCTGTTCGAGGGCTATACCGTCAAACGCAGCTACACGGCCACCTTCGACGTGGTACCGGTCTCCGGTGAGATGCGCTACCTGGCCTTCCGCCTCACCGACAACGGCCCCGTCCCCGACGGCACCAAGGGCGTTCCCTATTACCTGGAACTGGAGCCCGAGAAAATGGTGCTGCCGGAGGAAGGCAAATCCAAGGGCAAAGTTACGCCCGTCCGCTACCGCATCCCGGCCATCTGCCGCGTAAAGCTCACCCGCGACGGCATCCGCCTCACGGAGTCCCGCATTCCCGTCTACCAGCTGGGAACAGAAGCCTATCTCGTACAATACAAATAAACACTGTCATATGAACATCCAAGATTTAGAACCCAAAGTAGTTTGGAAGAACTTCCATGCGTTCACCCAGCTGCCCCGCCCCTCCTATCATGAGGAGAAGGTGGTGGAGTACCTGCTGAACTGGGGCAAAGCCCACGGCTATGAGACCATCAAGGACGGCGAAGGCCCCATCGCCAACGTCATCATCCGCGTCCCCGCCACCCCCGGCATGGAAAAATGCAAGGGCGTCATCCTCCAGGGCCACATGGACATGGTTCCCCAGAAAACCTCCGACAGCAGCCACGACTTCCTCAAGGATCCCATCAAGGCCTACGTGGACGGTGAATGGGTAACCGCAGACCGCACCACCCTGGGCGCAGACAACGGCATCGGCCTGGCCCTTGCCCTCTCCGCCATTGAAGATCCTTCCGTCAAGCACGGTCCCATCGAGGTGCTCGCCACCTATACCGAAGAAACCGGCATGGACGGCGCCAATGCCCTGAAGCCCGGCATCCTCAAGGGAGACATCCTCCTCAACCTGGATTCCGAGGAAGAAGG
>CAMODD010000085.1:0-5391 GCA_946611215.1 uncultured Bacteroidales bacterium | reverse complement strand
GCGATGCCCCAGCGGACGCAGTCCCAGAAGCGCTCGTTCTCGTCGAAGAACTCGGCGCGACGTTCGGCACGGAGTTCGGCGTCGGAGTAGGCACCCAGGGCCGGCAGGCCGGCACGCTGGCGTACCTGGTTGAGGGCGTTCACGTCACTGGCAGCCTCGGCATAGAGCAGGAGGACATCGGCATAGCGCATGGCGGGATAGTTGGCCATGGAGTAGATGTCGTGGGTGCTGGTGGCAGGATACATGTCGGAGCACCACATGTAGATCTTGGCAGGAAGGACACCCTGCATGGTGCTGGAAGTAGGCTGGGACATGTCGGCGGTCCAGAGGAGGCGCATGCCGGCCTGGTAATCGGTAATGCCAGGATGGGCAGCCTTCATAGCTGCGAGCTGGTCACCTTCGTAGTTGGGGGTACCGGCATACTGGGGAGCGGAGAGGTCTACAAACTTCTGGGCTGCCTCTTCCACGGTCCAGATCGAGCCATCCAGACGAGGGGAATGACCCTCGCGGGCAAGCATCCAGTCATAGAGGGCCTTGGAAGGCATGGTCTGCGCGTAACCCTGCACGAAGCCGGTCAGGTGGCAGCCACCGGGCATGATCAGGACCTCACCGCGCCAGTTGCTGTAGAAGTCAATCTTGGCCTCGCTGGAGCGCTGGCTCACATCATCGTCGGCCGCATTGAATTCCCAGATGTACTCGTCGCAGAAGTCTGCCTTTACGGTGTACAGGTCGCGGAAGTCGGGAAGCAGAGAGTAAGCGCCACCGTCGATCACCTGCTTGAGGGCGCTGGCAGCAGCACTCTTGTTGCCGGCATACAGGTAAGCCTTGCCCATGAAAGCCAGGGCGGCTTCCTTGGTCACGTGGGCGCCGATATTGCGCTGGTTGCCCTTGCTGCCCTTGGCGGGAAGCAGTTCGGAAGCTTTCTGGAAAGAGCTGGTGCACAGGTCCCAAAGCTCGCTGGTGGTGCCGTTGGATATTGTAGACAGTTCTTCGGAGCTGAGTACGTGGTCTACGTAAGGCGGCGTCTGATAGGCACGGATCAGATTGAAATAGGCCCAGCCGCGCATAAAGTAGGCCTCACCGATCACCTGCTTTTTCACAGCAGTGTTGTCGGGGAGTTTCTCGATAATCAGGTTGGCCTTGTAAACCAGCTGATAGAGGCCGGAATACAGACCGGTCATAAAACCGTCGTTGTTCGTAGGCTTGTAAGGGTCCGTGGAGACCCAGTCGTCGGTGTAGTTGTCCATATCGGCAGTGCCGAATATATCCCAGGCCGACGTATACATGGAGGCTGCGAGAGCCTGGGCCTGAGGGTCGGAGGCCTCGGCGTAGTACTTGTCTGTATCCAGGGCACCCAGCTGCTCCTCGCTGTCCAGCATACGGGAACAGGAGAAGAGAGCTGCGAAAGCAACTGCCGCAGAGAGGATATATGTAATCTTTTTCATAAAGCGTTCAGTTTATAAGATTAGAAGGAGAGGTTTACACCGAACATGAAGTTGCGGGCAGAAGGATAGTTCACGCGGTCCAGGGCGATACCGGTGCCGTAGCTCATGTTACGGGACTCAGGGTCGTTGCCGGGATACTTGGTGAAGGTGAAGGCGTTCTCCACGGAGCCGTAGATACGGAGGCTCTTGATGTGCAGTTTGTCGGTCAGGCTGCGAGGCAGGGTGTAACCGAGCTGGATCTGCTTGATCTTGAAGTAGGAAGCGTCGAACACCCAGAAGTCAGACTGCTGATAGTGGCCGCCGAACAGGGAGTTGTCGGCCTGGTTGCCCTTCGGCCAGGTGGCGGTGGAGGCGGTAGCCGGAGTCCAGCGGTTCTCGAAGACGAAAGCCGGGAGGTTGGCGATCGGGAGGTCCGGACGGGAAATGCAGAGGAACATTTCGTTACCCTGTACGCCGGAGCCGAACACGGTGAGGTCGAAGCCCTTCCAGGCCAGGTTGAGGGTGACACCATAGGTGAAATCGGGAATACCGTCACCGAGGTAGGTCATGCCGTCGGAGTGGTCGCGACCCGGATCCAGCTCGTCAAGCTCGGCGGGAGTGTAGTACTCCGGAAGGCCGCTCTCGGCGTTGATGCCCTTGTGCTTGAAGCCGCGGATGTACCACATGGGATAACCGGACTCCATGTAGGTCACAGGCAGGAAGAAGTTGGTACCGCCGGAAGTACGGCCGGCGCCCAGCGGAGACTCGACCACCATGCTGTGCACAGTAGAGAGGTTGGCGTTGATGCCATAGCGGAAGTCGCCGATGGTGTCTTTCCAGCCCAGGTCGAATTCCCAACCGCTGTTGTTCACCAGACCGCCGTTGATATACACGTTGGAGGCACCGGAAACGGCGGGAGCCGGAACGGGCACCAGCATATCGGTGGTGTTCTTGTTGTACCAGTCAACCGTAAAGGTGAGACGGTCTCTCAGGAAGCGGAAGTCCACACCCACGTCCACCTGCTTGGAGGTTTCCCACTTCAGGTCTTCGTTGGCCAGGAAGGAGGAAGGGTTGGCGGGGGTGATGACACCGTCGCCGAAGTTGTACAGGCCGCTCAGGGACATACCGTTGGTCCAGGTGAAGTCTGTCAGGGAGTTGATGTTACCGTTGACACCATAGGAGGCACGGATCTTCATATAGGAGAAGGCCTCGGGACGGAAGATGTTCTTGAAGAAGTTCTCGTTGGACACGGTCCAGCCCAGGGAGACGGAGGGGAAGAAGCCCCAGCGGTTCTTCTTGGAGAGCTTGGACATACCGTAGGCGTCGGCGCGGAAGTTTACCTGGGCGTTGTAGCGGTTGGCAAAGGTCCAGGCAATACGACCGAAGAAGGATTCGGAGAAACGGGAGTACTCGCTGCCGCCCATTCTGCGGGTTGTGGCGTTGGGATCGTAGTACTGCAGGTAACGGAAGTTAGGCGCATTGTTGGTGAGGCCGTCGGCATAGGCGTTGATGGACTCCATGTGGGTCTCGGAGAATTCCATACCAGCCATGATGGCCAGGTCGTGCTTGCCGAAGCTCTTGAGGTAGTTGGCGAAGTTTTCCCACTGCCAGTACTGCTGGTTGTTTTCCGTACCCTGGATGATGTCGGAGGCCTGGACCTGCTGGGCATTGATCCAGCCCTTCTCGGAATAACCGCGGCGGTAGTTGCTGGAAAGGCGGTAACCCAGGCGGGAAGTGAAGGTGAGACCCTTGATGAAGGAAGGGGTGATGTCGGCGTAGGCGGTACCGTTGATGTTGGTACGGCTGGTGAACTGGAAACCGGACATCCAGCCGGCGGCCACCTGGTCGCGCATCAGCAGCGGGTTGAACAGGTTACTCTGCATCAGCAGGGACTGGCCGTACATGCGGCCCTGTTCGTCGCGCTGGACAGGCTGGCCGGCGGCTTCGGCGGCCAGCAGGCCCGTCGCGGCGGGGATATCGTTGTCCGTGGCATAGTAAACGGGAACGGTAGGATCATAGTAGTAGGCGCCGCCCACGGCGGAACCGGTACCGGTCATGTTGTTCTCGGAGACCATGCGCATGTTGGCACGCTCGATGGTGTTGTTGGTACCCACCTTGAGCCAGGGCTTGATCTGGTAGCTCACATTCACCTGGCCGGTGATACGCTGGAAGGTATCGTAAGCGCCGGTAATCATACCGTCGGTGCCCATATAGGTACCGTCTACATAATAGGTGAAACGGTCATTGGCACCGGACAGGCCGATGGTGTGGCGCTGGCGGAAACCGGTCTCGAACATCACATTCTGCCAGTTGGTGTCGGCGCTCTGGAACGAAGCGTCCGGATAACCGGCGGCTTCCTGCCAGTAAGTCTTGAACTGCTGGGCATTCATCATCTTGATGTTCTCCATCGGAGACATCCAGGTGAACATGTTGTTGTAGAAAATGCGCACATTGTCCTTGGAACCGCTCTTGGTGGTGACCAGGACAACACCGTTACCAGCCTGGGAGCCGTAGATGGCGGCGGAGGCGGCATCCTTCAGCACCTCGATGGATTCGATGGATTCGGGATCCAGATAGTCAATGCTCTGGACCTTGAGGCCGTCCACCAGAATCAGCGGGTCCGGAGAGGAGTTGGTGGAAGAATAACCACGGATACGGAAGCTGGAACCGGCACCCGGAGCAGAGGAGGTGGTGAGCACCTGCACACCGGCGAGTTTGCCCTGGAGGGCGGAGCCCACGTCGGAGTCGGAGCGGTTCTCGAGAGCATCAGCCTTTACCTGGGCGATAGCACCGGTGACGTTGCTCTTCTTCTGGATACCGTAACCCACGACCACGGTTTCGTCCAGGAATTCGGAATCCTCTTCCAGGACAATCCGGGAAGGGACCTGGTTGGCCGGGAAGGTCTGCGTGGCATAGCCGATGCAGCTCACTTCCACCGTGGCGTTGGCACGGGACACGGTGAGGGTGAAGTCACCGTCGATTCCCGTGGAAGTACCATTGTTGGTCCCCACTTCGAGCACGGCTGCTCCGATGATGGGACCATTGGCGTCAACAACGACGCCCTTGACCGTGGTCTGGGCAAATGCGGCAAATGCCGAGATGCCAAGCAGACACAAGGCCAATGACATTTTTTTCAGGAATTTTGTCATAATGGTTGATTATTGGTTGGTTTTAAAATGTTTTCGGCTAGTAACGTTTCGCAAAGATAGCCCTTTTTATCTCACATCGACCTCGCAAAATCTTTAAACAATGTGACAAATACTTCAAGATTTGCCAAAAAACCGTATCTTTGTCCCCGTTATGATTAAGATTCTCTTCATACACGGGTTGGCCTCGTCCGGAGCATACAAAATGGCGGACATGCTGCGGCAGTTGTTGCGCCCGGCAGAAGTGGTGGCGCCGGACCTTCCTATCGACCCTGATCTGGCGATTCCGATACTGGAAACCTTCAATAGAGAAGAGAAGCCGGATTTGGTGGTCGGACTCTCCTGGGGCGGTTTCCTGGCCCTCCGCCTGGAAGCGGTCAAAACCGTGGTGATCAATCCGGACCTGAAC
The DNA here is from genome assembly GCA_946611215.1 of uncultured Bacteroidales bacterium. Lineage (GTDB taxonomy): Bacteria > Bacteroidota > Bacteroidia > Bacteroidales > UBA932 > Cryptobacteroides. Next base: position 412 of record CAMODD010000085.1, on the reverse strand, counting down.
ATCTCCGTCCTGCTCCGCCAGCATATCGGCCCTATGGAGTATCTCTCTCCCAGACGGGATGGAGAACTTTCATTTTTGATAACGGAAGAGATTTGCCAAAAATATGAGGTGTTGGAAAAAGGGTCCCTCAACGCGGGTATAGAGGTCTTAGGCTGTTTCGGCGAGCAGGACACCCTGGTCCACTGCGCTGACAAATTTGAAAGTATTTTCCCCGGCCGGGCTTTCCGCTACCCCGGCGGCCACCTCCCCACCTATCCGGAGATGAAGTTCCACATCATTCCTGCCATCAGGAGGTTTCTGGGACAAAAAGAGGGCTGACCCAAAGGCCAGCCCTGCTTGTCAGAATCTTCAGGAAGAAAACTACATCTCATTTCCTACCTTGCGGGCGCGCACCGGCTTGTCCAGGTTGATG
>CAMODD010000084.1:0-5511 GCA_946611215.1 uncultured Bacteroidales bacterium | reverse complement strand
CCCTTGTCCACGTTGATGATGACGTCGAAGTTGTCGGCGCTGCCGTAGGTCTTGGCCAGCTGGGTGAGGAATACGTCCTTGAGGACACCCAGCATCACCGGACGGTCAATGCTCTTCTCTTCCTTGAAATCCTTGAATGCATCAATCAAGGTGATTTCTTTCTCTTTTTCTTTTGCCATTTTATGTGTTATTATTACTTAAAATCAATGTAAGGGACCACGCTGTTGATCTCCGAAAGGGGACAGGTCTCGTTGTGCTCCACCTTCTCTTTCTTCTTCTTGCCTTCCACGGCTTCCAGCGCGGTGTATTTGAGGCCGATGGTGTCTTCCGTGGCCCCGGTGAGGGTGGCCAGGAGCTTGCGGCCGCCCTTGAACTTCACTTCTACCAGCGTGCCCAGGGCCTTCTCATACTGCTTCAGTACCTTGAAGGGCCTGTCCAGACCGGCCGACGACACCGTGAGGGCGTAATCTTCCACATCCTGGTCGAAGGCCTCGTGCACCACCTTGTCAATGGCGGCGCAGTCTTCCCAGTCCACAATCCCTTCTTCCTTCTCGATCACTACCTCAATGTCATTATCCTTGGAAACGGTTACTTCCACCAGGAAGCAACCCCTTTCCGCAATGGCCTCTTGCGTGGCCTCGATGATCTGTTCTTTCGTCATAATTATTAAAAAAAGATAGGGGACCGTCGTCCTCTATCTCGTTCACAATGCAAATATACGCATTTTTTCCGGAATAACCAAATAGAAAACGCGAACATGCTGTAAGGCGTTACCAATCAAATGTTTAGCTTTTTCTCTTTAGGCAGAACAGCCCAAAGAGAAAAAGCTAAGACGTTGATAATTAGTTATTTGTGAAGGAATCGACTACCGGGCTGCCCAGGCGGGGATGTTGTTCTCCTGCATGAAGGCAAGAACGGTGTCAAGGCTGTCGAAGCGGGCGGTGCCGTCCAGGTAGACGTTCACCTGGAAGCCGCGGCGAAGGCTAATCTTGTACAGGTTCTTGAGGGTTTCCAGCACGCAGTATTCGGCGGCGATACCGCAGACGGTCACAACGTCGCCGGGAGCGAAGAGCGCGTCTTCCTCGGCCTCGGTGAGGCCTACGAAGGCACCGTATTCCTCACGCTCGGGGAGGCGGCCCTTCAGGATAAAGCGCATGCGGTCCTCGGCGAGGCCTTCCAGCATGTGGTCCGGGATGGAGGCCCCGGCGGTGTGATGTACGCAGTGAACCGGCCAGGGACCGCCCTGGGCCTTGAACGAGCAGTGGTTCACGGGATGCCAGTCCAGCGTGAAGTACACGCGGTCGAACTGGTTTTTCACGGCGTTGATAGCGGGGAGAACGCCGGCTGCTCCGGGAACGGTGAGCGTTCCGTCAATGAAATCTTTCTGAAGATCTACAGCAAGAAGAATGTTCATAATATATTGTTAATGAAGTCGTTTAATCCAGCCAATGCTGTCCGGCCCCTCGTTGAAGAGGAGGTCCAGGCCGCTGAGGCGCGGGGTAAAGCCGCCCATGCGGTCTCGGAACACCTGGTAGTAGGGCCGCGCCAGGCCCAGGTCCTCCAGAATGGAGTCCGGGTGCTTGGGATGCACCCCATAGCGGTAGTCGTCGGCCATGCTGCCGGGGGTGACAAACCGGGCCGATGGTACCAGCTCCGCGGCGACCCCCATCTTGCCCAGAAGAAACCGCGCAGTGGAAAGGTTGAGCTCCCACAGCGTCTCCGGCCGTGCGTCCAGCAGCGCGAAAACTTCGTCCCGGTAATATTCATAGTAGGCTGCCGTCTCGTACTCCGTGTCCAGCGCGCGCTGCGTGCGCACCACCCACGGGGTTGAGTAGTCCACGCGGACATCGGCCATCCTCCACGATGCCCCGTGCACCACCGGCACCTGCAGCATCTGGGGGCCGTCGGCCGATAAAATATAGCACCGGTTGCGGTAGCTCTGCTTCTGGTAGTTTTCCTGCAGCTCCACCTCTGCGCGGGACGGCAAAACCCTGTCCGGGGACAGGGTCATGTCGCGTGCCACAAGGGCAAGCCAGCTCAGCGGCGGAAAATATGCACTCGAGAGGAGCACTATTTGCGGGGAGCGCGAGGTTTGGAAATGATGCCGCGCTTGGAACCGCGGATAAAGCGCAGGATGTTGTCCCTGTGCTCGGAGGCCGGGAAGTTGGCCTCAATGTATTCGAGCGCCTGGCTTACGTTCATGCCCTGGAAGTAGATGGCATCGTAAATGGCCTTGATCTCATTGACGGTTTCCTCGGTGAAGCCGCGGCGCAGCAGGCCCACGCGGTTGATACCCTCGAAGCAGATGGGCTCACGGCCGGCCAGCACATACGGCGGAACGTCCTTGGTAATCTTGGCGCAGGCGGCCACAAAGGCGTGCGTGCCCACCTTGGAGAACTGGTGAGAGGCGGTTTTTCCGCCCACGATGGCCCAGTCTTCGATGTCGGTTTCTCCGGCAAAGCCCACGTAGCTTACTACAATACAATGGTTTCCCACGCAGCAGTCGTGTGCAATGTGGGCGTAGGACATGACCAGGGTGTCGCTGCCCACCTTGGTGACAGCCTTGCCGCTGGCCTTGGTGCCGCGGTTGATGGTGGCGCACTCGCGGATGTTCACGCGGTCTCCGATCTCTACCCACGACTCCTCTCCCTCGAACTTGAGGTCCTGGGGAATGGCGCCCACAACGGCGCCGGGGAATACGGTGCAGTCCTTGCCAATCTTGACATGGCTGAATATGGTGGCGCCATTGAGAATTTTGGTGCCTTCTCCAATTTCTACGTCTCCTTCGATAACGGCGAAAGGTCCCACTTCCACGTTGTCTCCCAGCTTGGCGGCGGGATCTACAATCGCCATAGGATGAATCTTAATCATAGTCTCTGTCTTATTTTAGCAAAGCCCGCAGGGCCTTGGCAGCTTTCGTATTAATGGTATGTCCGGGCTTGAAGGCGGTGATGCGGGCATTGACGTAACCTCCCGCAAGACGCATGTCTCCGAGGAGGTCCAGCATCTTGTGCCGGCCGCATTCGTCGGTATGGTGCAGCTCGGGGTCTCCCATGTAGCCGGTGTCGGTGACCACAAGGGCGTTGGAGAGGTCTCCTCCCTTGATGAGGCCCTTCTCCAGCATGGGCTCGATTTCCCGGTAGAAGCAGAAGGTGCGGCAGGGCCCGATCTCGCGGGCGTAGTCCACGCTCTCATCCCAGTGTGCGGTCTGTACTCCCAGGACGGGGGAGTTAAAGTCCACCGTACTTTGGGCCGATGGTGCATCGGCCGGTTCCATCCGCACCCAGGAGCCCGTTTTCTCGTCGCGGACCTCCAGCGTGTAGGGAAGTGTGATATATTTCCGCTCTACGCCCTGGTCTTCAAGACCGTCGGGAAGGAAGGCTTCCAGATAAAGGCGGGCGCTTCCGTCCAGGATGGGAACTTCCTGATTGTCCAGCTCGATGATGGCGTTGTCCACCCCCAGGCCGGTGAGCACGCTCATGATGTGCTCGATGGTGACGGCCGTAGCCTCACCGCGGGCGATGGTGGTGCTGCGGGTGGTGGTGGTGACGTTCTCTGCGAGGGCTTCGATCTCGGGGCTGCCCGGGAGGTCCGTGCGGCGGAACCGGATGCCGGTTCCGGCCGCGGCGGGCATCACCTTCATGTGCGAGAAGGTGCCCGTATGCAATCCTTTGCCCTCGAAAGAGTAGACTTTCTTTAAAGTATGTTGGTTTTTCGCCATTCGGAAAATTATTCTTCGGCCGCACGCTTGAACAGGGCGTAGGCCTTCATATACAGTTTGGCATCGATGACGGGGGAGCCCAGGAGCACCTGCCCGCCCTTGCGGATGTTGCCGATGACGCCGCCCTGTGCCAGGATGGTGGTGTGGTCGGCAATCTTGAGGTGACCGGCGATGCCCACCTGGCCCGCGAAGATGCAGTACTTGCCCACTTCGGTGGAACCGGCGATGCCCGTCTGGGCAGCCATGGCGGTATGGTCTCCGATGACCACGTTGTGCGCAATCATGCAGAGGTTGTCAATGCGCACGCCGTTGCCGATGATGGTAGACTCCATCTGGGCGCGGTCCACGGTAGTATTGGCGCCAATCTCGACGTCGTTGCCGATGATCACGTTCCCGAGGTGCTCGATCTTTTCCCAGGAGCCGTCCTTGCGCGGAGCGTTGCCAAAGCCATCGGCCCCGATCACTACTCCGCTGTGGAGGATGACATTGTCGCCGATGACCATGCCGGGGTAGATGCGCACGCCGGGATAGAAGGTGCAGTTCCTGCCAATCTTGCAGTTGTCGCCGATGTACACGTGCTCGCGGATGACGGTGCCGTCTCCCACGGTGGTGTGCCGGCCCACATAGGCGAAGTCTCCCACGTAGACTTTCTTCCCGAACTTCGTGCTCCAGAAATACCTGGCCCGAAGGCTCCGGTGGCACTTCTTGGTCTTCTTCTGGTCTCCTACGTATTTGAGAAGGTCTGCAATGGAGGAATAGGCGTTGTCTACCCGCACCAGGGTGGCCTTTACGGGCTTCTTGGGCTCAAAAGTCTTGTCCACGATGAGGATGGATGCCTCGCTGGTGTATACGTACTCTTCGTACTTGGGGTTGGCAAAGAAGCTGAGGGTTCCGGGCTTGCCATGCTCAATCTTGGCAAACTGGGTTGCCACGGCGTTCTCGTCACCTTCTACGGTGCCTTTCAGCAACTGTGCAAGGAATTTGGCAGTAAGTTCCATAGTCTTAGATTAAGGGCTCGGCGGTCATGGCGGCGGGCTGCGGGATGCCCATCAGCTTGAGGATGGTGGGAGCCACATTGCAGAGGGCGCCGTCCTTGACGGTCTTCACCTCATCTCCGGCGTTGATCACGACAAACTGTACGGTGTTGAGGGAGTGGGCGGTGTTGGGGGTGCCGTCGGCGTTCACGGCGAAGTCTGCGTTGCCGTGGTCGGCGGTCAGGAGCACCACGTAATCTTTCGCGATGGCTTCTTTCACCACTTCACCTACCAGCCGGTCCACGCAGGTGACGGCCTGGGTGATGGAGGTGTAGATGCCGGTGTGACCAACCATGTCTCCGTTGGCGAAGTTGAGGATGATCATGTCCTGCTTGCCGCCGCGGATTTCGGCGATGAGTTTTTCTGCTACCTCGGGGGCGCTCATCTGGGGAAGGAGGTCGTAGGTGGGAACCTTGGGGCTGTTCACCAGGATGCGGTCCTCGTTCTCGAACACGGTCTCACGGCCGCCGTTGAAGAAGAAGGTGACGTGGGCGTATTTCTCGGTCTCGGCAATGCGCAGCTGGTGTTTGCCGGCCTTGGAGACGGTCTCTCCCAGGGTGTCCTGCACCAGCTCTTTGTCAAAGAGGATGTGCACGCCCTTGAAGGAAGCGTCGTAGGGGGTGAGGCAGCAGTAGTAGAGGGGCAGGGTGTGCATGCCTTCCTCGGGCATGTCCTGCTGGGTGAGGACGGAAGTGAGCTCGCGGGCGCGGTCGTTGCGGAAGTTGTAGAAGATGATGGCATCTCCTTCCTCGATGG
>CAMODD010000083.1:0-5800 GCA_946611215.1 uncultured Bacteroidales bacterium | reverse complement strand
CCTTTGCTTCACTTTTTTCAAAAAAGACTTGCAAAAGTCTTAGAATACCCACCGTATCCGGCGTCCCTTGCTTCGCGCGGGACTTGTCTCCGGCGGGCCCCTCCCCCTCCCCTTGCGCGGGGGTGCGCAAGCCCCCGGGAGGGTCTCCCTCCTCCGCAGTACCGCTGAAGCTGCCTTTTTTGATTTCAGTGTGGCTATTCCCTATTTGCCGCTGCAGGTGGAAAGACGAAACGTAGCAGGTGGAAGCACAAACCTTATCGTTCAATTGCCTCAACGGGTAAGCATACAACCACTTATTTGCCGTAACTTCAGAGAATGCGACAGAAATGTTTGTTATATTAAACATTATTGCCTATTTTTGCATATCTTATAAAACAATTATGGGAAAGAACACGTTTGGCAAGACTATGCCAAGGACACTGTGTGAGAACCTAAGGACCATGGGTGAGCAAATTATGCTGGCGCGTAAGCGCAGGCATCTGTCCATGCAGGATATCGCGGACAGGGCAACCGTGACACGGCTGACTGTCTCGAAGGTCGAGCACGGGGACCCTACGGTCTCCATGGGCATCTACGCGCGCGTGCTCTTTGCCCTGAACCTGGAAAAGGACATCACCCTTCTCGCCGCCGACGATGCCCTCGGAAGACAAATTCAGGATGCCGAACTGCTCAAGTGATGAAAAAGATAGAAGTATACGCGGATTTTGACTTCCTTCCTGCTCCAGTTGAGATAGGAACGCTTGGCTATGAGAGAGTCCGGGGAAAAGACCATTTCGTCTTTGAGTACTCCCTCTCATGGCTTCGGCAGAATGGAGGCCTTGTTCTGAGCGGAGACCTCATGAACGTGCCTTCGTTGCAGTATCCGAGAGGCGGGGGCAGCGTGTTCGGCTTTGTCAAGGACTCTTTCCCGGACAGGTGGGGACGACTGCTTCTTGACCGCAGGGAACGGCTGATGGCCCAGGAGGAGGGAAGAGCCATACGGACTCTCTCCGATTACGACTACCTCACCGGCATAGAGGATTTCACACGCATGGGAGGCCTTCGTTACAAGGAAAGCGGTGGCGGCGATTACATATGTACCGGTGACAGATTCTCAGTACCTCCCATTGAAAGTCTCCGCGAGCTGTGTGAGGCATGCCAGGAGATCGAGGCGGCGGAGGGCCGCAACGAGCTGCCGCAGAGGCGCTGGCTAGACCAGCTCATCGACCCGGGATCCTCGCTCGGAGGAGCCAGGCCCAAGGCGAACGTGGTGGATTCGGACGGCAGGCTTCATGTGGCCAAGTTCCCCTCGAAAAAGGATCTTGAGAACACGGAACTGATAGAGCACTTTTCCCATCGGCTCGCAGCCAAAGCCGGTATCAATGTGGCAAGGACACGGACCATCAGGATATCAAAGGACCGCGACCTGCTTCTGTCCGAGCGTTTCGACAGGACGGCTGAGGGGAGGCGCATCCATTTCGCTTCGGCCATGTCCCTGCTCGGCCTTGACGACGGGGCCGGAAGCGCCACGGGGAACGGCTATCTGGATATTGTCGAGTTCATCCTGCAGGCTTGCTGTGATGTACAGAAGAACCTCAGGGAGCTTTACCGGAGGGTGGCCTTCAACATTGCCTTCGGAAACACCGATGACCATTTCCGCAACCACGGCTTCCTGCTTACGGCAAAAGGATGGACCCTCTCGCCGGCTTACGACATCAACCCCGGGAACAGGACCAGCCAGTGCCTGCTGATTGATTCATACACGGAGCGTTCGGACATAGACGCCCTGCTCGCCGCGAGCGAAAACTACCTGCTCGAAAGACGGGATGCCTCGGAGATCATAGAAGAGGTCCGTGATGCAGTCAGGGACTGGCGAAAGCTCGCAGAGCAGATGCAGATTCCTCTCAAAACGCTCGCTCCATTCTCCACTCGGTGGAAATGATAGGCATGCCATCCATTGGCCTACCAGTCCCCGTAATCCGGAAATAAATGATTATCAATACATTACAAGAATTCTCCCCGGTCGAAACGCCGGGGAGAATTTTTGTTTCTTATTGTCTTTCAATTAGTTACACATCACGGAGAAATGTGACTAGAAAGCCGCTTATTCGTGCTTAGCCAAACGTTCCCAGGCCAGCTGTTCCCACTTGGTGCCCGGACGGCCGTAATTGGCATAGGGATAGATGGAGATACCTCCGCGGGGGGTGAAGAGGCCCGTCACTTCAATGTACTTGGGGTCCATGAGCTTCACAAGATCCTTCATGATGGTGTTTACACAGTCCTCATGGAAGTCTCCGTGACTGCGAAAGCTGAACAGATACAGCTTAAGGGATTTGGATTCCACCATCTTCACGTCCGGAACGTAGGAGATACGGATCTCGGCAAAATCCGGCTGGCCCGTGATGGGGCACAGGGTGGTGAATTCCGGGCAATTGAAACGCACCCAGTAATCATTTTCCTGGTGCTGGTTCACGAAGGTCTCCAGTACCTCGGGGGCGTAGTTCTGGCTGTATTCGGTGTGATGGCCCAGGGCCTTCAGTTCTTCGGGATTGCGTGCCATACGATTATTCCTCCCCTGCTTCTTTAAGACGCTCCGCGTTTTCTGCAATCTGGAGCTGGTCGATGCACTCCTGGATGTCTCCGTCCATGAACACGGGCAGGTTGTACATGCTCCAGCCAATGCGGTGGTCGGTTACACGGCCCTGCGGGTAGTTGTAGGTGCGGATCTTGGCGCTGCGGTCTCCGGTAGACACCATGGTCTTGCGCTTGGCGGCGATGCCGTCCAGGTACTTCTGGTGTTCCATATTGTACAGACGGGTACGGAGTTCCTCCATGGCGCGGTCCAGGTTCTTGAGCTGGGAACGTTCCTCCTGACACTGCACCACAATGCCGGAAGGAATGTGGGTAAGGCGCACGGCAGAGTACGTAGTGTTCACGCCCTGTCCACCGGGGCCCGATGCGCAGAAGAGGTCCTTGCGGATATCGGCAGGGTTAAGTTCGATGTCGAACTCGCCGGCCTCAGGAAACACGGCCACAGAGGCGGCCGATGTCTGGATACGGCCCTGCGTCTCTGTCTGGGGCACGCGCTGCACGCGGTGCACGCCGGACTCGTACTTCATGATGCCGTACACGCCGTCGGTGTTGGAAGAAAGCTTGAACACAATTTGCTTGTAGCCGCCGGCCGTACCGGGAGCCTGATCGGAGATTTCCAGCTTCCAGCCCCTTCTTTCGGCAAAGTGCTGGTACATACGGAACAAGTCTCCGGCAAAGATGGCGGCTTCGTCGCCGCCGGTACCGCCACGGATTTCCACCATGGCGTTCTTGCTGTCGTCGGGGTCTGCGGGAATGAGGAGGAGCTTGATCTGCTGCTCCATCTCCGGGAGTTTGGGCTCGATCTCTGCAATCTCGTCCTTGGCCATTTCCTTGAGGTCCTCATCCTTTTCGTTCATGAGGATATCTTTGGCCTGAGCCAACTCTTCCACCAGCCTCTTGTACTCGAGACCGGCAGCAATGATGGGCTGCAGCTCCTTATAATCCTTATTGAGCTGGACGAACTTCTTCATGTCCCCGATCACCTCAGGATCGGCCAATTGTTCTTCCAGCTTCTTATATTTGTCCTGCAAACTGAGGACTTTCTCCAGCAACGTATTCTCTGCCATAATGCAATTTGTGTTTAAGCCTGCAAAGATACGAAAAAATTCTGTCTTCTCCCAAACCGCTCAAACGCAGCCCGTTCCAGCGCCTCCCGGTCGTCGGGGTGGGCGATGCTGGTGAGCAGCCGTGCCCGTTCCTGCAGGGACTTGCCGTACAGGTTTACTGCGCCGTACTCCGTTACAACCCACTGGACATCGGCCCGGGGGGTGACGACGCCCGCACCGGGACGGAGCGTGGGGACAATCTTGGCGCCGCCGTGCGAGGTGCGGGAAGCCATGGCGATGATGGCTTTGCCGCCATGCGAGAGCTTGGCCCCGCGCACGAAGTCCAGCTGACCGCCGGTTCCGGAATAGATGCGTGTGCCGATGGAATCGGCACAAACCTGTCCGGTAAGGTCTATCTCGGTGGCCGAGTTGATGGACACCACCTGCGGGTTGCGGGAAATGATGCGGGGATCGTTGGTATAGGCGATTTCCCGCATGAGGACGGCGGGATTGTGGCCGATGAAGTTATAGACGTCGTTTGAACCCAGGAGGAACGACGCTACCACCTTGCCGCGGTCGATGGCTTTGAGCGAGCCGTCAATGACACCTCTTCGGATGAGGTCCAGGGCACCATCGGCAAACATCTCCGTGTGAAGGCCCAGGTGGCGGTGGTCCCTGAGCGAGGCGCACACGGCGTTGGGCAGCGAGCCAATTCCCATCTGCAGGCAGGCGCCGTCCGGGACAAGCTCCGCGCAGCACCGGCCAATGGCTAAATCGGTCATGGAGGGCTCCACGTACTCTTTGGTGATGAGGGGCCTGTCGTCCTTGACAAGGGCCGTGAAGCGTTCTATCGGGATGAGGTCTCCGTAGGCAAAGGGGACGTTGGGATTCACCACGGCAATTCGCTCGCGGGCTACCTCCAGGGCGGCTATCGAGCAGTCTACGGAGGTGCCAAGGGATACCATTCCGTCTACGGGTTCCGACACCTGCACCATGGCTACGTGGCAGGGAAGGGCGCCGCTGCGGTACATAGCCTGCGACTCGTAAAGGTGGGCCGGGAGGTAATCGGCTATTCCCATCTGGACGCTGCCGCGAAGGTTGGGGCCCACAAAAAAGCCCTGGTCCAGGAAGGTTCCGGCATATTCGGCGCTGCCATAAGGGGCAGGGCCTTCGGTATGAAAGTGGTGAAAATGAATGTCTTTTAGTTCGGCGGCACGGCGACAAAGGGCCTCAATGAGAATATGCGGCACGCTGGCAATGCTGGAGAGGTGGATGTGGTCTCCACTTTTGACTGCTTTTACGGCGTCGCTGGCCGATATGTAGGTTAGTTTTGGCATATCACACAAAGATAGTGTTTTTTGTTGTATCTTTGTGCTCCAAACTTATTTTCTATGCACACACGTGAAGAAAAACTGGAAGCCTTTGGCCGGCTTCTCGACATTATGGACGCGCTCCGGGAGAAATGCCCCTGGAATGCAGAGCAGACGTTTGAATCCATCCGTCGTCTTACGGAGGAGGAAGTCTATGAACTGAGCGACTCCATCCTGGAGGGAGACCGTCAGGCCACGGCCAAGGAAATCGGCGATTTGCTCTATCACATGGTCTTCTATGCCCGCATGGGTCAGGAAGAAGGTGCTTTTGACATTGCCGATTCCATACACAAAGTGTGCGACAAAATGGTATTCCGCCACCCGCACGTGTTTGGCCCGCATGCCGGAGAGGCCACTACGGCCAAGGAAATCGCCGACAATTGGGAGCTTGTAAAAGCCAAGGAAAAAGGCGGCAACAAGCGCATTATGGCGGGCATTCCCAAGGCCATGCCTGCACTCCTGAAGGCCCTTTCCATGCAGGAAAAGGCCCGCGGCTGCGGTTTTGACTGGGCCAAGAAGGAAGACGTGTGGGCCAAGGTGCAGGAGGAGGTGGGAGAAGTCACCGAGGCTTCCAAAGAGGCCGATGAAACCCATCTGGAAATGGAGTTTGGAGACCTTCTTTTCTCGGTCATCAACGCCGCCCGCCTCTACGGCGTAGACCCCGAAGCCGCCCTCAACCGCTCCTCCGAGAAGTTCCGCCGCCGCTTCACTTACCTGGAAGAACAGACGCTCCGCAAGGGCGTCCCGTTCAAGGACCTGACCCTGGAGCAGATGGATGCCATCTGGGACGAGGCCAAGCAGAAGGGTTTGTAG
>CAMODD010000082.1:0-5833 GCA_946611215.1 uncultured Bacteroidales bacterium | reverse complement strand
CGCGACTATTTCAGCGCCTTCTCAATCTGGACGGCGATGGACTGCCAGTGAGCCTGCGTGGCGGGGTCGGAGGACTTGGCCTTGGCGGCTTTCTTCTGGATGGCGAGGAGCTCGCCCAGGATGAGGGCACGGCTGGCGTAGCTCTTGTAAGCGTCGGAGCTCACTACGGTAACAGCTACGGTCACAAAGCGGTTCTGGAGATAACGGCGATAGCTGGACACTTTGCCGCCCTTCTCAAGCTCCGTGAACACCATGCCGTGCAGGTCCTTCATGTACTCTTCGGGGCTGTAATTGCCGGCCGATGCCTGCGCAAACTGGCCCATGCGGTCCATACGGATGGGGCTGAGGAGGAAACCCGCGCCCACTACATTATTAATAATGGGGTAGAGTTCCTTTTCGGGGCTGTCGGTGAGGTTGAAGATGTAGGGCTGTTCCACCAGCCAGGAAGGACGCGTGAACACGCGGGCGTTCAGGAACTCCAGGCACTTTTTCTGGTGCTCCCGGGGGACGGGGGCGTATTTGGGGCCGGCCTGCTCCACGCTCTTATTCGTAATGTAACGGCCGCCGATGTTCTGGGCCACATGCCCCATGTAGCGTCCGTACTGGGACACCACGGCGTCGTACATCCGGTTCAGGTTGGTATACATATTGGCCTCCTCGGTGTTCCAGGCAGGAAGCTGGCCGATGATGCGCTGCAGGTTCAGGATACCATACTCGCTGGCAGCCACGGCATCGTCTCCGAGATCCTCGCTTTGGGCGCGGGGATCCTGGTCGTTACCCTCACCGCCAAACCACAGGCGCGGCTCGGCCTTCAGGCGGGCGATGATCTCCTTGTTCCACCACAGGTGATCTTCCTTGGGATCGGAGATGTACGTGGGCTTGTAACCATACTCGATGGCCCACTTGTCATAGAGGTTGATGCGGGGATACAGACCGGCCTTTTCGATATGGTCTTCGGGCTGGGCTACATAGTTGAAACGGGCATAGTCCATGATGCTCACGGTGTGACCGTTGGCCTCAACCCAGGCTTTGTCACGCAGTTTTTCAACGGGAGTGAAGCTGGATGAGCCCTTGTTGTGGCGAAGTCCCAGCGTATGGCCCACCTCGTGGGAAGACACAAAGCGGATGAGGTCTCCCATGAGCTCGTCGGAGAAGCGGAAGCTGCGGGCGCGGGGGTCCACGGCGGCAGCCTGCACCTGATACCAGTCATGCACCAGCGTCATCACATTGTGATACCAGCCGATATGGCTTTCCAGGATTTCACCGCTGCGGGGATCGTGCACGTTGGGGCCGTAGGCATTGGCAATGGGGGAAGCCAGATAGCGGATGACGGAGAAACGCGCATCTTCCAGGCTCATGCCCAGTTCCTCGGCATTCTCCGGCCACTCCTCGGCACGGATGGCGTTCTTCCATCCGGCCTGCTCGAAGGCGACCTGCCAGTCGTTTACGCCGGCAATGAGGTACGGGCGCCACTGCTTGGGCGTAGCGGGATCGATATAATAAACAATGGGCTTGGCGGGCTCGACGAGCTCTCCCCTCTTCTGTTTTTCAACGTCCTCGGGACGGGGTTCGAGACGCCAGCGGGTAATGTAGCGGACAGGCTCCACCCCCTGCTGGTCATCGGAGAAATGCGTATAGCCGCCGGCGAAGTAACCCACACGGGCGTCGAACCAGCGCTGCTGCATGGGTACTTCCGGGAGCAGCAGGAAGGACGTATTGAGCACCATCGTAACCACGCCGGCCTCACGGCCCGCAGGAAGGCTGCCCGAACGGGCCGGACCGCCCTGATTGCCCTGCGGCTGGTTGTAGGCGAACGTCTTGGTCACCGTCACCTCCGTATTGATGGGATAGGTGCGCATGCTCCCGATGAAGCTGGCATCGGCCTTGACTCCGCCCAGGTTGTACTGTTTCTTGGCGGCAGCGCCCAGCGAGAACACCTGCAGGTCTCCCTCGAACAGGCTGTTGGCCTTGATGCGGGTGGTACCGGCCGATGCTTCTTTCTCCGGCTTGAAGGACGCCACAATAGGGTTTTCGGAACTCACGCGCACCGCCTGGGCGATGGCATCGGCCTCGGGAGCCTCCACGTTGACGACGTCCACCCTGAGGAGCAGGTTGCCGGTGGGAGCCTTTTCCCAGTACAGCATGACGTCGTTCACCTCTTCACCGCCATACTCGCCGGCGCCCATGGTGTTGGCCTGGAAGCGCGTAACGGCCAGGATGCGGCGGCCAAGAAGGGAATCGGGAATTTCCAGGTACCAGTCTTTCTCGTTGTTGGCAACGGAGAAAAGGCCCTGGCTGAACTCCAGCTTAACGGGAGCGGGAGCGTCTTTCTTCTCTTTTTCTTTGTCTTTCGCCTGGGCGGCAGCCGTGATGCAGAAGACCAGGGAAAGAAGGATTGACAGAGTTCGTTTCATATTATTTTACTTCAAGTGTATCTTCGCGTTCCAGGGCATACTCGCTGCCCGAAGCGGCGTGCAGGAGCTGCTCCAGGGCATCGACCATGGCCGTTCCCAGCGTCTTGTCTCCGTACTGCTTGCACACATCGGCTATATAGAGGAGCACGCGGCTGGCGGTCTCGAATTCCTGCCGGCCCAAGCTTCCCCACTCCAGGAAGAAGCGGCTGGTCTCAAGAAGCTCATCTCCCATGCGGGTGGCCAGTTCGCGGGCTTTCCCGGATTCTCCGAGATAGTAGTAGTTCTCAATGATCTGGGCCACCATGTAGTCGTTGCCGCTGAAGCCCACGGAAATGCTCTCCAGCGGGAAGTTTTCCTCAGGGAAGACCTCCTGGCACATATCCAGCATTTCCAGGGCCTTCTCCGTCTCACCGGCATCGATGAGCGCGTTGGAAACGGTCAGGAACAGCTGACGCTGGGAAAGCACGCCCAGGAAGGTGTACATATTCTGATAGTCCACAAAATAGTCCTTCCGCTTCAGGGCATCCCACTTGTAGACCGTCTTCATCTTCTCATACAGGCCGATGGCATCCACCCTGCCGGCATCCGTAGAGCTCACCTTGTTGCGGATGGGCGTAAAGCGGTAGGAGAAACCGTCATACATGAGGTAATCCTTGATGCCAACGTTGAGGTCTCCGCCCATATTGAGCAGATTGAGCGGACGGTCCCACTCATAGTTGGACAGCAGATCCAGCATAAAAAGTTCCGGCTTGGAAATGTAGTTCTTGTCCTTGGAGATGGTGAGCGTGATGCTGTCGGGGATTTCCGAAGCGAACTTCTCGGGGACGATTCCGTATTTCAGGCAGTTTTCCTTGTTCACGGGTATCACCAGATTGCGGGCGCAGATGAAATCCAGCTTGAGTCCGCTTTCCAGGGCCACCTTCATCTTGGGGTCGCGGAACACGTCCATGACGTCTGACAGCAGCATGGGAGAGCCGTCGTCGTAGGCAATGTACACGAACTCGTTGGTTCCGTACAGATACTGGCGGGCCGGCACCTTGAGCGGCAGCGGAGCGCTCTCGTTGCATGCCCACTTCATCTGGTCAATGTACCAGTCGGTTCCGAGCAGGGACGTATTCACTACGCGGACATCCGTGCGGATTCCTTCAATCTCCTGCGCATACCACAGCGGGAAAGTATCGTTGTCTCCATGGGTGACGAGCATGCCGTTCCTGCCCACCGAATTGAGGTAGTTGTAGGCCATCTCGGGGGCCGTGTACCGATGCGAACGGTCGTGGTCGTCCCAGTTCTGGGCGGCCATGAGGGCCGGAACGCCCAGGCACAGCACAGAAACGCCGCAGGCCACGGCCTTTGCAGGCACCTTCTTCATGAAGGCCGATGATTGCAGCCACTCGTAAAGCGCCGCCACACCCAGGCCGATCCAGATGGCGAACATATAGAACGAGCCTGCATAGGCATAGTCGCGTTCCCGCACCTGGTACGGCGGCTGATTGAGATACAGTACGATGGCTATGCCCGTCATGAAGAACATGAGAAACACCAGCCAGCTGCCGCGCTTGTCCTTGTCAAACTGGAACACCAGGCCCAGGAGGCCCAGCAGCAGCGGCAGGAAGAAGTAGTGATTCTTGCCCTTGTTGCCGGCCAGCGGAGAAGGAGCGTCGGACTGGTCTCCGAGGCGCACGGCATCGAGGAAGCCGATACCGCTTTCCCAGTTGCCGTAGAAAACGTTCCCGGGCACCGGGGAATGGATGTCGTTCTGGCGGCCCACGAAGTTCCACATGAAATAGCGCCAGTACATCCAGTTGAGCTGATAGTCAAAGAAGTAGGCCAGATTGGCCCCGAAGGTGGGCTTGCGGTGGGTAGCCCCCTTCACGCGCGTGCCCTTTCCCTGCGTGTAAGACTCGTAGAAATCGACGAAGCGGGGGTCGGCCGATGACCACATGCGGGGGAAGAGCATCTTGCCCTCCGGGCGGTAGGAGGCATCGGCGGGTGCATCGGCCTTCACGTATTTGCCGTCCAGCGGAGCCCAGTACTTGTCCTGCGCGAGGTCGTAGGGCGCGTCGAAGTACTGGCCGTAGAGAAGCGGCGTGGAGCCGTACTGCTCGCGGCTGAGGTAACGCACCAGCGTATACGGGTTATCGGGCTGATACTCGTTGGTGGGCGTTTTTACGCTGGAACGGATAATCACGATGGAGAACAGTGAGAAGCCGATGACCAGCGTGGTCACGCACAGGGTTACCGTGTTCCAGAACACCTTTCCGTTCTTCAGGGTGGAGAACAGCGCCCAGAAGCACAGACCCAGGAGGGCCACCATGAAAAAGACGGCGCCGCTGTTGTACGGCAGGCCAAAGCCGTTCACGAAGATGCGGTCAAAGAAGGCCGCCAGTTTGGGAAGGTACGGAATGAACAGGTAAACGAGGAGGAACTCGATGACAACGCCGATGGCAAAGATGCCCGCCAGCTTCCCAAAAGAGAGCTTGCGTTCTTCGTTCATGCGATAGTAGTACATGAACACGAAGGCCGGGATGGTAAGGAGGTTCAGAAGATGAACGCCGATGGAAAGACCCATCAGGAAAGCGATGAGCACGATCCAGCGGTTGGCATGCGGTTCATCGGCCGTCTCGTACCAGCGGCACATGGCCCAGAAAACCAGCGCCGTGAACAGCGAACTCATGGCATACACTTCTCCTTCCACGGCACTGAACCAGAACGTGTCTGAGAAGCAGTAGGCCAGCGCGCCCACGGCCCCTGCGCCAAAGATGGCAATCGCCTTGGAAAGGCTGATGGCCGATACCCCGTCCTCCGGGGCATCGGCCTTTTTTATTGCCCCGGCAGAGGGGGTGCCGGACAGAAGCCGCCGTGCAAAAAACACGATGGTCAGGTACAGGAACATGACCGTGAGCGCACTGAGAAGGGCGTTCATGGCATTGATGGCTACAGCGGCATGCGCGGCATCAAAGGGAATGGAGAACAGCCGGGCGAAGAGCTGGAACACCGGGTTTCCCGGAGGGTGTCCCACTTCCAGCTTGTACGACGATGCGATGAATTCTCCGCAGTCCCAGAACGATGCGGTGGGTTCTATCGTGGAAAGATAGGTGGCCGATGAGATGACCAGAACGGCCAGCGCCACAATCCAGTTCCACTTGTTGAAGGTTTTCTTGTCCATAGAATACAAAGGTAAGTATTTTTTAGTTGTAGAAAAATGCTAACTTTGTGAAAATTTAAACCTATACCAATATGTCACAGTATTTTTACGACATGATTCCCAAGGAGGAATTTGACAGGATTCCCTATCTTCCCACCATGGGACAATTTGTCGACTGGTTCACAAAAGAGTACGCTTCCATGCCCGCTCTTTCCGATACCGTTAACACCATCAACTATGAAGAACTGGGCCACCGCGTGGCCCGCCGCCGCGC
>CAMODD010000081.1:0-6118 GCA_946611215.1 uncultured Bacteroidales bacterium | reverse complement strand
GCAAAAATCAGGGAAACAATCTTTTTCATAACATTGGCGTTTAGTGCATGGCAAAGATAGCAAAAACCTTGCTGCAAGGGTGAGCGGCATAGCCCAAATGCTTTCAATTATCCGTCAAAAAACCGGCCCGCATCCAGAAGACGCGGGCCGGCATAACATCTATTTAATCAGGAAACGATTAATAGCCAGGGTTCTGGACCAGGTTCTCGTTCACGGAAGTGGCGGAGTACGGGAACGGCATCAGCTCGTGCTTGCCGGCCTTGAAGCCGTGCTCAAGCTTGGAGTTGTTCTTTTCGTAAACCACATAGCCTTCGTGCGTGGCAGCGCCATCGGTGAACATGCGGTCTCTCTGCATAGGATGCTCCTCACCCATGGAGGCAAGCTCCTTGGCGGCGTCACCCCAGCGGACCAGGTCGGCCCAGCGGCAGCCTTCGTTGAACATTTCCAGGAACTTCTCGTTCTTGACCTCGGTCATGTTGAGCGTGGTGCTCACGTGCTTGGCACCGGCACGGGTCTGGATGGCGTTCAGGGCGGCCAGACCGGCACCGGAAGTCTCACCCAGCTGGGCGCAGGCCTCGGCATACATCAGGAGCACCTCTGCGTAACGCATCAGGTGGAAGTTGCGGTCGTTCCACATACCCTGCTGGATGTCCTTGGCCAGGCTGATGGTCTTCCAGGTCAGGTAACCCTCGACGCAGAACATACCGGCAGCCGTGCTGGATCCGCGGGCGGGATCTTTCTTCTTGTCTTCCAAGGTAGGATAATCCTTGTCGGTAGGATAGGCCAGGTCGGTCTCGGGATTGCCGCTGATGCCGATGGCTTCGTCATAAGTCTTGATGAAAGCCTTGCGGCGGTCGGAATCCATGCCGTCGTTGTTGATCAGGGCCTCTGCGTACTTCTTGGTTACACCGGAGAAGCCCCAGCCCTGGTTGTACATGGCGGAAGGAATGCCGGCCGTGTGGTCCCAGCGCCAGTTGCCGGAGTGGGCGGCCATCCAGGTGGTGTGCACGATCTGGGCGGTAACACCGCTGCCCCAGACAGGAATGGAGCTGTTGAAGTCGATGTTGTACTCGAAGATCTTCTCCGCGCTACCGTCGCCTTCCACTTCCCACAGGGAGTGGAGCTTGTTACCGGGAACGAGGGCATATTTGCCGGAGTTGATCACCTTTTCGAGGTCGCTCTTGGCACCGTTGTAGTCGCCCATGAACAGGCGGGCCTTGCCGGCGAAGGCATAGGCAGCGCCCTTGGACCACCTGTAGGTGAGAGCCTTGTCCTCGGTGCTGGCCCTTTCGGTAAGGTCGGCAGCAGCAGCTTCAAGCTCCTCGGCGCACCATTTAAGCAGTTCCTGATGGTCGGAGTTACCGGGCTTGTCGGTAGCACTAAGCACATGGTCTACGAGCGGCGGGGTGCCGAAGGCGATGGCCAGATACAGATGATAGGCGGCGCGCATGGCACGGGCCTGGGCGATCAGGTCTTTCTTGGCAGGGGTGCTGGGCTCGAAGTTGTCTATGACCAGGTTGGCCGTATAGATAATCTGATAGGACTCTCCGTAGAAGGTGGAGCAGACCTCATTGGTGACATCCGTACGGAAGTCGGAGAGCTGTCCGGCATAGTCGCAGTCGCCGTACTGGCCGCCACCGGCGTACACATCATCGCCGGGAAGGCTGAACAGGTAATTCAGCGGGACATAGATACGGTAGTTACCTGTGGTGCGGATGGCCTGGTCGTACATGGACGTCACCGCAGACTGGCAGCTTTCGTCGGACCCGTCATAGAAGGCCTCGTAGGAGACCACACCCTTCTGCTCGATATCAAGCCTGTTCTGGGAACAGGATACGGCAGTGAGAGCAATCGCTAAGATAGGGATGATATATTTTTTCATTGCTTTCAAGATTAAGAAGGATTAGAATGTAAAGTTGATACCACCCATCAGCTTCTTGGAAGTAGGATAGGAACCGAAGTCGAATCCCACGGAGGAAGCGGAACCGGCAGAAGCGGTTTCAGGGTCGAAGCCGGGATACTTGGTGAAGGTGAAGTAGTCGTCCAGGGAGACGAAGATACGAACATTCTTGATAAAGATCTTGCTGAGGAGGCTCTTAGGCAGGGTATATCCCAGCTGGATCTGCTTGATCTTGAAGAAGGATCCGTCGAAGAGCATAGCGCTGGAGCTCCAGAACTTGCCGTTGGAAGCGGTGCTCTCTGCGCTGGGCATAGAGGCGTTGGGGTTGGCGGAAGTCCAGGCGTTCTTGTGGAAATACTCCAGGGAGTTGGCCAGCGGACGGTCCGGACGGTAGGTCACAGGATAAATCTTGTTGCCACCCACGCCAGTGCCGAAGACGGTGAGGTCGAAGCCCTTCCAGGCGGCGTTGATGGTAATACCATAGGTATACTTGGGAATACCGCTGCCCAAGTCCATCATATCGGCATCGCCCAGGGCGCCGTCAGGTTGGTCACTGTTCGGGCTGACATCCCGGATAATGGGGTCACCGGTCTCCTTGTTTACGCCTTCGTATTTGTAACCGCGGAAGTACCATACGGGATGGCCCTGCTCGAACACGGTGGTGAGCTCGACGGAGTTGGGCGTGTTGCCGGAATTGATTCTGGAAATGGAAGGATCCAGGTAGGTCACCTCGTTGTGGAGGGTGGAGAAGTTACCGGTGACGCTGTACATGAAGTCGCCGATCTGGTCTTTCCAGCTGAGTTCAAACTCAACACCGGTGTTGAGCACGGAACCGGCGTTGATGGTGGTGCTGGAGATACCGAGCTCTGCCGGAGGGTTGATGTTCACGAGCAGGTCCTTGGTTTCCTTGCGGTACCAGTCTACGCCCAGGGAAAGTTTGTCGTTGAGGAAGCGGGCGTCCAGACCCACGTCCACCTGATGGGAGGTCTCCCACTTCAGGTCAGGGTTGGCCAGGCCGGAAGGACGGGAACCATAGGCAGGAGCGTTGTTGTCTCCGTTATACTGATAATAGGTGCTGTTGTAGCGGATGGTAGCTGCATACGGATAGCCGTTCAGCACGGCCACATTACCGTTCACACCCCAGGAAGCGCGGAGCTTGAGGAAGGAGACGGCCGAACGGGACACGTTGTTCTTGAAGAAGGGCTCGTTAGAGATGGTCCAACCGCCGGAAACGGAAGGGAAGAAACCCCAGCGGGCCTGCTGCGACAGCTTGGAGGAGTCGAAGGCATCCGCACGGAAGTTCACCTGCAGGTTGTAGCGGTTGTCATAACCCCAGTCCAGACGGCCGAAGTAAGAGAGGGATGCCATCTCGCTCGGGCTGGAGGAAACGCTCTTGGGAGCGTCGGAGAGCAGGTAGCTCAGATAGCGGAAGTTAGGTTCGTATCCGGAAAGGATATCTTCACCGGAGGAACTGCCGTTCACGCCGTAGGACATCTGGTTGATGAAGGACATACCTGCCATAAGGTTGAAGGTGTGCTTCTTGATGGGCAGGGTGTAGTTGGCGAAGTTTTCCCACTGATAGAACCAGCCGTTGTTGGCGTTGGCGGAAATGCTGTAAGTGGTGGAGTTGGCCGAGCTGTCCAGATAGAAAGGATCGGAATAGCTGGTGCTGTAGCTCTGGTTGGCGCGGAAGCCGAAACGGGAGGTGATCACCAGGTTCTTGATGGGAGTGATGTTGGCGAACAGCACACCACGGAGGTTGATACCGGTGTTGGTGTTGTTGTTGCGGTCTCTCTGGAGGAGCGGGTTACCACCGGCGTCGAGGGTCTGGATGGCGGAGGTGGCATAGTAGTGACCGTTCTCGTCGGCCAGCACGTTGAAGCCCTGGGCGATGTGGTTCTTGAGGTCGGTCGGGATGGCGGCCTCATTCTCGTACACAACCGGGAACAGCGGGTCGTTGGTGATGGTGGACATCATCACGGTGCCGTACTGGGAGTGCTGGGAAACAGCGTTGGTGCTCCATTTTTCGATGGCGATGTTGTTACCTACAGTGAGCCAGTCGTTGATCTTGTAGTCTGCGTTGAACTGGCCGGAAAGTCTCTTGTAGATATCCTTGTCGCCTTTGACGATACCGTTTTCATCGTTGTAGTTGATGGCCACATAGTAGTTGGCGCGGTCGTTGGAACCCTGGACACCGACAGTGTGCCTCTTGGTGAGGCCGGTGCCGAAGATGGCCTTGGACCAGTTGGTGTCCGTTCCGTCGTAGCCTACGCTCTGGAGGGTGGCGTCGGTCAGGAGGCCCTGGGCCTTCTTATAGTCGATGTACTGGGCGGCGTTCATCACCTCTGCGGGTTTCTGGAGGGAGCTGGCGGTGTACTGGACATTGTAGAACACCTGGCCCTTGCCCTTGTCCTTGTTACCGGACTTAGTGGTGATGAGGACCACACCATTACCAGCCTGGGCACCGTAAATAGCGGCGGAAGCGGCATCCTTGAGGACCTCCATGGACTCGATGTTGGAAGGATCCAGATACTGGATGTTGTCCACCTGCAGACCGTCAACGATCAGGAGCGGTCCGAGGGCCGACCCGGAGTTGGAGGAATAACCACGCACGCGGATGGTGGAAGCGGAACCAGGAGCAGCGGAATAGTTGAGGATCTGCACGCCGGCAGCCTTACCCTGGAGGGCGTTGGCGGCGTCGGCCGTGGAACGGTTCTTCAGGTCATTCTCATTCACGGAAGCGATGGCGCCGGTGATGTCGCTCTTGCGCTGGACACCGTAACCGATCACCACGGTCTCTTCCAGGAACTCAGCATCCTCTTCCAGGACGAAATGGAATTCGGTCTGGTTGCCGATAGCAACAGTCTGCGAAGAGTAACCAATGCAGGACACCGTGATGTTGGCCCCTGCAGGGACAGTGAGGACGAACTTACCGTCGATATCCGTGACAGCGCCGATGGAGGCGTTACCCACCACCACGACGGATGCTCCGATAACGGGCACGCCACTTCCGTCAACGACGGTACCAGAGATAGGGCGGTTCTGCGCAAAAGCGCTTACCCCCAGAATGCAGGCGACGACGAAAGCGAAAACCGTCGTTACCTTCCGGTTAAGTAGTTGAATCATAGAGTAATTGGTTGGTTAATTGGTTAAGTATATTAAACTTTCAGGTTATAGGTCAGTGGTTACTAAAGTAATTAATTGTAGGTTATAAATTTACAATTTTCTTTCAAACACAACTGCAAAGATATAAATAAAAAAATAATTCGTAATACTATTTTTTCTATTTTTCGTATGCCGACACCGGTTCCGGCGCCTCTTCTCCCCAGCGCGCCGCGACATAATCCAGCGTAGCAAAAATCTCGGCGGGATCTTTGGAGGTGACCAGCTTGATGCGGGTGTCCTTGAAATCCTTCAGTCCCTTGAAGTAGCAGCTCAGGTGGCGGCGCATCTCGTACACGCCGGTCACGGGGCCTTTCAAGTCCAGCGACAGCTGGAAATGCCGCTTGGCCAGGGCCACCCGGTCCCGCACGTTCATGGGCGGAAGTTCCTCCCCGGTGTCCAGCAAGTGCCTGATTTCCGAGAATATCCAGGGATGGCCGAAGGAAGCCCTTCCCACCATGACACCGTCCACCCCGTAGCGGTCGAAAGCCTCCTTCGCACGCGCGGCGGAATTGATATCGCCGTTGCCGATAATGGGAATGTGCATCCGGGGGTTGTTTTTCACCGCTCCGATAAGCGTCCAGTCCGCCTCCCCCTTGTACATCTGGCAGCGGGTGCGGCCGTGGATGGTGAGGGCGGCTATCCCGCAGTCCTGCAGGCGCTCGGCCAGCTCCACGATGATCTTGGAGCCCTCGTCCCAGCCCAGACGGGTTTTCACGGTAACGGGCGTGTGGGGAACGGCCTCCACGATGGCCTTGGTGATGGCCACCATCTTGTCCGGTTCCCGCATCATGCCGCTGCCGGCGCCCCGTCCCGCAATCTTGGACACCGGGCAGCCGAAGTTGATGTCCACGATGTCGGCCCCGTGCCCACCGGCCAGCTGTTTCGCGTTGGCGGCCATCCGGGCGGCGTCCACCATGGCTTCGGGGATGCTGCCGTAGATTTGCACGGCCACCGGCGCCTCCTCTTCCAGGGTATGCATCTTGGCGATGGTCTTGCCTACATCCCGCACCAGGCCGTCGGAGCTCACGAATTCGGTGGTGACCATGGCGGCCC
>CAMODD010000080.1:0-6159 GCA_946611215.1 uncultured Bacteroidales bacterium | reverse complement strand
TACCGGCCTGCAGGGCCTTTCCGTCCTGCATGAGGGCCTCGATGGTCATGGTGTCAAGGGCACCGGCAAAACGCTCGCCGGGGCTCTTGTGGCCCACCACCACGGGTAGGGCCATCACCTCGCGGGCGAACTTGGCGTAGATGTTTACCATCTGCTCCTTGCGGGCTTCGGCCTCGGCGGCGGTGGCGTGGGCGGTGTGGCCTTCCTGCCACAGGAACTCGGCCGTTCTCAGGAACAGGCGGGTTCTCATTTCCCAGCGCACCACGTTGCACCACTGGTTGCACAGGATGGGGAGGTCTCTCCAGCTGTGGATCCAGTTTTTATAGGTATTCCAGATGATGGTCTCGGAGGTAGGGCGCACGATGAGCTCTTCTTCCAGTTTGGCGTCGGGGTCTACTACGATGCCGTTCCCGTTGGGGTCGTTCATGAGGCGGTGGTGGGTGACCACGGCGCACTCCTTGGCAAAGCCGGCCACGTGTTCTGCCTCACGGCTGAAGAAGCTCTTGGGAATGAACAGCGGGAAGTAAGCGTTCTTTACGCCGGTTTCCTTGAACATGTCGTCCAGAATGCGCTGCATCTTTTCCCAGATGGCGTATCCGTAGGGTTTGATGACCATGCATCCGCGCACGGCGCTCTGTTCGGCCAGGTCTGCCTTGACCACAAGGTCATTGTACCACTGTGAGTAGTTTTCCTGCCGGTTGGTTACCTCTTTTGCCATAGTTACTATTGCTTTTTTTCTGTTTAATGCGTAATATTGTGTGAGGAAAACCGAACGAAAGGTACATTTATTGCATCTTTATGGTAAAATCCGGTTTTCCGGCCACAAAGATACTTATTTTTATTGGATTAAAGGAGGTCGTATATGAAAAAGCACATTCTCTCATATGCCTTTGCAGCGTTTGCCGCCCTTTCCTGTTCTTCCATGGCCAGTCTCCAGACACAGGTCTATGACGACGGCCTGTACACGCGCCCTTCGGTGGCAGCCGCCCCGGCGGAGGCAGTGCCCGTGTCCGGCGAAGAAGTGGACAATCTCCTTGCAATGAGCAAACAGTCTCCCGCGTATATTCTCAGTGAAGGTGACACCCTCGTCGTTCCCGCCGGTTCCGAGGTACGGTTCCGTGATAACAGTACCGTACTCGCCATCGTGGATACCACGCTGCCTTCCTGGGCGTGGGATTATTCCTGGTACTATGGTCCCCGCTGGGCCTGGGATCCCTGGTATTACGATTCCTGGTACTATCGGCCCTGGCACCTCCGCCCCTGGCATTATTACGGTTACCACTGGAGCTGGAGCCCCTGGTACTACGGCCCCAGCTGGGCCTGGGACCCCTGGTATTATGATCCCTGGTACTATGATTCCTGGCATTTCAGGCACCACTATTATGGGTACTACGGCTATGGCTACCATGGATACAGCCACTGGTATGGCCGTCCCGGCTTCTATCACGTGAACCGCCATCTGTACGGCCCCGAGAACAACGGCCGGCAGAGCGTAGCCAGAAAAAGTACCAGCGCATCGGCCTTCGGCGGTGCCACCCGCTCCAGCAGCGTAAGCCGTGGTGGCGGCGCTTCCCGCTCGTCGGTGAGTCGCTCGTCCTCGAGCCGTTCGTCCGTGAGCCGCACCTCTTCGACAGGACGCTCCAGCCGCAGCGTGGCTACTTCCAGCCGCACGTCGTCCAGCCGGGCTTCTTCCAGCCGCAGCAGTTCATCGGCCAGTCGCAGCAGCGCCAGCTCTTCGCGCTCCAGCTCAACCCGCTCCAGCGCTTCCTCCAGCCGCAGCAGTTCATCGTCTAGCCGCAGCAGCAACTACCGCTCCTCCGGCAGCTCCCGCAGCAGCTCCTCCGGAAGCAGCTACCGGTCTTCCGGCAGCAGCTACCGCTCTTCCGGCAGCTCCAGTTCGCGGAGCTCTTCCTCCAGTTCCCGGTCCTATTCCGGCGGCGGCTCCAGTTCGTCCCGCAGCAGCGGCAGCAGCCGCTCCTACTCCGGCGGTGGCAGTTCCCGTTCCTACTCCGGCGGCGGCAGCAGTTCCCGCTCTTCCGGCGGCTCCAGCCGCTCCGGCGGACGTCGTTAACCTTTGAAGACTATCATGAAAAAGATTATACTCTTTACTCTGGCATCGGCGCTGGCTGTAACGGCGTCGGCCCAGTCCTGGCAGGATGCCCTGCTTTTTTCGGAAAATGAATACGGCGGCACGGCCCGGAGCGTAGCCCTGGGCAATGCTCTCACCGCAGTGGGTGGAGACCTGGGTTCGCTGGGGCTCAACCCTGCCGGCTCGGCCGTGGCGGGTTACTCCCAGATTACCGTGAGCCCGGCGCTGTCCTTCTCGGTGGCACAGGCCACGAGCGACAATCCCGAACTTGCTTACGGAGACCGCGTCAGTACGCTCTATACCCGCATGAAACTGCCTAACCTGGGCATGGTCGCCAATATCAATACCGGGCGCCGTCACGGGCTCAAGCGCGTTTCTTTCGGCTTCCTGTACAATTCCACCGCAGATTACACCGGCCGCATGTATGCTACCGGCATCAACCCTTCCAACTCCCTCAGCGGGGCGCTGGCGTCATCGGCCCAGGGATATCCGGAGGGTGTGCTGTCGGGCTCGGACTCCAAGTACGGCTGGTGGAATCTGGACGACTTCAGCGAAAGCTACGGGCTGTCCTGGAGAGACATGGTGGCCTACCGCAGCGGCATCTTTGGTACGGTAAACGGCCGCTATCTGGGCCTTACAGACTGGAACAAGGATGGAAGACACAGTGGTGTGCTGGCTCCCCTGTACCAGAAGTACGGGTTCCAGACCAAGGGTTACAAGAATGACATGATCATCAATGTGGGCTTCAACCACTCCGACGAATTCTACTGGGGCGTGAACCTGGGCATTACCATCCTCGGTTACGGGCAGGCGGAATACTGGTCCGAGGCTCCGGCGAATGTCAATGAATTCCCGGCCATTCCTTTCGACTCCAATCCCAATGCCCGTTTCCAGTCGCTGGAGATGAAGCGCATCTTCGATGCCAAGGGACGGGGCGTTTATCTGAAGGTGGGTGCGCTGTGGCGTCCCGCCGGCACCGGCCTGCGCCTGGGTGCCGCCTTCCAGACGCCTACCATCCTCAATCTGGATACCCGGTCGGCCTGGTACGGAAAAGCCGATGTCACCGGCGTGAGCCTGCCGTCGGCCCAGTCTCCGGAATGGGATGACGCCTATACGCTCGTGAGTCCGGCGCGCTTCAACGCCGGTGTGGCCTATACCTTCGGGAAAGCGGCCCTCCTCAGCGTAGACTATGAGGTGGTGAACTATGGCCGCAACCGGTTCCGCTCCCGCACGGAGAGCAACATCTACTATCCCAGCTCCTACTTTGACGACGCCAATGCCGACATCCGGGACGTGCTGGGCTTCAGCCATTCGCTCCGCGCCGGATTGGAGGTGAATGTACTGCCGGGCGTGGCGGTCAGGGCCGGTTACAGCATGACTACCGGTGCACAGCACAATTATCTGCAATGGGAATATAATCCCCAGGATGACAAGGAGCACCTGATGGTATATGAACTCAGCGCAGCGGAACGTGCCGCCCTTGTCAAGCACACGGTGTCGGCGGGCCTGGGCTTTACCCACGGCGCTTTCTTCACCGACATCACCTTCCGCTATCGTTCCATGCCCAAGCAGTATTATACTCCTTATGAGTATTATGACTACAGCGGAACGGACTATACCAATAAGTATGTGGTGACCGATCCGGGGTATGTCCTGCCGGAAGTCAGTGCCACCTATTCACGTTTTGATGCCATTCTTACACTGGGTATGCGGTTCTGACCGTCCGGTTTCTGCCATTTTGGCAGAGCGCGTCCCTTGGCACGAAGTTCGATAATTCTCTGGCGTCACCCCGTTACGGGTGGCGCCGGTTTTTTGCTCCTCTGTCAATCAGTGCGAAGCGAAGAATCTGAAAAAAAGGAAAATAAAATTAAAAGGTAATTATATTATGGGAAAAATCATTGGTATCGACCTGGGAACAACCAATTCCTGCGTCGCTGTGATGGAAGGCAATCAGCCTACCGTCATCATCAATAACGAGGGACAGCGCACTACTCCCTCCGTGGTCGCCTTCACCGACGGCGGCGAGCGTAAGATCGGCTCGCCTGCAAAACGTCAGGCTATCACCAATCCTAACAACACTGTGTTCTCCATCAAGCGTTTCATGGGTGAGACCTATGATCAGGTGAATACAGAAGTGTCCCGCGTGCCCTACAAGGTGGTCCGCGGTGAGAACAATACGCCTCGTGTAGACATCAACGGAAAGCTCTATACGCCGCAGGAAATCTCGGCCATGATTCTTCAGAAGATGAAGAAGACCGCCGAGGAGTATCTCCGCCAGGAAGTGACGGAGGCCGTTATCACGGTTCCTGCTTACTTCTCCGACTCCCAGCGTCAGGCCACCAAGGAGGCCGGCCGCATCGCGGGTCTGGATGTGAAGCGTATCATCAACGAGCCCACGGCTGCCGCTCTGGCATACGGCCTTGACAAGAAGGACAAGGACATGAAGGTGGCTGTGTACGACCTGGGTGGCGGTACCTTCGATATCAGTATCCTTCAGCTCGGTGACGGCGTGTTCGAAGTGCTGTCCACCAACGGTGACACCCACCTCGGCGGTGATGACTTCGACCAGGTTATCATCGACTGGCTGGCCAGCGAGTTCGCTTCGGAGAACGGCGGCATCGACCTCAAGAAGGATCCTATGGCCCTGCAGCGTCTGAAAGAAGCTGCCGAGAAGGCGAAGATCGAACTTTCCAGCCAGACTTCTACAGAGATCAATCTGCCGTACATCATGCCGGTGGACGGTGTTCCCAAGCACCTGGCCAAGACCCTTACCCGTGCCAAGTTCGAGCAGCTCTCCGACGCCCTGTTCCAGCGCAGCATCGCTCCTTGCCGTCAGGCTCTTGCCGATGCTCACCTGAACCCCTCCGACATTGACGAGGTTCTGCTGGTGGGTGGTTCCACCCGTATCCCTTACGTGCAGGAGCTGGTGAAGAACTTCTTCGGCAAGGAACCCAACAAGAGCGTGAACCCCGACGAGGTTGTGGCCATCGGCGCATCCATCCAGGGCGGTGTGCTCGCAGGTGATGTGAAGGACGTGCTTCTTCTGGATGTCACTCCTCTGAGCCTCGGCATCGAGACCCTCGGCGGCGTCATGACCAAGCTTATCGAGTCCAACACCACCATCCCGGCCAAGAAGAGCCAGGTCTTCTCCACCGCGGCCGACAACCAGCCCGGCGTAGAGATCCGCGTGCTCCAGGGCGAGCGCCCCATGGCCAAGGACAACAAGCAGATCGGCATCTTCCACCTGGACGGCATCGCTCCGGCACCCCGTGGCGTACCTCAGATTGAGGTGACCTTCGATATCGACGCCAACGGTATCCTCAACGTGTCCGCCGTGGACAAGGCTACCGGCAAGGAGCAGCACATCCGCATCGAGGCCTCCAGCGGCCTTTCCGACGCCGAAATCCAGCGCATGCGTGACGAGGCCAAGGCCAACGAGGCCGCCGACAAGGCAGAGAAGGAGCGCATCGACAAGATCAACAATGCCGATGCCCTTACCTTCCAGGCCGAGAAATTCCTCAAGGAGAACGGAGACAAGGTTCCCGCCGATGTCAAGAGCGAGGTGGAGACCAACTGCAATGCCCTGAAGGAAGCCGTGAAGGCCCAGAACATGGCCGATATTGACAAGTACTCCGAGGCCCTCAACAAGGCATTCGAGAAGATGTACCAGGCCGGTCAGCAGGCCGGCGCCCAGGGCGGTCCCCAGGGCCCGTTCCAGGGTGGTCCCCAGGGTCCGTTCCAGGGTGGTCCTCAGGGTCCCTTCAACGGCGGCCCCCAGCCCGGTGGCCAGCCTGAAGGTCCGGACGAGCAGTAAGCCCTTCCGCATAACTGAAACGCTCCGTGAGTTTTGCCCACGGAGCGTTTTTTATTTCCTTTGGCCTCTTGGCACGGGTCCAAACTTGGCATTTTTGCCATTTTTGCCAAGTTTCAGCGCTGGCCTGGGTTCAAACTTGGCATTTTTCGCGTTTTTGTCAAGTTTGAGGGAGTGTTATGCGTTGGTTTCTGGAAGGAGAAGGCGGCGGACGTTGCAGCCGACGTAGTTGCCGATGACGATGATGGGGTAGAACCAG
>CAMODD010000079.1:0-6180 GCA_946611215.1 uncultured Bacteroidales bacterium | reverse complement strand
CACCCTGGCCGACCGCCTCCTGGAACTCACCCAAACCCTGAGTGCCCGCGAGATGGAAAACCAGGTGCTGGACGACATGGACCTGGAGAGGGAAAAAGGTATCACCATCAAGAGCCACGCCATCCAGATGGATTACGTCCGGGGTGGGGAGACCTATCGGCTCAACCTCATCGACACGCCCGGCCACGTGGACTTCTCCTACGAGGTGTCCCGCTCTATCGCGTCCTGCGAGGGGGCTCTCCTCGTGGTGGATGCGTCGCAGGGTATCCAGGCCCAGACCATCTCCAACCTGTACCAGGCCATCGACCACAACCTGGAGATTATCCCGGTTCTCAACAAGATTGACATGGACAGCGCCCAGCCGGACGTTGTGCAGGACCAGGTGTGCGACCTCCTGGGCTGCGAGCCCGAGGATGTGCTGCGGGTATCGGCCCGTACGGGCATGGGCGTGCAGGCGGTGCTGGATGCCATTGTGGACAAGGTGCCCGCTCCGGCGGGAGACCCGTCGGCCCCGCTCCAGGCCCTTATCTTTGACTCGGTGTTCAATCCGTTCCGCGGCATCATCGCGTACTTCAAGGTGGTGAACGGCAGCCTCAAGACCGGGGAGAAAGTTAAGTTTTTCTCTACGGGCAACGAGTACGAGGCCGAGGAAGTGGGCAACCTGAAACTGAAACTGAACCCTACCGGAGAGGTCCGTGCCGGGGATGTGGGCTATATCATCACGGGCATCAAGGCGGCCGTGGAAGTGAAGGTGGGAGACACCATCACCCACGTAGAAGAGCCTTGCAGGGAAGCCATCGCGGGCTTTGAAGAGGTTAAGCCCATGGTTTTCGCCGGTCTGTATCCGGTGGACGCTTCCAAGTTCGAGGAACTGCGAGCCACGCTGGAGAAGTTCCAGCTCAACGACGCCTCTTTCACCTACGAGCCGGAGAGCTCGCTGGCCCTGGGCTTCGGCTTCCGCTGCGGCTTCCTGGGCCTTCTGCACCTGGAGATTGTGCAGGAGCGCCTGTTCCGCGAGTTCAACATGGATGTAATCACTACGGTTCCCAACGTATCTTATAAGGTATATACCACCAAGGGTGAGGTCATTGACGTGCACAACCCGTCCGGGCTGCCGGCTCCTTCCGTGATAGACCACATCGAGGAACCTTACATCCGCGCCCAGATTATCACCAAGAGCGACTTCTACGGCCCCATCATGAAACTGTGCATGGATAAGCGCGGAACGCTCATCGGCCAGCACTATATTACCACCGACCGCGTGGAGCTCAACTATGACCTTCCGCTCTCGGAGGTGGTGTTCGACTTCTACGACAAGCTCAAGTCCATCTCCAAGGGCTATGCCTCCTTCGACTACCATGTCACGGACTTCCGTCCTGCGCGGCTGGTGAAGCTGGACATCCTCCTCAACGGAGACCCGGCCGATGCCCTGAGCACCCTCATCCACGAGGACCACGCCTACGATTTTGGCCGCAAGATCTGCCTCAAGCTCAAGGACCTCATCCCCCGCCAGCAGTTCGACATTGCCGTGCAGGCAGCCATCGGCGCCAAGATCATTGCCCGTGAAACCGTGCGCCAGGTACGTAAGGACGTGACGGCCAAGTGCTACGGCGGTGACGTCACCCGTAAGCGCAAGCTGCTCGAAAAGCAGAAGGAAGGCAAGAAGCGCATGCGCCAGATTGGTACCGTCCAGGTTCCTCAGAGTGCCTTCATGGCGGTTCTTAAACTGGATTAGTCATGAAACTCAAAGCCGCCCTTGAATCCATGCGCCTCCGCACCCTGCCACTTTCCATGGCAGGCGTGCTCCTGGGCATCCTGCTCGCCGTTGCAGACTGGAAGGTAGATGTTTGGACCGCTGTCCTTATTGTCATCACCACCGTGTGCCTGCAAATCCTGTCCAACCTCTCCAACGAACTGGGAGATGTCCTGCGCGGGACGGACACCGCCGAGCGGCAGGGCCCGCAGTATGGCCTGAACAGCGGTGAAATGAGCATTCAAGACATGAAGGCGCTCATCGGCATTTTCGTGGGGTTTTGTATCTTGTTTGGAACGGCCATGACATGGCGAGCCTTCGGAACCCTGTGGGGAATGACTCCCATCCTGGTTCTCATGCTGGGCGCCGCCGCCATCATGGGGGCCATGAAATACACACTGGGACACAACCCCTATGGCTACAGGGCCAAGGGAGACATCTATGTCTTCCTGTTCTTTGGACTGGTGGCTGTAATGGGAGCCTATTTTGTGTGCACGAAGGGCGTAGGACTGCACTGGAAACTGCTTCTTCCCGCCGCCGGCGTGGGATGCTTCAGCGTGGGCGTGCTCAACGTGAACAACATCCGTGACATGAAGACGGATGCGGCCAACCGCGTTACGGTAGCCATCAAGTTGGGCGCACACAAGGCCCGCATCTATCAAACGGTCCTTGTCTGCCTTGGCTGGGTGTGCATGGCGGCTTACTGCCTGCTGTGCTGGCCGTCCTGGTGGCACTGGCTGTGGGTTCTTACCCTGCCGCTCTACGTGCTGCATCTTTACGGCGTCTGGACGCGGGAAGACCGTGCCCTGGACCCGATGCTTCCGCTTCTGGTGCTTTCCACTTTCGCC
The DNA here is from genome assembly GCA_946611215.1 of uncultured Bacteroidales bacterium. Classification (GTDB taxonomy): domain Bacteria; phylum Bacteroidota; class Bacteroidia; order Bacteroidales; family UBA932; genus Cryptobacteroides. The sequence continues at coordinate 3,579 of CAMODD010000079.1, read as the reverse complement.
CTTTGCCTTATGATGGGCATCGGGTACTGCGCATTCCTGTTCTGATTTATTTCTCCAACCATTCCAGGAAGCCGTCTACGCGGGCGCGGGAGACGGTGAGGTCCGTGAGGGAAGGAATGCCGTGTTTCAAAGAGATGCGAAGGCGGCCGCCCATCAGGCGTGAGACAGAGTCTATGACGCCCTCGCTGATGATGCAGCTGCGGGAAATGCGGAAGAAGGACTCGGGGTTTACGCTTTCTGCCAGGGCATCCAAAGAGTCGTCGGTGACATACGAAGAGCCGCTCAGCGTAACAATATAGGAGTTCTTGGCCTCTGAATAAAAGTAGGCGATATCCGACGTGCGCACCGGAACAATGCGGTCATTGAGCCGGATGAGGAACTTCTCCTTCCGAACCTGGTCCATCATGGAACGCATGGCCTCCCCGGCCGGCTTTACGGCTTCTCCGCTGGCCACGCGCTGGATGGCGCGCTTAAGGTCTGCCACCTCGATGGGCTTCAGGAGATAATCCACGGCGTTTACCTCAAAGGCATGTACGGCATACTGGTCGTAGGCCGTTGTCATGATGACGGGGCAGGGGATTTCCGTCTGCGAAAAGATCTCGAAGCTGTTGCCGTCGCTCAGCTCCACGTCCATGAAGATGACTTCGGGGGCGGGATGTGTCCTAAGCCATTCCAGGCTGTCTTTTACCGAGCCGATGGCACCCACCACCTCTACGGCGGGGAAGTTGTCCGAGAGCAGTTTCTGCATGTGGGCGCGGGCGCGCGGTTCGTCTTCTATGATAAGGGCTTTCATGGTGATACTAATCTGTGGTAACAGCAAAGTTAGCAATTTATTCCGGTTCCTCCAAGATGGGCACTGTAACGGAAAAGCGGGTTTCGGTACTTTCTATGAGGATTTCCTCCCCGGCAATGTCCCGGTACTGGTTGCGGACATACTGGAGGCCGATACCGGAAGACGACGGAGCCGTCTGCTTGGGAATGATGTTGTTGGACACCCGGATCACCTTCCCGTCGGTGGAAATCTCTGCCACCAGCGGATTCTCCGGCCCGATGGCATTGTGTTTGACCACGTTCTCCAGCAAAATCTGGAGCGTGCACGGAACAATGTAGCCTTTGGGAATGTTCTCACCGATATGGTCTTCAGTAATGAGCCCTTCCGAGAAACGGATGAGCAGAAGGTCCCGGTAGTTCCGGGCAAAGGCCAGTTCGTCGGCGACGGGTACCAGCTGTTTTCCTTCCAACTTCATGAGGTAGCGGTAGATGGCCGCCATCTTGTGAATGTAGGCGCTGGCCTCCTCCCGCGTCCCATCCTGTACAATGGAGTCCAGCACGTTGAGGCTGTTGAAGAGAAAGTGCGGGTTCACCTGGTTCTTGAGATTCATGTAACGGAATTCGGCCTGATGCCGCCGGGTGCGCTGGGCCGATGTCTCCCGCTGCATCTGCAGCGCAAAGTTCATCATGAACACCAGCGATACCAGCGTGGTGATAATCAAAAGGATCATCACGCCGGAGTTTTCCAGGATTAAGTTGCCGCTGTAGTTGAGGTCCGTATAGACGCGGATGGCGAAGATGAGCGCTACGGCCACCACCAGCCAACCGGCATTGCGGTACCAGGACTGGTCCCTTTCGTAGATGGCCGCCCCGTAGGTTGTGAGTCTGTGTGCAAAACCGTAGAGCGCCCAGCCGATGATTTCCGTGACCGCAAAGGTAGTGAGGGCCGGTCTCCAGAAGGCGGGTATGGCGTCCAGTTTGGCCAGCGCTCCCGCATTGCCCAGCACGAATCCCACAATGTTGACAAGGATAAGGGACGTGACGGTAATCTCCACCGTCATTTTGGAACGGAAGCAGATGATGCCGGCAAGAGTCATGGTGAACGCCGTGAGAAGGAGGCTGTCCCGCATGTCCAGTGCCGCGCACAGTAAAGCCACACCTGCATGCAGCAGCGCGAATGCGTGAATAATCCAGTGGTCTGCCTTAATCTTCATGATGGCACAAAAGTACGGAGAAATTCCGTTCGTCGCAAAAAAATATCCATTCGGCGGACAGGCCCGCTCCGGCGTGGCCGATTTACCTTCAAATATACTACTTTTGCGCCGAACCACTTTTGAATCGCTTAAACTAGTATCTATATATATGTCGCAGAAACGTGATTTGACCTTCCGTCAACTCGTAGACCTCAGCTTTGGCTTTCTGGGCGTGCAAATTGCCTATGCCCTGCAGAGCGCCAATATCAGCCGCATTTTCGCCACGCTGGGAGCCGACCCTCACCAACTCAGTTTCTTCTGGATCCTTCCCCCGCTGATGGGTATGCTGGTGCAGCCGCTCATCGGCAAGTATAGTGACCGTACCTGGTGCCGGATGGGCCGACGCAAGCCCTACCTCCTCGTGGGTGCCATCATCGCCGTGCTGGTGATGATGTTCCTGCCCAACGCCGGCAGTCTTCACTTCAGCACCCGGATCTTCCTGGGCCTTAACATGGCCATGTGGTTCGGGCTGTTCTCCCTCATCTTCCTTGACACCTCCATCAACGTAGCAATGCAACCCTTCAAGATGATGGTGGGAGACATGGTGAACGAAAAGCAGAAGACCCAGGCCTACAGCATCCAGAGCTTCCTGTGCAATGCCGGCTCACTGCTTGGCTACCTGTTTCCCATCTTCTTTACCTGGATCGGGATTGCCAACACCGCTCCCAGGGGAGTGGTCCCCGACAGCGTCATCTGGAGCTTCTACGTGGGCGCGCTCATCCTCATCCTCTGCGTGCTCTACACGTTCCTTCGCGTGAAGGAAATGCCTCCGAAGGAGTATGCCGAGTTCCATAAGATTGCCGATGACGCCGGCTCCGAGAAACCCTCCGAGGGTCTTGTGAAGCTCCTTATCAAAGCCCCGTCCACCTTCTGGACCGTGGGCCTCGTGCAGTTCTTCTCATGGGCTGCCTTCCTCTATATGTGGACCTACACCAACGGTGCCATCGCCCAGAATGTGTGGAATACCACCGACACCGCCTCCGAAGCCTATCAGGCTGCCGGCAACTGGGTGGGCGTTCTCTTCGCCGTGCAGGCCGTGGGCTCCCTGGTATGGGCCGCCGCACTGCCGAGGTTCAAAAATCTCAAGCTCTCCTATGTGGTGAGCCTTCTCGTGGGTGCCGCGGGCTTTGCCTCCGTGATGTTCATCCACAATCAGTATGTCCTCTTCGTGAGTTACTTCCTCATCGGCTTTGCCTGGGCTGCCATGCTGGCCCTTCCCTTCACCCTCCTTACCAACGCGCTGGAGGGAAGCCCTTACATGGGCAGCTACCTGGGCCTGTTCAACTGCACCATCTGCCTGCCCCAGATTGTGGCGGCCGCAACCGGCGGCGCAGTGCTCTCCCTCCTCGGCGGCAGCCAGCCGGCCATGCTCCTTGCAGCCGGTGTGTTCCTGGTGCTGGGCGCCGTAAGCGTGAAACTTATCAATACTAAATAATTTCTAACATCAAACTAATGAAAAGGTTACTAACCGCATTTGCAGTGCTGTGCGCTTACTGCATGACCGTATTCGCCCAGGGCGGATACCAGGTTAAAGGTGTGGTGGTAGATGCCATCG
>CAMODD010000078.1:0-6231 GCA_946611215.1 uncultured Bacteroidales bacterium | reverse complement strand
AAATCGTCGCAGGTCTGCAAAAAACACCTGACCTGCGACGCTATACGCTCTGAGTCAACGATTTCCGTCGCAGTTCGGCCCAAAAACACAGACCTGCGACGGAAAGGACTCTGACCTGCGACGGAAAGGACTCTGACCTGCGACATTCCTCATATATTGAACAGCCGCCGAGTACGGCGAGAGCTTGGCCGGAGTTGAAATAATTGCTATATTAGCGCGTTACAACTCAATAATATCCAATGAAACGTACATTTATTTATATCCTGGCTGTGACCGCGTTTGTGTCTTGCGGCACTACCAATAATTCCAGCGTAAGGGATGGCAACAAGTATGTCCCCTATGCCCAGCGTGACGGCGAGGAAGCCGTGGTTTACTTTACCCGCAATCTGTCGGCCGATGGTCTTATCGCCGCCTATGAAAAGGTAGCCGGCGAGATTGGCGGACATGTGGGCGTGAAGCTGCACACCGGCGAGCAGAACGGCCCTAACATCATCCCCAGAGAGTGGGTCAAGGCGCTAATGGAGAAGGATTTGGCCGATGCCGCCGTCATCGAAACCAATACCTATTATAAAGGAGACCGCTATACCACGGACCTTCACCGCAAGACTCTGGAGGTGAACGGCTGGACCTTCTGCCCGGTGGATATCATCGACGAGGAAGACACGCTCACGCTGCCGGTGAAAGGCGGCAAGTGGTTCAAGAAAATGGCCGTCGGCAGCCACCTGGTCAATTACGACTCCATGGTCGCCCTCACCCACTTCAAGGGCCACACACAGGGCGGGTTCGGCGGCGCTAACAAGAACATCGGCATAGGTTGTGCCGATGGCCGCGTGGGCAAAGCCTGGATCCATACTACCCCCGGCCAGCCCAACCAGTGGGACATCAAGGAGGAGGAATTCATGGAGCGGATGACGGAGAGCACCAAGGCCACCATCGACCACTTCGGCAAGCACGTCACCTATGTGAACGTGATGCGCAATATGTCGGTTTCCTGCGACTGCGAGGGCGTTCACGCCGCTCCGGTGGTAACGCCCAACGTGGGCATCCTCTCCTCGACGGACATCCTCGCCGTGGACCAGGCCTGCATAGATATCATCTATGCCATGACGGCCGACGAACACAAGGACATCGTGGAACGCATCGAGACTCGCCACGGCCTGCGCCAGCTCTCGTACATGAAGGAGCTGGGAATGGGCCATGACCGCTATGTCCTCATAGACCTGGACAACGGCGGAAAGAAGATTACGGCGGCCGATGCTGCCAAAGGACTGAAACCCTTCGTAAAAGAATAGAATACCATTTTTTTGGTGGGTGAATAGAGCGTTACAGGTTCCGAGGGTGGATGGCGCAGGTTCCATTTTAGACCCGGAACCTGCGCCATCAGAGCAGCACAGAAGGCCGATTTGCGGTGTAGGCACCGGAAGAACGTGTAATCGAAATACTTTTATAAATTTGCCCCAATAAAACGACACAGCTATGACAATTATAGAAGCAATAAAGGCGCGGCATTCGGTGAGAAAGTATGCCGACAAGCCCATTGAGGCGGAGAAAGCAAATGCGCTCCGCTTAGAGATCGAAAAGGCCAATGCAGAAAGCGGGCTCAACATTCAGCTGGTTCTGGATGAGCCCCGGTGCTTCTCCACGGGCATGTGGAAGTATGGCCAGTTTTCCGGCGTTAGAAACTATTTCGTGATGGCCGGGCCCAGGGGCAGTGAGGCCGAGGAAAAGACGGGCTACTACGGCGAGCGGCTGGTTCTTCTGGCCCAGACACTGGGTCTTAACACCTGCTGGGTGGGGCTCACTTACAAGAAGATTCCCGGAACGTACACGCTTCGGGACGGAGATATGGTGCACTGCGTCATTGCGGTAGGCTATGGCCTCACCGAAGGCGTACAGCATCCGATGAAGCCTTCCAGCCATTATTATGAGCCCGATGGTTCCGTGCCGGAGTGGTTCCTGGCGGGAATCGCTGCTGCCATGCTGGCCCCGACGGCTGTTAACCAGCAGAAGTTCAAGTTCATCCTGCACGACGGTAACAAGGTGGAAGCAAAGGCCTTGTTCTCCATGATGGGCTACACCAACATAGACCTTGGCATTGTCAAGTACCACTTCGAAACGGGAGCCGGGAAAGACAATTTTGAGTGGAAGTGAGCATCGTTTGCTACATCCCCACGCTGGAAGGCCAGGCCGATGACATGCAGCGCTGGCTGGACGGCGTACGCGAGAGGTATGGCGTTGTCCCCGTACTGCTGCCGCCGGTAAGCTGGAACGACGACCTCACCCCCTGGCCGGCAGCCCCCATCTTCAAAAAGGGCAAGCCCTTTAGCGGGCAGGCCGATGCCTATCTGGACAGACTGGAAAAGGATATCATCCCCGGTATCGAGGCCGAAAGGGGCCTTGTTCCCACCCAGCGATGGCTTATCGGCATATCCCTCGCCGGCCTCTTCGCCGTCTGGGCCGCCGCCAGGACCCGCCTGTTCACGCGGGTCGCTGCCATCTCCGGCTCCTTCTGGTATCCGGGATTCGCAGACTGGCTGGAGAGCCGGAGCGTCCATATTCAATCGGCCTATATCTCCCTCGGAGACAAGGAGGCCGATACCCGGAACGCCCACCTGAAGAGCATCGCGGAGGATACCGGCTCGGTGGTCCGCATCCTCAAATCCAAAGGCGTCCAGACCACGTTCGAATGGACCGAAGGCACGCACTTCGGCCCCATCCTCCCCCGGCTGGACAAAGCGCTGGTGGCCCTCATGCGCCTGCAGCGGCTCACGCTGGACGGCGGTTTCACCTGCCCCAACCGGGACGGGACGCTGGGCGTCGGCGGGTGCACCTTCTGTGACAACGCCGCCTTCCATCCCGGGTACACCAGGGGGAAAAGCATCCCCGAGCAGATCGAGGCCGGCATCCGCTTCCATGCGGCGAGGGGCAGGAAGGCCGATGGATATCTGGCCTATTTCCAAGCCTATTCCAACACCTACGCTCCCCTGCCCGTTCTCCGGGAGCGGTTTGAATCGGCCCTCACACACCCCCTGGTGAAGGGCCTTGTCATCGGCACCCGGCCCGACTGCATTGACAGTGAAAAGCTGGACTACCTGGCCTCGCTGCGCTCCGGCGGTGCCATCGTGGAGGTGGAGTACGGGATAGAATCGGTCTTCGACGAGACCTTGCAGCGGGTGCATCGGGGGCACGATTTTGCCTGTACGGCACGGGCTATTCAGGAGACGGCGCGCCGCGGCATCCCCGTGGGCGGCCACGTAATCCTGGGCCTGCCCGGCGAGACGCGGGAAATGCTTCTGAAGGAGGCCGATATCCTAAGCGCCCTGCCGCTAAGTAGCCTCAAGTTCCACCAGCTGCAGATTATTCGGGGAACCCAGATGGAGCGGGAATTTTTTCATCGGCCCGAAGACTTCCTCCGGATGGGTCCCGACGAGTACGTGGAGCTCCTTGTGGATATCCTGGAACGGCTGCGGCCCGACATCCGCATCGTGCGCATTGCCAGCAGCGTCCCTCCCGCCTTCACGGATGCGCCGTGGGGGCTCCTTAGGCCCGATGCGCTCCTTAAGCGCCTGGAGGCCCGGATGAAGGAGAGAAACACCTGGCAGGGGCGGCGGCAACCTCTTCGGTGGGCATGGGCTTAGCAACCTTTACCGTCAATGCTGCAGGCCGGGCCCTGGTTCTGCGGACGCGGCTCCAGACCCACTTCCTTGGAATAGAGCGTTACCGATCCGTCCTCCCGGACATAGCAGGGAATGCCCACATCGCCAATTGCCTTGGCCTCATCAAAAGCCGGATGCGAATCCCGCAGGGCCAGGAACATCTTGAGGTTCTTCACGTGCTTGCCGATATCAATCACTTCGAAATTGGGATTGCCTTCTACCTGCCTTTCCACGTATTCGCAGTCGGGACAGGTATGCATGACGAACATTTTAATCATTTTGCTGTTTTTGGCGGTAAATATAGAGATATTTTTGTGTTTTATGACTTGGCGCCGGGGTTTTGTTCCCGAAATCGGGCACGCTACCTGATAAAGGTCATGCGTTCCCACAGAGCCCTGGGGATGAGGCGCCAGAGGGCGGTCACAAGGCGGAACTTCCAGTCAAAGATGATAATGCGGCGCTTTTTCCGGAGCCCCTTCAGGATGTAATCGGCCGACTTCTCTACGGGCATGATAAAGGGATAATTGTGTTCGGCTGCCAGTATCTCCGTTGCAACAAAGCCCGGCCTGATGTCTGTAAAACGGACCGGGATGTGCTCCATCCGCGATAGCTGCGAGAGCGCAGAGACGTAGGTGCTCTGCATTTTCTTGGAGGCCGAATAGGCGGCAGAGATGCCCAGACCCGCCGTTCCGGCCACGGACGTGACAACGGCAATCTGCGCCTTGTGACCGTCATAATAGGCCGCATTCCCTTTCACATAGTTGATGAAATGGGTAACCATCCGCACCATGCCGATGCAGTTCGTCTGGATAATTTGCATCTCCACGGCCTCATCCATCTTCGGATTCTGCTTGCCGATACCCGATACGTGCAGAAACACATCCGGCGCCCCCGTTTTCTGAAGGAGTGCATCCAGATCCTTCACCGCTTCCGGAGACGTAATGTCCAGTACCTGAGGTATGATAGTGCCTTCCGGGAACTGATTGGCAAGGCCTGAAAGGCGCTCTTCCCGCCTTCCGGCCACACCGACTCTCCAGCCCTCCCGGGCCAGACGCACAGCCAGCTCCCGCCCAATACCGGAAGTGGCTCCTATGATGATCGCTGTTTGCATGCCCAAAGATACTGCTTTTCCTTGAAACGTGCAGGCTTTGGGTTCGGGCCGTGGCTGGGATTCCGGAGTTGCTCTAGCCTCCGGAGCAGTTGTGGCTTCCGGAGTGGCCTGGATCTCGGTGTGCCCGTGGCGCTTAACACCCTTTAAATCAGCATGTTAGCACAACTGACGGGTGCGATTTTGATACCCGTCAGTTGTGCTAACCAGCTGGTGATCAGTGCAATAAGCGCCACGCATTGTGCCTTCTCCGGGGCCCAGTGCATGCCCGGGCCGGGCGCTCGTATCGGCTCGCCTAGCGGATGGTGACGTTAGTGACACCCATGGGGCCGGGGGTGTAGGTGCATGAGAGGGCGAAGACCTCGTCCAGTTCCTTGCGGATGGCCGATGCCAGTGTGCCGTCACCCACCCCGTGGATGAAGACGATGCGGCGGCCGCGGTGCTTGAGATTCTTGCGGAGGACCTGGCGGAAGTAGTTGAGCTGGAAGTCCAGGGCGGCCCATTCGGGGATGCCTTCGCTACCCGGAATGCGCTCAATGTGAAGGTCTACGGTGAGGTCACCGGAAGGGTTTTCCTGCGTTTGAGCAACATCGGCCTGCTTCTTCGTCCGGGACGGGATGGCGGCACGGAGGCGGCGGTCTTCATCGGCATTGATGGGGATGAACTCGCTGCGGACGACGCGGATGGGGAGACCGTCGAGCTCCAACTCGTAGTACCCCTTGCCGATGCCGATGAGCGTGGCGGTGTCACTACTGTCCATCAGGCGGACCTTTTGGCCGATGACAATGCCCTCGTTCCGGGCATGCTCTTCCTCCTTGCTCCGAAGCTCCACGGAACGCCTGCGCGGCTGATTCTTCTGCGCCTCCGGCTGAGGAGGTGTCATGCTCTTTTTGATGACGCGGAGGTCTTTTAGATCGGTGAGTTTCATGATATTACCGTTCAATCTTGACGAGTTCCAGCGTGAAAACGAGCGTGCTATGGGCCGGGATGTCATCCATGCGGGTGGCGCCGTAGCCCCACTTGGCCGGGATGTAGACCTCCCATTTATCGCCTTCGTGCATACGCGTAAGGACAATCTGCCAGCCCATGATGAGGTCTCCCACCATGAAAAGCGCCGGGAGAGCATCCCCCTCGGTGGTGTCGAAGACCGTTCCGTCAATGAGCCTTCCGGTATAATGAACGTAAACGATGCTCCGGGGCGTGGGCTTACGGGTACCACTCCCCTCTTCCAGTACGCGGTACATCACTCCGCTCTCGAGGACCACGACGCCTTCCTCTTTCGATTTCGCCTGTAAAAAGGCTTCATTATCAGCCTTGTAAGGGTTTGGTTTCTTGTATTTTCTGTATTGCATTCTTAACTCCTTGCGACGAGGCTCCATGACCCTTCCGCCGCCACTTTCTGCGAATCGGTCTCGTGCACAGAGCCCGTGCCGAAGTAGACAAAATTCGTGCCCCGGCCGGTTACGG
>CAMODD010000077.1:0-6272 GCA_946611215.1 uncultured Bacteroidales bacterium | reverse complement strand
TCTATATTGATATAAGGGTCGAATTTCTGGATGGTGACCTTGTAGCCACAGGTTTGCAGCAGGCGGCCGATGCTGGAAGAGATAATACCCTTCCCCAGCGACGAGACTACACCTCCCGTCACGAAGATAAATTTTGCCGATTTCATTGTCTTAGTTGATGAAGAGAATCTCGCGGTACTTGGGCAGCGGCCACAGGGCGTTGTCGGTGATTTCTTCCAGTTTGTCGATGCTCTCGCGGAGGGTTCTGAGGATATCGGCGGCTTTCTCCGCGGCTACGGCCTTGGCGTAGGAGTCTTCCTTGGATTCGGCTGCCTTCCGGGCGTCGTTCAGTTTATCGGCCCGTTCCTTGATCTCGGAGAGCAGGGCGGCACATTCCCGGATGAGGGTGGTCTGCGTGGCGGCGAGGGTTTCGTAGTCCTGGGGGAAGTTCTGGCGCATGAGGTTGAGGTCCTCAAGGAGACGGCGCTGGTATTCCATGCCGGCGGGCATCACGTGGTTGATGGCCATTCTCACGGCCATGCGGGCCTCGATTAGCACTTTGGTGGAGTAAGTGTCCCACTTTACCTCGTTACGGGCTTCCAGTTCTTTCTTGCTGTAGATGCCCAGCTGGGTGAACATGTCCACGGAAGCGGGGGCGGTGAACTGACAGAATATCTTGGGAACGCTGTTCTCTACGTCCAGGCCGCGTTTTTTGGCTTCTTTTTTCCAGGCGTCGCTGTAGCCGTTGCCCTCAAAGCAGAGGGTGTCCAGAACAGAGGCGATGAGGGGTTTGAGGGTGTCCATGACGGCCACTTCCAGGGATTTGCCTTCATTGAGCGCTTTGTCTACATCGGCCTTGAAGGCGATGAGCTGCTGGGCCACGGCGGCGCTGAGGACCGTGAGGGCACCGGCGCAGTTGGCGCTGGAGCCCACCGCACGGAACTCGAAACGGTTGCCGGTGAAGGCGAAGGGGGAGGTGCGGTTGCGGTCCGTGTTGTCCACGAAGATCTCGGGGATTTCCACGGCTACGCGGCGGCCTTTCTTGCCGGCGATGACGATGGGGGTGTCGGAGGGGACTTCGAGGAGTTTGCGAAGGACGTCGGTCATGGTCTGGCCCAGGAAGGCCGATACAATGGCGGGCGGGGCTTCCTGAGCGCCCAGACGGTGGGCGTTGTTGGCGCTGGCTACGCTGGCCTTGAGAAGGCCGTTGTGCTTCTGGACGGCGGCGAGGACGTTCACAAAGAAGGTGACGAACTGGAGGTTGCTCCTGGCGTCCTTGCCGGGGTTGAGGAGGCCTACTCCGGTGTCGGTGCCCAGGGACCAGTTGTTGTGCTTGCCGCTTCCGTTGATGCCCTCGAAGGGTTTCTCGTGGAAGAGCACTACAAAGCCATGCTTACGGGCGATGCGGGTCATGGCGTTCATGATCATCTGGTTGTGGTCGTTGGCCAGATTGGCTTCTTCGTAGACGGGAGCCATCTCAAACTGGTTGGGGGCTACCTCGTTGTGACGGGTCTTGAGCGGAATGCCCAGTTTGTAACCGGCGGTTTCCACGTCTTTCATGAAGGCGGTGACGCGGGAAGGGATGGCGCCGAAGTAGTGGTCGCTCAGCTGCTGATTCTTGGAGGAGGAGTGGCCCATGAGGGTGCGGCCGGTGAGCATGAGGTCCGGGCGGGCGGCGAAGAGGTCTTCGTCAACCAGGAAGTATTCCTGTTCCCAGCCCAGGAAGGAGTACACGCGCTTTACTTTGGGGTCAAAGAGCTGGCATACGGGAACGGCTGCGTCGTTTACGGCCTTGAGGGCCTTCTTGAGAGGGGTCTTATAGTCCAGTGCTTCTCCGGTGTAGGAGATGAAGACGGAGGGGATGCACAGGGTGTCGTCCTGGATGAATACGGGGGAGGAGGGGTCCCAGGCGGTGTAGCCGCGGGCTTCGAAGGTGGCGCGGATACCGCCGTTGGGGAAGGAGGAGGCGTCGGGCTCCTGCTGAACCAGGGATTTGCCGTCGAACTGCTCGATTACGCTGCCTTCGCCGTCGGGGTTCATGAAGGAGTCGTGTTTTTCTGCCGTGCCCTCGGTGAGGGGCTGGAACCAGTGGGTGACGTGGGTGGCTCCGTGCTCCAGGGCCCAGACCTTCATGCCTTCTGCTACTTTGTCGGCGGTGGCGGCGTCCAAGGGTACACCTTCATCGATGCAACGGGTGAGCTGGGCATAGGTTTTACTGTCCAGATACTTGCGCATGTTGCTGCGTCCGAAGACGAGAGAGCCAAAATAGTCGGAAGGTTTACCTGCAGGAGTTTCTGTGACGACAGCCTTCTTTTTGAAGGCTTCCTGCACGACGTCGAATCTGAGATTTCCCATATGATTTGTAATCAATACGGGATACAAAGATGGCGCATTTTCGTGGGATATGCAAATTTTTTAATATGTCTTTGTTTACTTTTGACAGGGGCGTTTGCCCCCTAAAAAGCATAGACAATAATATAGAACAGCATCACGCCTGCACAGGTGAGTTTGAGCCCCGTTCCAAAGATGAATCCCAAGAACGCCCCGAAGGCCGACTTGAGCGAAGTGGCCGTGTCCTTCCCGCCCATGAGGAGTTCTGCCAGGAAGGCACCGGCAAGCGAGCCCAGAATCATGCCCACGGGGGGATAGATAAGTCCTACGAAGAGGCCGCCGATAGCGCCCCAGCTCCCGTACTTGCTTCCACCCGTGAGTTTGGTGAAATAGGCCGGCACCACGTAGTCCAGCAGGCTCACCACCAGCACGATCCCCAGCCATATCAGCAGAAGGGATGTGCTCATGGGCTCTCCGGCACTGTTGGCCCCGCTGCCCCAGATATACAGGATGGCCAGCCCCACCCAGCTGAGCGGCGGCCCCGGCAGTGCAGGCGCCACCGACCCGATGATGCCCACAACGCCCAGCACAATGGCGATAATGGCAATGAACGTTTCCATACGCTTTCTGTTTATGCCGTAAATATAGCCAATTTCTGGTGATTATCCTATGTTTCCGGGCCTTTCCCTGACCTGCGCATCCACCCTGGGAACCTGCACCGCACAGCCTTGAACCTGCGCCAACCATGCCCCGAAACCTGCCCCATCTGTTTGCTACCATTGCTTAAACCACAAATTTTTGCTAACTTTGAAGGGATATAAACGAGATTATTATGTTTACGAAAGAAGTATATGTAGCACGCCGTGCGGCCCTTCTGGCCAAGATGCGCGCGGCCGGGGAAAAAGGCATCATCCTCCTTATCGGCAATGCCGAGGCTCCGGCCCAGTACAAGGACAATTGCTATAAATGGCGTCAGGATAGCACCTGGCTTTACTATATGGGTCTGGATGAGCCCATGATGGCTGCGGTTCTGGACATCGAGTCGGGCGCGGAGACCCTCTACGCCAACGATGTAGACATTGACGACATCATCTGGATGGGCCCTCAGCCCAGCGTGCGTTCCAAGGCGGAGTCTGTGGGCATCGGCCTCACGCAGCCCTATTCCATGCTGGATGTGGACGTTCACGCTGCCCGGAACATCGGCCGTCCCATCCACTACATCAACCCTTCGCGTTACTTCAACACGCTGCGCCTGATGCAGCTCACGGGCAGGGAGAATGTGGCCGATGGTGTATCGGCCAGCCTCACCGAAGCTATCATCTCCATGCGTCTTGTCAAGCAACCGGAAGAGATTGCCGCCATTGACTATGCCTGTGACCTGGGCTACGAGATGCATTCTGCGGCCCGTGATGCTATCAAACTTGGCATTGTGGAGCAGGATATCGTGGGTAAGATGGAGGCCGTTGCTCTGGCCAAGGGCTGGGGCGTTTCGTTCCCCACCATCCTTACGCAGCACGGCGAGACCCTGCACAATCACGGTCATGCTGCCGTTATTGAACCTGGAAAACTCATGGTGATTGACGCCGGTGTGGAGAGTAACGAGCACTATGCCAGTGACTTCACCCGCACCTATCCTACCAGTGGCAAGTATTCTGCCAAACAGCGCGAGATTTACCAGATTGTCTACGACTGCAACGAACTTGCCTTCTCCCTGGCCAAGCCCGGCATTACTTACCGGGAAGTGCATCTGGCCACGGCCCGCAAGATGCTGGAAGGCCTCAGTGCCCTGGATTTGGTCCACGGAGACCTGGACGAGATGGTAGCCAAGGGCATCGCCGGTCTGTTCCAGCCGCACGGCCTGGGCCACAACATGGGCCTGGATGTGCACGATATGGAAGACCTGGGCGAGAACAAAGTGGGCTACGACCCCGACCAGACCCGCGCCAAGCAGCTGGGCCTCGGCTCCCTCCGAATGGCCCGCCGCCTGGTTCCCGGCCACGTCATCACCGACGAACCCGGCATCTACTTCATCCCCGCCCTCATCGAAAAGTTCAAGAAGGAGGGCCTGGGCTACGACTTCGTGAACTACGCCAAGCTGGAGAGCTACTACGACTTCGGCGGCATCCGCATCGAGGACGACGTTCTCATTACGGCCGATGGCGCCCGCCGCCTGGGCTCCCGCCGTCTCCCCGCCAGCCCCGACGACGTAGAAGCCGCCATGCAAAGATAGGAAAACCGCAAGGTTTTTCGTATCTTTGCGGCCCTATGGTAAGTCACATCAAAGATATCAGTCTGTGGGAGAGCGGTGAACTCAAGCTCAGTTGGGTCCGCAGCCACATGCCCCTGCTCGATGGAATCGAGAAAGATTTTCTCAAAGAACAGCCTTTCAAGGGCCTTAAAGTGGCCCTGAGCGTGCATCTGGAGGCCAAGACAGCTCATTTGTGCGAGGTGCTGGCTGCCGGCGGTGCCGACATGTACATCACCGGATCCAATCCGCTGAGTACGCAGGACGACGTCGCCGCCGCCCTGGTGCACGAGGGTCTTAACGTGTTCGCCATCCATGGCTGCACGGAGCAGGAGTACTTTGACGATATTCGCAAAGTACTGGAAGTGGGCCCCAATATCATCATCGACGATGGCGGAGACCTGGTGACTACCATCCACAAGGAATTTCCGGAACTCATCCCGAACGTGATCGGCGGCTGCGAGGAAACCACCACCGGCATTCTGCGCCTGAAAGCCATGGACGCCGCCGGGGAGCTCAAGTTCCCCATGATGCTGGTAAACGACGCCGACTGCAAGCACCTTTTCGACAACCGCTACGGCACGGGCCAGAGCGTATGGGACGGTATCAACCGCACCACCAACCTCATCGTGGCCGGCAAGAGCGTAGTGGTAGCCGGATACGGCTGGTGCGGCAAGGGCGTTGCCATGCGCGCCAAGGGCCTGGGCGCCGAGGTCATCGTAACCGAGATCAATCCCATCCGCGCCATGGAGGCCGTGATGGACGGCTTCAAGGTGATGCCCATGCTGGAGGCCGCCCCCCTCGGAGACTTCTTCATCACCGTTACGGGTTGCGCCGATGTCATCGGCCCGGACGCTTTCCTGCGCATGAAGGACGGCGCCATCTGCTGCAACGCCGGGCACTTCGACGTGGAGGTGGCCGTCGCAAAGCTCAAGGCCATGGCGGTTTCCCATCGGCCTGCCAGAAATAACATCGAAGCCTATACCCTGGAAAACGGCCGCACCATCTATATCATCGCCGAAGGCCGATTGGTGAACCTCGCCGCCGGAGACGGACATCCCGCCGAGATCATGGACATGTCCTTCGCCATCCAGGCCTTGAGTGCCCGCTACCTGGCCCAAAACCGCGGCAAGCTGGAAACCATGCTCAACAACGTTCCGGCCGTCATTGACTGGGAGGTATCCCTCCGTAAGCTCAAGGACTGGAACATCCATATCGATACGCTAACCCCCGAACAACAAAAATACATTTTTGGCTAATAAGATGGCACTTATTCCCATTTACTGGTGGAACAAAGAAGTCCGCAACTTTAAGATTTCCCAGGACAGTTTCCGCAAACAACCCTGGGCCAATGGCGTAATCCTGCTGGCCTGCGTGGCCGTGGCTATGCTGCTGGCCAACCTCCCCTTCACCAAGCACCTGTACCACAATTTTCTGCACACGGAACTCACCGTCCACGTGGCCTCGCCTGACGGCGTGATAGACTGGTTCTTCCCGCACGGAATGACCATAGAGAAGTTTATCAACGACATTCTCATGGTCGTTTTCTTCTTTACCGTGGGCCTGGAAATCAAGCGTGAAGTGGTGTGCGGAGAACTTTCTTCCTTCAAGAAGGCCATTCTCCCCGTAATTGCGGCCTTCGGCGGCGTGGTGGTGCCCGCAACCATTTATGCAATTGTAAACCACGGCACCGCAGCGGCATCCGGCTGGGGTATCC
>CAMODD010000076.1:0-6427 GCA_946611215.1 uncultured Bacteroidales bacterium | reverse complement strand
GCATAGCTGATATCGAAGGTGTAGTCCTGCTTCTGGGAATACAGCATCAGGGACAGGTCGTTGCATTTCTTGACGATGTCCACCATTTTCTGGTGCTGCACATCGTACCTGGCAGCCATCTGCTCCCGCGTGCTGCTGATATGCAGGTAATCGTAATTGAGTTCCCGGCGCAGGTTGGAAAGCGTGGCGTCCAGCCCCATTCCCGTAAAGACTGCCGTAGCGGGCACGGCAACGACGAGCAGCGCCACCAGGATGGTTATAAGTTTGCGCGTTTTCATAGCCCCTAGTTTCAGTTCGTTGCGCTAATATAAGAATAAAAAACCAAAAAAAAGAGAGCCTTTGAAAAAGGACTCTCTTTTTTTTGGTCGGGATGACTCGACTCGAACGAGCGACCCCTACGTCCCGAACGTAGTGCGCTACCAACTGCGCTACATCCCGCTCCTTGAAAAAAACAAGCTCTTAAGCGAGCTTGTTAATGTAAACCTGGAGGCCGCTCTTGAGGTTGGCCGCTTTGTTCTTGTGAATGACACCGATCTTGGCGAGCTTGTCAATCATTGCATATACCTTGGGAGCGTTCTCCTGGGCAGCAGCCTTATCGGTGGTGTTACGCAGGTCGCGGATGGCGTTCCTGGTAGTTTTTGCATAATACTTGTTATGCAGGCGATGACGCTCGCTCTGACGGGCGGCACGCGCGGCGGATTTTGTGTTTGCCATTATTTTACTTTTTTATATTTGGTAGTGGGTAGGAGAATCGAACTCCTATTGCGGGAATGAAAATCCCGAGTACTAACCGTTATACGAACCCACCAAACTTGGGAATGCAAAGGTAGCAATTATTTTTTACCCTGCAAAATTATTTTGCATCTTTTTTCCATTCAAACGAATAGAGCAAAGACTCCACCTGACGCAAGTACTGACGCTTGTCGTAGCGGGGCGCGAAGACAAAGGCTTCCAGCACAATGACAGACTTTCCGTCGGGGCTGTAGAAAGAATGCGACACAAAGGGACCGCCCATGAAATCTCCATGCACTTCCCAGAAACCGCGTGTTTCCATAAAGTCACGGCCATGATAGCGAAGGCTGCGCGTGACGGGCTCCTGAGCCGTGGAGGTGGTCATGTAAGAGCCCTCGAACATACCCGGCACATTGGCCTGCATCACGGCATTGCGCTGCCGGATGATATTATCCAGCGAAAAGACGTCGGAGCCCTGGACCGGATACTTGTACACCAGTACCGTCTGGTTGGTATACTGCTTTTCGTCGGCGATCCATACGAAGTCGTCGGTGTACTTTCGGCAGCGATATCCGGAAGGGAAATGCAGGATTCCGCCGGTCACTTTCTCTACAGGAGCCTGAAGAGCCCGTTCCTCATAGAGCTTGGCATTGGCAATGATGCGATCCCGTTCGCTCTGCTCATAGAACTCTGCAATCATGGACGCCGCTTCCTTGTACAGTTCCAGCGCCTGGGCGGCATCGGCCGCATTCACCTGCACCAGCGCCTGCGGCTGAGCCCACACATTGTTCTTGTAGACCACCCCGAAAGAAGAATTCTGCGGATTGATGTTCACCAGGAGAAGGTTCCTGTGCACCTTGAACAGACTGGTAAAACTTCCCGGGGGCACGTTGGACAGCGCGAACAAGGGCTCCCGCTGAGCCAGGTAAGGTGTGTCTCCAGCCAGTGTCTCACGGATGGCGACACCAAGGTCTGCCTCCCAGTCGGCTCTTTCAATGACGACCAGTACCTCGCCGGCCTTACCGCTCACATTGGGAAGGACGTTGCGCTTTACTTTGCTCTTGCAACCGGTGAATACCAGCGTGCAGGCCAGAAGAATCCAAAGAATGCGTTTCATATACTTAATGAATGAGTCTTGAAATGTCGTTTCCAAAAGCCAGGAACATGAGGCCGAGAAGCAGGAACATCCCAATCATCTGGGCCACCATAAGGAACCGGTCCGAGGGCTTGCGCCCGGTGAGTATCTCATACAGACAGAAGACAATATGTCCGCCGTCCAGGGCAGGAATGGGCAGGAGGTTCATCACACCCAGCATAATGGAAAGCAGCGCAAGAATATAGAGAAACTGCAGCCAATTCCACGTGGTGGGGAACGCCTGACCGATGGCGACAAAACTGCCCACCGATTTGTACGCACCGGTGGAAGGCGTTGCCACCAGGCGTAAGTCCCGCAAATATCCTGCCACACTTTCATACGCCCAGCTGCATCCGGCCGGAATGGCCTCCCAGACCGTATAATCCCTGTGTTTGAGCGCAGGATTCCGGAAGAAAACGCCCAGCATTCCCAGGGAATCTACTTGCAGGGACAGGCCGATGGTATCGGCCTCCCGAGCCACCGCTACGTCAACCGTCTTCCCGGGATACTGGCGCAGGACCTTCTGCGCATCCTGCAGATAGGGCGTATCCACGCCCATCACTCCCACGATACGGTCTCCTCTGAGGAGGGCCGATGCCGCATTGGGGCCGCCTGCCATCACGCTGTCCACCACGAACGGGAGGGCAATGTCAAATAGTCCCGGGCTGTTCAGGACCTCTCCAATCATGGCCTGGTCGATATAGATATCCAGGGTGTCGGCGCCGCGAAGGACCGTTGCGCGCCGAACCTGCCGACGGGCCAAATCGGCCTGCAAATCCATGAAATCCTCGGGAACATAGTCGTCGAAAAGGAGGATGCGGTCTCCGGTGCGGAAGCCCATCTCCTCTCCCAGTTCATTCACGTACACCGGGCTCTCGTTGGGCATGTAATTGCGTCCCCAGCCCGCCAGGATGGAGATGAAAAGAACCAGCGCCAGAACAAAGTTATTGAGCACGCCGCCCGCCATCACGAGGAGACGCTGCCAGGCCGGATGTGAACGGAACTCCCACGGCTGCGGTTCCTGTTTCAAGGCCTCCGTATCCATGGATTCGTCCACCATGCCGGCGATCTTGCAGTAGCCACCCAGCGGCAGCCAGCCCATACCGTACTCGGTCTCCCCTATCTTGAAGGAAAACAGTTTGAAGCCGCCTACATCGAAGAACAGGAAGAACTTATCCACGCGGATCCTGAAGATACGCGCCCAGAGAAAATGCCCCGCCTCGTGAATCAGGATAAGCACGGACAGGGCCAGAATGACTTGCAGAATTCTCATACTTTAAACAGGGATTCGGCCATGCGGAAAGCTTCTTCGTGCGTGGCAAAAATATCTTCCAGCGCAGGATTCTCCACAAAGCCGATGCGCTCCATCACATGGGAGATGGTGCGCGGAATATCATAAAAGCCGATGCGGTCCTTCAGGAAAGCCGCAACAGCAGCCTCGTTGGCCGCATTCATGGCGCAGGGAATATTTCCACCCCGGCCGATGGCATCGAAGGCCAGCTGCAGGCAAGGGAATTTCTCCGTGTCGGGTTCAAAGAAAGTAAGGCTACGAAGTTCACTGAAATTGAGCCGCTTCCCCTCCAGCGGAAGCCTCCTGGGATAGGCCATGGCCAGCGCAATGGGAAGACGCATGTCCGGGCAGCCCAGCTGAGCAATGACCGCACCGTCCTCAAACTCCACCATGGAATGGATGACGGACTCCGGATGCACCACCACATGGATTTGCGAGGCCGGAAGCCCAAAGAGCCACTTGGCTTCAACTACTTCGAAGCCCTTGTTCATCATAGTGGCCGAGTCGATGGTTATCTTGGCACCCATATCCCAGTTGGGATGCTTGAGGGCCTGTTCCTTGCGAGCCTTCGCAATCTCCTCCCGGGGCCAGGTGCGGAACGGACCGCCCGACGCCGTAAGATGAATGAGCCGTACCGGATTATCTCCCGCCCCCTCCAGGCACTGGAAAATGGCCGAATGTTCCGAGTCTACGGGGTAAATGGGAGCTTTGTAACGGGCCGCTTCCGACATCACCAGGGCGCCGGCCGCCACCAGGGTCTCCTTATTGGCCAGCGCAATGATTTTTCCGGCGCGGATGGCCGACAAAGTGGGCCGAAGACCACTGAAACCCACCATAGCCGCTACCACCACATCTACTTCCGGCGCCTGAACGAGCTCGCAGGCCGCCTCTATTCCCAGGTGCACCTCCACGCTGGAAGGCAGGGCATCCCTCACCTCCTGGTACTTGGCCGGATTGCAGATAACGACGTGGGGTACATGGAAAGCCAGCGCCTGCTGGACAAGCAGTGCGGCGCTGCTGTTCGCAGACAGCATGAATACGGAAAAAAGCTCCGGGTTTTGCCGCACCACATCCAGCGTCTGTGTGCCGATGGAGCCCGTTGAGCCTAAAATAGCAATGGTTTTATGCGACATTAGAACTTGATGTATTGCACAGGATCGATGGCGGCGCCCTCAAACCACAGTTCAAAGTGCAGGTGGTTTCCCTTGGTAAGGGAAGTGGACGAAGCCAGCACGCCTACCGGCGTTCCGGCTTTTACGGCGTCTCCCGCCTTGCGCAGCAGTTTTTCGTTATGCTTATAGATGGAGATAAGGTCTCCGCTGTGCTGGATGGCCAAAGTGTACCCTTCTTCCTCTTCCCATCCGGTGTAGACCACGGTTCCGTCCAGCACGGCCATCACCATGGAACCAGCCGGAGCCGTAATGTCAATCCAGGGGTGCAGCGCACGTTCAAAGGCATCTGACACAACGCCCTTCACCGGCGGATAGAAATACAGGGCCTCGATGGGAAGGTTACGGCGGACCGTAGCGGCATCTACGCCAAACTGTTCCTCTTCCTCGACATCGGCCCTAAGGAGAGAATCCCTCAGGTACAGATAACGGGCATCCACTTCCTTAAGGGGTGCTCCCTTCGTGTGCAGGATGAGGCTGTCCATACGGATGGGATTGGCCCCGGACACCACACGGCGGAGGTTCTCTGCATAGAGTTCCCACTGCAGGATACGGGTTTCCAGGGAGTCGATTCGCATGGCGTTCTGCACGGCCTGACGGCGGGACACGGCATCCGGATAACCGGGAATGAAGGAACGGAACGGCGTATAGGCGATGAGGCAGAAAAAGCCCACCAGGACAATGATGACAAAGGAAACGATGGCAATGATCATGGCCGTGCTCGTATAACGGAAGCTCCAGATTCGCTCATGCGAAATGGCGTCCACCAGGGCCAGCCGGAACGACCTGCTCTTTTTCTTCTTATCGGGTTTCTCCATAATTATTCGTATCTTTGCAGACTGTATGGACAGAATCATCGGCATAGATTACGGACGAAGACGCACGGGGCTCGCCGCCAGCGACCCGCTGGGCATCTTTGCTTCTGCACTGGATACAGTCGATTCTACAAAGTTAATAGATTATCTCAAAAATTACGCCGAAAAAGAGAGAATCGTTCACTTTGTGGTGGGCTACCCTGTCAATTTGAACGGAAGACCCGCCGAGGCCCAGGCCGATGTCGATGCCTTTTTAAAAGTGCTGGGCAAAGCCTTCCCGGGAATTCCCGTCACTCTGGAAGACGAGCGCTTTACCTCTGTGCTGGCCCACCGTGCCATGATTGACGGAGGAATGAAATACAAGGACCGCCGCAACAAGGAGTCCGTAGACAAAATCGCTGCTGCCATTATCCTGCAAGGATACCTGGACCGGCAAAACAGAAATTAAAGTTATGATAAGACCCATTTATTTATATGGCGCAGAAGTGCTGCGCAAAAAAGCCGCCGAGGTTAACCTGGAGGACAGGGATGGGATTGCCGCCCTGGTGCAGGACCTCAAGGACACGCTGGTGGTCGCCGATGGCTGTGGCCTGGCCGCCCCCCAGATTGGCGTGAGCCAGCGGGTGGTCATCGTGGACGGAGACGTGGTTTCCGACACCTACGACTACCTCAAGGGCTTCCGCCGCACCCTCATCAATCCCGAAATCCTGGAAGAGAGCGAAGAGAAGACCACCTACTCCGAGGGCTGCCTTTCCATCCCCGGCATCTACTGCGACATTGTCCGTCCCAAGTCCATCACAGTACGCTACTACGACGAAAACCTGGAGCAGCACACCGAGACCTTCGACAATTTCGCCTCCCGCATGATCCAGCACGAGCTTTCCCACCTGGAGGGAGACCTGTTCACGGACCATGCCGCCCCCATCAGAAAAAAGATGCTCTCCAGCAAGCTGCAGAACATCTCTAAGGGGAAAGTGCATCCGCACTACAACAGCAAGCTCCGCTAACGGACTCTCAGCCGTCTTCCCACCTGGAGGACGGTTGTTTCTTTTATACCGTTAAGACGGCAAATCTCGCGAACGGAAGTCTTGTACCTGCGGGCAATCGCTGAAAGGGTGTCTCCGGAGCGAACCGTATGGTAACGCATGGCGGCAGCCTCTGCAGCAGCACGGGCGGCCGCTTCTTTCTTAGCCTGTTCCTCGGCCAGGAGACGGTCTTCTTCGTCGGTACGGAAAATCTCGTCTTCGTCGTCCACGTTCTGCACATAGCGCTGGTTGGGATTGAA
>CAMODD010000075.1:0-6754 GCA_946611215.1 uncultured Bacteroidales bacterium | reverse complement strand
TGTACGACAAAGGTAAAACTAATTATCTAAAACACATATTTTTCCCGGTGATCCCAAAAATGCTAAAAATGCCAAGTTTCAGGATGATGCCCGGGCTTGGAACCTGCGCCACTTACGTCGTGACCTAGATGGTAGCGTCTCAGCACGTGGAGAAGAGCAAAAAGGCCTCAAAATGCGCATCCAGAAATGCTCCAGCACGTGGAGAAGAGCAAAATCGCGGCAAAATGCGCATCCAGAAATGCTGGATCACGTTTCGGTGCAGGTGGCGGGCTAGACGGCCGAAAGTTAACCGAACACCCTATCCGGGAAATTGACCAGATACACCTGCGAAACCGCACGCGTGAGGGCAGTATAGAGCCACTTGACATCATCATCGGTGAGATCGTCCTGCCAGAAAGGGTTGTCAATAAAGACGCACTGCCACTGGCCGCCCTGGGCCTTGTGGGTAGTGATGGCATGGGCATACTTGATTTGCAGGGCACTGTAGAAGGGGTCTTCGCGCACGGCTTCGTAGCGTTTGCGCTTCACGGTAATGTGCCCGTAATCTTCCCAGACGCCCTGCCACAGGGCCTGGGACTCGGCATAGCCCAGCGAAGGAGCGTCGGAGGTGAGCGTATCCAGCAGCACCTTCATTTCCACTTCCTGATTGCCGTAGTCGGGGAAGGAGAGGCAGGCATCGGCAAAGTGGAGGCCGTAACGCTCCTCGAAGTGCTTGATCCACACCAGCGTGCCGATGTCCCCGTTGGCAATGTAGTCCGTGCCTTCCAGGCCGGTGAGATAGTGGTTCTTCACCACCATGAGCTTCTCGCCGCGGGTGAGCTGCTCCTCGCGGTAGAGGACCTGGCCGCGGATGCCCAGGTTGTATCGGCCGGCCCGCTTGTTAGAGCGGCACAGCACCACCACTTCGTCCTCGCCATATCGGCCATAGGCATCGGCCAAAGTTTCCAGAAGGTCCCCGCCGGAAAGACGCTGAATGTCGGGAAAGCCCTCGCAGCGAAGGCCCAGCGAAGCCCCCGAAAAAGGCAGCAGCGACCGCAAATGCGTCGCGTTCACGAGGATGCCCGAGCCCTCGGCCTGCCGCACCACCGACGTGAGCGTCACGAACGACACCCCCCCGAAGGCGGCCATGTAGTCCCGAGACAGCGCAGGCGAAGCGTCCAACCCCACGGGCGGCAACTGCGCGTCGTCCCCCATGAGGATGAGCTTGCAGTCCACGCCGGAGCGCACGAAGGACACGAGATCGGCCAGCAAATCCCCCGTCCCGAAGGACGACCCCTCGGAAGAAGAAATGCCGATGAGAGACACTTCGTCCACGATATAGAGCGTGCTGCGGGCCTTGTTCGGCGAGAGCGAGAATGCGCCCACGCCATCGGCCCCAAAAGATTTCTGCCGGTAAATGTGCTTGTGGATGGTGGAAGCCGCATGTCCCGCGTAGAGCGACAGCACTTTGGCCGCGCGGCCGGTGGGCGCCAGCAGGACAGCGTTCAGGGACAGGTCTTTGAGGCCCGCCACCACCGCCGCCATGGCCGATGTCTTACCCGTTCCGGCATAGCCGTTCACTACCAGGATGTCGCCGTCGTCGGTGCTCAAAAAGGACGCCACCTCCTTGAGCAGCGACCGCTGACAGGGCGTAGCCTCGTACGGAAAATGCGCGCAGAAAGCGTTATAAAATAGCTGATTACGCACGTCCCTGATACTTTCTGTTAACGAGGGAGGAAATCACGGCAAAGACAGGGAAGATTTCCACGCGGCCGAGGAACATATTGGCCGAGAAAATGAGCTTCATGGGAAGCGGCTCTGCGTCGTAGTTTCCCATGGAGCCGATGCTGCCCAGCGAAGGTCCCACGTTGGTGAGCGTGGACACCGATCCGTGCAACGCGTTGCCGTTGGGGTCTCCGAACAGCAGGCACAGGAAGGTGGACAGGCCGATGAGCAGAATAAACAAGGCCAGATACAGAATCTGGGGATAGATTTCTTCGTCGTGGAGCACACGCCGGCCCATACGCACTTCGAAAACCGAAGATGGATACAGCGTCTTCTGGATTTGCATGTGTATGGCCTTGATGAGTACCATTACGCGGTCCACTTTCATACCACCGGTAGTGGAACCGGCGCAGCCGCACACCAGGCTCACGAGCATGAGCAGGAAGCAGGGCAGCATGGGCCAGGAAGCATTGTCGGAGATGGCAAAGCCGGTGGTGGACGCATAGCTCACCACATGGAAAGTGCCGTCCAACAAAGCCGATCCCCAACTCTTGTCAATGCCTCCGAACTTGAGCGAGATGGACGTAACGATGGAAATCACCGCCAGCCACACCAGGTAGAAGCGCATCACGGGGTTTCGCAGCGGCCGCAGCGTCCGGCCCACCAACGCAATGAAGATGAGGCCGAAGTGCACCGACGCCAGGAACATGAACACGATGGTGACCAGCGAAATGAGGGTAGAATCAAATGCGCCGATGCTGAGGTTGCGCGTAGAGAAACCGCCTGCGGCACACACGGAGAATGCATGGCAGATGGCGTCGAAAGCGCTCATCCCGGCAGCCCAGTAGCACAGGAACGCTGCGGCGCAGAGGCCCAGATACACCCAGGCAAAAATATACACCGTCTTATTGGCCCGGCTCTTATAATCTTCCCGCGAGAGCGAAGAAAGCTCCATATTGGTAAGGCGCAGACGCACCGGAGACGACGTAGGGATAATCAGCAGCAGGAACACCACGACACCCAGGCCGCCGATAAAGTGGGTGGCCGATCTCCAAAACAGCAGGCTGCGCGGAAGCGCTTCTACATCCGAAAGGATGGTGGCTCCGGTAGTAGTGAAGCCCGAAACGCTCTCGAACCAGGCATTGACTACCGTGAAAGGCCCGCCCCAGAGGGCATAGGGCATGGACCCGAAGATAAAGGACAGGAGCCACGACAGGAAAATGATCATGTATCCGTCCTTCAGAGAAATCTGGGAAGTCTTCCGCACAAAGAAGAAGGGGAAGATTCCTACTATAAAGGTAATGATGAAACTGATGACAAGCGGTGCCAACGCACTGTCTGCGCCGTCGTTGAGGGAGACGAGCACAGACAGCAGCATGAACAGGGCGCTGACCAGCAGTGCCATGCCC
Source organism: uncultured Bacteroidales bacterium (assembly GCA_946611215.1). Classification (GTDB taxonomy): domain Bacteria; phylum Bacteroidota; class Bacteroidia; order Bacteroidales; family UBA932; genus Cryptobacteroides. The sequence goes on along the minus strand of CAMODD010000075.1, from coordinate 3,641 downwards.
ACATTGCGCGATATCACCTTCAGGTTCATTGCTTGTCTTTAAGGTCCGAGATTCGTTTGCGCAGCGACCGGTTTTCCTCCGTGAGCTCGGTGATGGAAGTATTGAGGTCGTTGAGCTGGTCGTTGCCGTCGAAGGTATAGGTGTAGCGCCTCCGGTAGCCCAGATAATCCCTCATGGCTTCCAGCATCCGGTAGATGGGGCTTACGTAGTACACATGGATGTAGAACATGAGGAGGAACACCAGGATGATGCCCACCGAGACCGCCACCGTGCTGGGGATGATGCTGCGGAAAAAGCCGCTGTCAAAGTCCCGGGAGTTCTGCTCCAGGTCATCGTACAGAGAGGCCGACAGCCGGTCCATGTAGCCGCGCATGCGCCCGAAGAGGGGCTGCAGCCGCGTGAAGTACCAGTCCCGCGTGTTGATGAAGCTGCTCTCGAACACCTCTTCCAGCTCCGTGGAGGCCAGCATATAGGCAGAATATGCGTAAACGACGGAATCGGCCCAGGCAACGGCAGGGCCGTCTCCCAGATTCTCCTTGAGGTCCTCGCAGCGCGAGAGGAAACCGTCCATGTCAAACGCAGGCGTAGCGGTGAGGGTTTCTCCGCCGATGACAGCCAGCATTTCCAGGTTGTAGGCATCTACGACATCTACCAGTTTCTGCGTGCGGTGGATATTGTTTACGTTTCCGGCAATGAGGCTGGACACGTAATTGGACATGTGCCGATACTCCAGCCAGGAGATGATGCTGGACATGAGGAGAACCACGGCGATGGCGCTGAGGGCGAGCGAAATCTTCATCCTCAGGGACAGCCGGAATTCCCGGAACCAGCTTTTTACTTTCACAAACATATCAAGACGCAAAGATACAAATTTTCCCCGGAAGTATTTTATTAAATTATTTTGCAATAATTTCTACATATTGAAAAAATTTTTATATATTTGCGTGTTAATAATACCGTCGATTATGCGAGTAACCTTTTTAGACAAGAAAGATAATAAAAACTCCCTGCTCAAAAAGACCATTTTGTATCTTTGCATCGAGCGTGGGGAGCACAGTATAGCAGCCCTCAGCGAGGCCATCGGCGCCTCGGTTCCCACAGCGACCAAACTCATCGGCGAGCTGATGGATGAGGGTTTTATGATCGACATGGGCAAGTCGGGTACTTCCGGCGGCCGCAGGCCCTCCATCTATGGCCTTAACCCCGAGGCCGGCTATTTTATCGGCGTAGATATCCGCAACTCCCACGCCAGCATCGCCATCACCGACTTCAAGGGCGGCCTTCTCAAGTTCCAGGACGGCATTCCGTTCAAGATGGAAGCCAATGAAGATGCCGTACACCGGGTGGCCAAAGCCATCCGCGAGTACGTTAACCTCCAGAACATGGACTGGAACAAGGTGATGGGCGTAGGCGTCAGCATTCCGGGCCGCGTGAATCCCGTTACCGGCTACTCCAACAGCTATTCTTTTGACGAACACCACTCCATTGCCAGTATTCTGGAAGAAGACCTGAGTGTACGTGTGGTATTGGAGAACGACTCCCGCGCCATGACCTACGGAGAGTACCTCGGAGACGGCCTCAAGGAGAAGAACATGCTCTTTGTGAACGTGAGCTGGGGCCTGGGCATGGGCATGATTCTGGACGGCCACCTCTATTACGGCACGTCCGGATACTCCGGGGAGTTCGGTCACTTCCCGCTCCTCGACAACGGCCAGATGTGCCGATGCGGCAAAACCGGCTGTCTGGAAACCGGAGCATCGGGCAGCGCCCTCGTGCGCATGATCGGCGAAAAGCTGGCCGGAGGCCGTGCTTCCTCGCTGGCCGCCACTTTCAAAAGCGAAGGCCGCGTTAACCTGAACGATATTTTCACGGCCATCAACAGCGAGGATATCCTGGCTATCGAGATGGTGGAAAAACTGGGCACCAGCCTGGGCAAGGGCCTCGCAGGCCTTATCAACATCTTCAATCCGGAGTTGGTGGTGATTGGCGGAAAAGTGGCCGTGGCTGCAGGAGACTACCTCATGCTGCCCATCCGCACCGCCATCAAGCGCCATGTGCTCAATATCGCTAACCGAGACACTTCCATTAAACTGACACAGCTCAAAGAAAAGGCGGCCCCGTACGGTGCTTCGCTCCTCGTGCGCAGCCGCATGCTGGGAATGTTGTAAAAAAACTATGCCCCTAATTTCCAAGCGCGGCTCCCTGATGCCGTCATCCCCCATCCGTAAGCTTGCACCGCTGGCCCGCGAGGCCAAGGCGCAAGGTGTTAAAGTGTACCATCTGAACATTGGCCAGCCAGATCTCCCTACTCCCAGGAAGGCCCTGGAGGCCCTGAAACACATTGACCGCGAGACGCTGGAATACAGCCCCTCCGAGGGCTATGCCTTCCTGCGGGAGAAACTGGTCCGGTATTACAAGCGATACGGCGTGGACGTAACGCCGGACGACATCATCATTACGGCCGGTGGGTCTGAGGCCATTCTCCTTGGCTTTCTGGCCTGTCTGGATCCGGGAGACGAGGTCATTATGGTGGAGCCTGGCTATGCCAACTACATTTCCTTCTCCAAGACCAGCAGCATCAAGGTAAAAACCGTCACTGCACGCATTGAGGACGGTTTTGCGCTGCCTTCGGTGGAGGATTTCGAAAAAGCCATCACGCCCCGTACCAAAGCCATCCTGCTTTGCAACCCCTCCAACCCTACGGGATATGTTTACACCCCGGAAGAACTGCAGCGCATCAAGGAAATCGTTATCAAGTATGACCTTTTCCTCTTTTCCGATGAAGTGTACAGGGAGTTTATCTACAACGGGAAACCGTATGTAAGCGCCCTTTCGCTGGGGATCCGGCAGAATGTCGTCATGATTGACTCTGTGAGCAAGCGCTACAGTGAGTGCGGAATCCGCATCGGCATGCTGGTTACCAAAAACCGCGAAGTACACGACACCGTCATGAAATACTGCCAGGCACGCTTGAGTCCACCGCTGCTGGGGCAGATTGTCGCCGCCGAATCCATCGAGGGCACGGAAGACTACGCCCGCGAGTGCTTTGACGAGTATAAGGAGCGCCGAGACTTCTTCATCAAAGGCCTCAATGAGATTCCAGGTGTGTTCTCCCCCATGCCGGAAGGCGCCTTCTACACGGTTGCCAGCCTCCCGGTCAACGATGCCGAGGATTTTTGCCGATGGCTCCTCACCGACTTCCGCCTCAATGGCGAAACCGTCATGATGGCCCCCGCCGCCGGCTTCTACAGCACCCCCGGCCTCGGCAAAAACCAGGTCCGTATGGCCTACGTCCTCAAAAAAGAGGATCTTGCCCGGGCCCTCGCCATCCTCAGAAAAGCATTGGAGGTTTATAATCAGACGCATTGACACGTAGACCGCACAGAATGGCGATTCGGCGTCAACGCGGCAGCGTTTTATGCCGTTGTGCCAAAATACCTTGCCACGTTGACACGTAGAATGCACAGAATGGCGATTTGGCGTCAACGCGGCAACCGCAACGGATGTACGTACATCGAAAGAGCGCTACAAAGCCGATTATTTGTACGTACATCATACGAGCACGTGGAGATGCGCAAAAAGGGCTGAAATTGCGCATCCAGAAATGCTACAGCACGTGGAGATGCGCAAAAAGGAGCAAT
>CAMODD010000074.1:0-6807 GCA_946611215.1 uncultured Bacteroidales bacterium | reverse complement strand
GACGCCTGCCGATATTCGTCCTCTTCTCGGGCGCCTTCTTCCCCAACAACCCCGCCACGGCGCTGCTGGGAATATATCTCCTTGGCGTTGTCATGGCTATCCTTACTGCCATAATCGCCGGTAAGTTTGTAAAGGACGACGACCTTCCGTTCGTCATGGAACTGCCGCCTTACCGCATGCCCACTGGCAAAGCCATCTGGCGCCACACCTGGGAAAAGGGCCGTCAATACCTTGAGAAGATGGCAACGACCATCCTTATCTTCTCGGTGGCCATCTGGTTCCTGGGATATTTCCCGCGCCATGAAGGCCAGAGCACGGGCTATCAGCAGGAACATTCATACATCGGCACGCTGGGAAAGGCCGTCGAGCCCGCCCTTGAGCCGCTTGGTTTCAACTGGAAGATGGACGTGGGACTTCTTGCCGGCGTTGGCGCGAAGGAACTGGTCATCAGCACTATGGGCGTAGTCTATGCCCAGGACGGAGAGGAATATGAAGGCCTCGGAGACGAGAACGACACCGCCCTCCAGAGCGCCCTCAAGGCTACGGTTCCAACCGCCGCCGCTCTCGCATACATGATATTCGTCCTGCTGTATTTCCCGTGCATAGCAACCTTCGTTGCCATCAAGAATGAAACGGGAAAATGGCGCTGGGCCATCCTGTGCGCCGTTTATACCATCCTCGTGGCATGGCTTCTTGGCTTTGCCGCCTACCGCATCGGCCTTCTCATCTGGCCGATATAGGCCCGCCTCAGAACGGGAGGGGGTAATCGGCAGGGGTGTATGAGTGGGCGGAGCCCCCTGTATTAAGGTGTGGGATCGGAGATGCCGTCGGAGGACTTGAAATCGAATTTGGGTGCGTGCCAGGTCCAGGTGTAGAGGGCGTCGGTGCGCTTGTTGCGGATGGTGAAGGCCTGGCGGAAGACGCGGATTTCGCGGGCTCCGGAATCGGCGGCGCCGATGCGGCCGATAACCGACCACTCACCGCCGGTGAACTGGTAGATGTTGGCCGATATGCTGTTGGCATCCCTTCTGGCAACGACGAGTTCCACCTGTCTGTCTCCGGTGAAATCATGCGTGCCGATGATGACGGCCCCGGTACCACTCTCTAATACCGCCCCGTCAACCAGGACATTATTCCCGGAAATGACAGCACAAGCATCCTTGCTCTTGACGGTAAATCCCAGAGAGCCGTTCTCTCCGTAGAAATAACTGTCCAGGCCGATTATGAAAGTGTCCGTCTGGTTGTCTGTGTACGACCTTACCTGAGAGAAGCCGGCAAAGGTTGCCAGCAAGAGGGAGAATATGCCGAATAATCTTTTCATACTTCGGCAAATATAAGAAAATTATTTCTTCTTCTCAAAAGCGTGTACGACCGAGATGAGCAGCGAACCCAGGATGCCGGAGCAGACGGAACCCATGAGGACTGCGATTTTGCCGGCGTCGCGGAGATGCTGCGTAACGGCAGGGTCAATCCCGGCACCCCCGAAGCTGAGGGTATCCACAAATATCGACATGGTGAAGCCGATACCGCCAAGACAGGCCACTGCAAAGAGCATCGGCCAGGAAGCCTTTGCCGGCATTTCGCCCACCTTGAGCTTTATTGCAAGGGCCGATGCAGCCGTAATTCCAAGAGGTTTGCCGATTAGCAGTCCAAGGAAAATACCCATTCCGGCGCCACCCAGTGCGGGATCGAAGTGGAAGACGTTGAAGAAGGATGGATCTGTAATTTCAACGCCGGCGTTGGCGAGGGCGAATATCGGCATAATGCCGTAGTTCACTATGGGATTGAGCTTGTGTTCAAGCCTGTATGACGGAGGGACCGTCTTCTTGGTAAGGCTGGAAAGATGCCTGAGGAAGTGGCGCTCGGGGCCGTTGGGGAACTTCTCGTTGGTGTGAGGGGCGTCCTCGGCCTCCAGCAGGCTTTCATAGAGGATTTTTGCCCTGCGGTGGAATTTTGCCTTATTGTAGCGGGCCTCCATGGGAATGAACATTGCCATCACCACGCCGGTCATGGTAGCATGGATGCCGCTGTAGTAGAAGAGGAACCACACTATTATGGCCGGGATAATGTAAAAGCCGATTCGCTTTTCTCCAAGGCGCTTCATCACCGCGACGAAAAGTATCACGATGAAGGCGAAAAACAGCAGCGTAAGGTTGATTTTTCCGCCGTAGAACAGAGCCACGACCAGAATGGCTATGAGGTCGTCGGCAATGGCGAGGGCGGTGAGGAAAACCTTCAGGGAAACGGGCACTTTGTCTCCCAGGATGGAGAGGATGCCCACTGCAAAAGCGATATCCGTTGCCGTCGGAATGCCCCATCCGGATGCCGCCAGCGTGCCATGGTTGACGATTGCGAAAATGCAGGCCGGCATCACCACGCCGCCGAAAGCGGCTATGACCGGGAGGATGGCCTTCTTGGGAGAAGAAAGCTCCCCGCACACGATTTCGCGCTTGATTTCAAGACCTACGGTGAAGAAGAAAATCACCATGAGGATGTCATTGATGAACTTCTCCATGGTCATCCCGCGGGGGAAGAACCAGTCTATGAACGAATCCGGCGAGGAAATGTGTATGGTGAGCTCCGTCTGAAGGAAGGAGTGGTAGATATGCTTTGTAAACGGAAGATTTGCAAGCAGCATGGCCACCACCACACACAGAAGAAGCACCACGCCGTTGGCCCAGGGCTGTTTGGTAAATTTGTCTTGAGATATGCGGAAGTTGTGAACTTCCTTGTTCCACCAGTATATAGGAATTAGTGCCATAGTATCTATTAAGGGGGAGGCAAAGTTAGCAAGTTTTTCGTATATTTGCCTGATTAAAACTGAATTTATGGGACTTTTGGATTCAAAAGTTGCGCTCATTACCGGCGCAGCAAGGGGTATCGGCAAAGCCATTGCCCTCAAATATGCATCTGAAGGCGCAGACGTGGCCTTCACAGACCTTGTAATCAACGAAGCGGCAGAAGAAACCATACGCGAAATCGAAGCCTTCGGCCATAAGGTGAAAGGCTATGCCTCCAATGCAGCCTCCTTCGAAGAGACGCAGAAAGTGGTCGCGGAGGTCCTTGCCGATTTCGGCCGCATCGACATCCTCGTAAACAACGCCGGCATCACCAAGGACGGACTTGTGATGAGAATGAGCGAGCAGCAGTGGGACGCCGTCATCAATGTGAATATGAAGAGCGCCTTCAACTTCATCCACGAGGTTGTTCCCGTCATGGCCCGCCAGAGAAGCGGAAGCATCATCAACATGGCTTCCATCGCCGGTCAGACCGGAAATCCCGGCCAGGTGAACTACGCTGCCTCCAAAGCCGGCCTCATTGCCATGGCAAAATCCGTTGCCAAGGAAATGGGCGCCCGCGGCATCAGGGCCAATGCAATCGCTCCTGGCTACATCATTTCAGACATGACCGAATCCCTTCCCCAGGCCGTCAAGGACGAATTTATCCACCTCATTCCCATGAAGCGTGGCGGCACCGTGGAGGAAATCGCCAATACGGCCCTCTATCTTGGCTCAGACCTCTCCTCTTATGTGAGCGGCCAGGTAATTGCCGTAAACGGCGGCATGTACTGCTGATGGCTTCTTTGGACATACAGGTACCGGGGGGAGCAGAGAGAATTCTGCTCCACTCCTGTTGTGCCCCCTGCTCAGGTGCCATAATCGAATACCTGGTGCAGAAAGGCTACAGGCCTGTAGTGTTCTATTCAAATTCGAATATCTATCCCCTTGACGAGTATGAGCACCGCCTGTCGGAGGTGCTCCGCTATGCCGGCGAGTTTGGTCTTGAAGTGGTGAACGACAGTTATGACCATCCGGCATGGCTGGACTGCATTCATGGGTTGGAAAACGCCCCGGAGCGCGGCCCCCGCTGCCTGGAATGTTTCAAGTTCAGATTGTTGCGCGCTGCAGAGTATGCATCGGCACATGGCTTTGAGGTGCTCACGACAACCCTGGCGTCATCCCGTTGGAAGAGCCTGGAGCAGGTAGATCAGGCGGGGCAGTGGGCATGCAGCCGGGTTCAAGGCGTAACATGGTGGCCCCAGAACTGGCGAAAGGGCGGCCTTCAGGAGCGCCGTTCACAAATCATCCGCGAACAGGATTTCTACAACCAGACCTTCTGCGGCTGCGAGTTCTCCGTGCGCTGAATCAGCCTTCCAGTGTTTTTGCAATCTTTTCGATGTTGAGGCTTCGGGCCGACGCGTCGATGATATCTTTGTAAATTCCGCCTTTCTTGTAAACCTCGTCAGGGTCTCCGGCCTGCTCTACCCGCCCTTTTTGGAGGGCATAGACCATATCGCTGTCGATAATCTGCGAGATGCTGTGGGAGATGATGATGACGGTACGGTCCTTCTTGATGGCTTCGATGCTGTTTTTTATCTGCTCGGTTGCAATGGCATCCAGCGAGGCCGTCGGCTCGTCAAGGAAAATAATGGGCGGGTTCTTAAGGAACATCCTGGCGATGGCAATGCGTTGCTGCTGTCCGCCGGAGAGATCGGAAGCCTTCCCCTGGAACTGCTTGGGAAGAGCCATTATCTGGTCGTAGATATAGGACTTCCTGGCGGCCTCAACCACTTCTTCAAACGTGGCGTCGGGCTTCCCGTATCTGATGTTTTCCTCTATGGTCCCGTCAAAGATATGGTTTTTCTGCAGCACCAGGCCGATGTTCTCGCGAAGATACTGCGTATCCCACTCCTGAAGGTTCACCCCGTCAAGGGTGATGGTGCCCACCTGGGGCTCGAAAAACTTGTCCAGAAGATTCACGATGGTGCTCTTTCCGGCCCCGGAGAGCCCCACAAGCGCGGTTATCTTGCCCGGCTCTATTACCATGTTCACCCCGTACAGCGCCTGGGTTCCGTTGGGATAGGTAAAGTCAACGGCCTTCAGCTCAAAGCGCCCCTGAACCTTCTCCGGCCTGTAGGAACCGCTCGGCTCCACCTCCTTTTCAGAGTTCAGGATGTCGAAGAAGCCCTCGGCATAGATGAGGGCGTCGTTCACGTCGTCAAAGATGCGCTGAAGCTGGGTGATCGGCGCCACCACGTTGGAGAACAGCATCACGTGGTACATGATTTTGCCGATGGTCATCCCGGGGTATTCAATGAGCACGAGGTATGCGGTGAGAATAATCACAAGGACGGTTCCAACCTGCCTTACGAAGCTCTTGAGACCGTTGAAGTAGAAGGCTACCCGGCGGGTTTTCACCTGGTTGGCCGTAACCTGGTTCTGGATATCAAGCTGTTTCTGCCCCTCAATCTTCTCCCTGTTGAAGGATTTGATGACGTTGATGGAATCTATGATGTTCTTGATGCCCTGGCTCTTTGTCTCCAGATGCGAACGCATTTCCCGCCTCCAGCCCTTGAGCCTTCGGGCTTGCCGTACGGTTATCCAGAAATAAACCGGGACTATACCAAGAGCCACCAGCCCCACATACACGTTGGCCGCAAACATCAGGATGAGCGCCAGTGCGGCGCTGGTAAACAGGGGCAGCAGGTCGATGAAGAAGTTCTGGACCGTACGGGAGAGGCTGCTCACGCCCTGGTCGATACGGGCCTGGATCTTGCCGGTTGCGTTTTCATCGGCACTGAAAAAAGCCATGCGGAAGGAGAGCACCTTCTCTATCACCGCCTGCGAGAGATCCCTTGACACGAATATGCGCATGCGCTCTCCGTAGTAATTCTGGGCAAAGGTGATAAGCGCGCTCAGCACCTCCTTTCCCAGCAGCACGGCCGATATGACGGTGAGAATCCTGGCCGCCTGCGCCCAGGAAAAATCCGTGCCGATGAGTGCATTGATGGCATCGACCGTCCGGTCCAGCACGATGGCGTTCACCTGCTGCATCATGGATCCCACCAGGGTGAGAACCAGTGTAATGAGAACAAGGATGCGGTATGGCCTGACAAATGGCCGGATATTGCGGAAAAGCTGGAGAAGGTTCATGCTACAAATATAGCAATTAAACCTTTACGAAGGTGACAGTGGTCAGTCCGCTTCGTTCTCCCGCCACGTAGCGGGCTTCATTTGTGGAGCCGGCCCGGCGGAAGCGGTCCAGGTAAAGAGGATGTCCCTTCTGGAACTGGAGGCAGGAGAAACTGTCTCCGGGCTGCAGGGAAGAATTCTCGGAAGATGTAACATCGAAACGGTTGTCACCGAGGTATTTCACCGTGATGCGGCGGTCCGGAAGCCAGCCAAGCAGAATCTCCGCTCCGGGGGCCAGGGACGATGAGTCAATTCCCTCGGCTGCGAATTCTTCCGACTCGCGGGGCGTTTCGGCCTTGAGGCGGCTCTTGAAATCGGCCCAGGAGGAGGATCCCACGTACCTGGAAAGGACATCCAGGGTGCGGAGGGAGACGGCATCGGCCTCACGGGTGGAATAGCCCCAGAGTCGCTCGAGGGTGCTCTCGGAGAGGTGTTCGTGCAGGGCCGAATCGATGGTATCGACAAGGGCTATGAAGGCATTGTGCGTCTGGAGGGACTGCCCGTACACGGCTTCAACGCGCATTCGCAGGGCCGATATTTCCGGTATGTTAACTGAAACTGACATTGCATGACAAAGTTAAAAAGAATATCTTTGCAGTGTAATGTCTTTTTGTGTCATTTATGATAAGTGAAACTCTCCGGGAAGTGACAGCCAGCCTTGAGGACGGGGAATACCGCATTGTGTCCACTCTGAAGGAGGGGCGGCTTTATCTTGCAGAGAAGGCAGGGAAGCGGTTTCTCCTCAAAACCGCCATTGGCGCCAAGGATCTGGAACAACTCAAGAGGGAGTATGAACTCTCCATCGGCCTGTCGCATCCTGGACTTGCCTACGTGT
>CAMODD010000073.1:0-7367 GCA_946611215.1 uncultured Bacteroidales bacterium | reverse complement strand
GTAAGGGCGGCATAGGCGTCCACCAGGCCGGCGCCGAGACGGGTGGCATAGGAACCATTCTCCTCAAGGGCTTTCTTGTTGGCCGTACTCTGAAGCAGGTGGATGAGTTTATCCCGGGTGAAACCTTTCTTGCCCGCCCCGTAGTAGGAGACGATGAGGGCGGCCACACCGGTTACATGCGGGGCAGCCATGGACGACCCCTGCATGTTGCCATATTTGTTATCCGGAAGGGTGGAAAGGATGTAAGTCTTACGGTTGGCATCGCCGCCCGGGGCGCAGATGTCCACCCATTCGCCAAAACTGGTAAAGTAGGAACGGACATAATTGGCACTCAGGGCCGCCACGGCAAACACATTGTCATCCATGGCCGGATGCTCAATCTCGCGCCCGTCATTGCCGGCGGCAAAGATAATAAGACCACCTGCCATAGGCCCTGTCTGCACGCCGTTCTCGTCCAGCCCGGCGTAGGTGTTGAAGTAGTCGATAGCCTCTACGTAGGACTTGGGCGTTTCCTGCTCGTTGTTGGTGAAACCCCAGCTGCAGTTAATCAGCACGGCACCATTGTCTGCCGCATACACAAAGGATGCGGGAGTCAGGGCACCATTGCGCCCGTCCAGTGTCTGGGTTACCATCAGGCGTACGCCGCTGCCGGGAGTGCCGTTTCCACCGGCAACGCCGCCCACGCCGATTCCATTGTTATTCACGGCGGCAATCGTGCCGGCCACATGCGTACCATGGTCGCCGGGCTCAATCTTGCCAATAGCCACCTTGCCGTCCGTCGTCATGAAACTGTATCCGTAGACATCGTCGGCATAGCCATTATTGTCGTCATCTTCGCCCGGCAGTCCGTTAAGCTCTGCCTCGTTCACCCACATATTGGCATGCAGGTCTTCGTGCATGTAATCTACGCCGATATCGTTCACAGCCACAATCACTTCCGGATTACCGGTTTCAATGGTCCAGGCGCGGAACGCGTTTACGTCGCAGCCTTCTGCCCACTGGTCTTTACCGCCGGGATTCTGATAGTGCCACTGCTCCGGGAGCCTGGGATCGTTGAAGGGATACGCCATCTCCCGGGTCTTCGCCTCGGGGATATACTCCACGATTTCTATATCTTCGAAGGCGGACGCAATCGCTTCCCCAGCCTTGGTCACCGGAACGGTCTCGTCAAAAATGACGTCGTACCACAGGTGAAGACCTGCGGCGCGGTGACGCTTCTCCCACTTCCCTGCAGGAGGAAACGTCCGGGTAAGGGTGTAACTGCCCAAGGTAAACGTGGCGCCTTCTTCAGGCTCATGCTTGAATTTGACACGGATGACGCCGGGGGTGGTTCCGGATGTGAGCGAGGGCTGCTCCATGGCTGCGGGCTGCTCTTTCTGAATGGTCTCCGCCTCACGGGAGCAGGATAAAGCCAGTAATAGGAAGACGAAAGGGACGATGCGTAGTTTCATAGTTGTCGATAAGATAAATCAGGGCGCCCGTCACCGGGCACCCTGATCAGAACAATTGCGAATTAAAGATTCAGGTCAATCGCAAGGAGACCGTCAGAGTTACCCTTGAAGGTACCGTAATCCGGAAGGTCGAAAGCGATGCTTTCTGCCGGGAAGGTAATCACCTTATTGGTCATGGTTCCCGTGGCACCGCCCAGCAGCCAGATGTTGAACTCGCCGTAGCCCCAGTTGAATCCGAGGTAGGTGCGGTCGAAGGTAACTGCATTGGCGTTGCTGGCATCGATGACCCACTTGGCACCCAAGGTGAAATCACCGGGTTCATTGTAAGGATAATTCGGGCCGTACGGATCCAGCAGGCGATACACTTCAAAGCCCTCGGCTTTCTCTGCATCCACGCTCCAGGTAAGATTGTCCACACCGAAGGCGGCAGTCACCAGGTCGTCGGTAATCTTTACCTTGCCATAACTTGCCCAAGTGTAGGCTTTCTGCAGGGTTACATTCACAGAGTTGATAGCAAGGTCGTTGTAGTCGCTCTCGGTGGCCAGGGAGATGGCGCCCTTGTAGGACTTGCCCACGGCCATCTTGGAGATGTCCAGGACCAGTTCTGCGGCATACTCTCCGGCGGCGAAGGATACGGAAGACGGAACACCGACACCCTCAGGAAGGGTGGATTCCAGATTGACTGTCTGCGCTGCGTTTGCCACGGCGCGGCCTAAAGTGATGACAAGGCTGGTCTCTGCAGCTCCAATCTCGGTATTGGCGACAGTACCCTGGGTGAAGGACACGCCATTGTCGGAACCTTCGTGCTCATATTTGGTTCCGATGTTTTCCACGTTGCAGGATACTGCAAAGAGGGCAGCGGCGCCAAACACAAAGATGCTCTTGAATATAGTTTTCATATGCATTCAATCTTTTAAGGATTAATTCTCACTGTCAGCACCAGCGGGAGTCAGAGCGGGATCGTCACCCTCGGTAGCGGTGGCGTAACTGGAGATCGGGTTCTGGACCATGAACTTGTTGGCATCGAACTCGGCCTGAGGGATGGTAAGCACCCAGTCGAAGGACTCGGGATCGTCCACGTGAAGGGTTTCCAGAAGACCTGCAGACGGGTGGCCCATCTCGGCGGTACGGACAAAGCCCTGACGCAGACGCTTGATATCATAGATGCGGCCATACTCGCCCCAGAGCTCGATACGGCGCTGGAGGATGATTTCCTCAAGCAGGGATCCGGTTTCGTCGGTGGTGAGGGCGCCCATGGCGGTGCCGGTCTTGCCGGAGCAGTCGTAGTTGGCGTCACGGGTCTTCATCAGGTTGTTCAGAGCAGTGATAGCTTCATCTTCGTTGCCCAGACGGCAGGCAGTCTCGGCAATGATGAGCTGCATCTCGGGGGCACGCATGAAGATATGGTCGGCACCGGTCTGAGGGTCGGACGGATCCTTAAACAGGAACTTGTACTGCTGATAGCCCTTGGTAGAACCGTCTTTCAGGACTTCGTAGCTCCACCAGTCAGAGGCACGCTTGTCAGTGGCGCTCATCTTGTTGTAGAGCCAGGCGCTGGCGCACTTGCGGGAAGCGTCGCCGTAGCCGCCGAAGCGGTAATCCATGTGAGCCAGGAACTGAGGGTTGGTGGTACCCTGGGTGGAGATGATTTCGGCACCCCAGAGGACGCTGCCATGGGAAGCATCGTTATACTTGAAGTTGCCATCATAATTGTAGCTGGCACCCTGGACGGCGATAGCGGCGGCATCGTGCGCGGTCTGATAGTCACCCATGTACAGGGCGATACGGGCCTTGATACCATTGGCTACATACTTGTCGATATGGGAGACATGCTCCTGGCTGTGGTCTCCGATGAGGCTGATAGCCTTATCGATATCGGACATGGCCTGAGCGAACACCTCGCGGTTGGTGGAACGCTTCTTACCGGTGGTACCGGCGAAGGTAGGTTCCGTGTAAATAGGGATGCTCAGACGATCCTCGTGGCCGATATAGCTGCGGGCAAAGATCATGGCGCAATAGGCATAGCTCCAGGCACGGATGGCATAGGCATTGCCGATGATGTAGTTGATCTCGTCCGGATCGCCTTCAATCTGCTCGGCGGCATCCAGGATATAGTTGACGTTGGAGATCAGCGTATAGTAGTAGTTCCACAAGTCGTAGGAACGCCAGGTACTGGCAGTGTAGCGGTTCTTCACATTGTAGCGGTAGTCGAACCAGAACCAGCCGTTACCCTGGGCGGCCTGGACAAAGTCCTCACCCATGAGGTCTGCCATCAGGTTGTAGCCCTGAGGGCCGACGCACTGGTGATAGTTACCGGTGGTGGTCACGCCCCACTGCCACATGTAACGGTAAGTGCCGTTGAGGGCCATCATGGCTCCTGCGGTGTCATTGAACATAGTGTCACCGGTGACGGCATCCGTAGGGTTGGTGTTGAGGAGCTCCTTGTTGCACGCCGTAAGCGAAAGAGTCGCCAGGGCGATGAGTGCATATACTATCTTTTTCATATTCGTTGTCTCCTTGGATTAGAAATTGATGTCAAGACCCAGGGAAATGGTCCTGGTAGGAGTGTAGGCCCAGCTGGTACCACCAGTCATGTTGTACTGAGGGTTGAGACCGTTGAGTTTGGTGAAAAGCCAGAGGTTGTCACCAACGGCGAACAGGCGCAGGGACTTGATGCCAATCTTCTGGGTCCACTTGGTAGGCAGGGTGTAGCCCAGCTGGAGGGACTTGATGGAGAAGTAGGAGGCATCTACCATCCAACGGTCGGCGGCAATATTCTTGGAACCGAGTTCCAGGATAGGAACGTCCGTGATGTCGCCGGGCTTCTGCCAGCGGCGGAGGGCATGGCTGCTCCAGGTGTCACCGGAATAGGTAACTTCCATGGCGCTGGAATACACGCTGTCGTACACATAACCTCCGAGGGAGAAGGTGGTCAGGAAGCTGAAGTCCACGGGGCCGAACTGGAAGTCGGAACCGAAGGAACCCTGGAACTTGGGCTCACGGCTGCCGTAACCCAGATACTTGCTGTTGGTAGCCTCAGCGGTACTGGTAGTCTTGTACTCATAACCAAACTTCTGCTCTCCGGCCTTGTACTTGCCGTTTTCGTCGTCCTGAAGCTGGATGGTGTTGGGAATCAGATAGCTCTTGGCAGCTTCATCTGCATCGTAGCCTTCTGCGTTGGGATCCTTGATAACTTCTTTGTAAGCCCAGTAGAGCTGGCGACCGGTTGCGGGATCGACACCTGCGCTACGAGGGAGATACCAGGAATAGATGGGCAGACCTTCCATGATCAGCTGGCTGCCGGAGAGGATACTCGGGGACTCGCCGGTGAGCTGGAGGACCTTGTTGCGGTTGAGGTAACCCATGAGGGTGCTGCTGGCGCGGACGTTGCCACTGTTGAGCCAGTTGACGCGGATAGTGGCTTCAAAGCCCTGGTTGCGCATGGAGCCCACGTTGGCATTGTAGCCGCCGAAACCGGTGGAAAGGGCCATCGGGTAGCTCAGGAGCATGTCGCTGGTCTTGGAGTTATAGTACTCGAAGGTGACATTCAGGACCTGGTTGAAGAAGGTTCCTTCCAGACCGGCATTCCAGGTACCCTTCTTTTCCCAAGAAACCGCAGGGTTGGCCAGGGAAGAAACCACGGCACCAGGGTTGTTGGCATTGGGCATGGTAAGGTCGTAGAAGGACTGCCAGGCATAGTAGGAGCCGATAGAGTCGTTACCTAATTCACCGTAGCTGAGACGGAGGGTTAGGTTGTCTACCCAGCTGACATTTTTCATGAAGTTCTCCTGGGAAACACGCCAGGAACCACCCAGGGACCAGAACTGGCCCCAACGGTTGGGCTCATAGAAGCGGGAAGAACCATCCGTACGCCAGGTAGCTTCCAGATAATACTTGTCCCTGAAATCGGCAGCCAGACGGCCGAAGTAGGACTCGATGCGATAAACGTCGGAGTAGGAGTTGGCGTTGATGTTACCGGCAGCCGGAGCGATTTCATACAGACCGGGATAAACCTGGCTGCGGTCGGCATACAGGTACTTGTACTGGTAGTTGTAGTACTCGTGACCAGCCTGGGCCAGCAGGTGGAAATCGTTGAAGGTGCGCTCGTACTTGAGAATCTGGTTCCAAGTGTAGGAGAAAGTACGGGTGCTGTACTTGTCAATCTCACCACCGGTGGAAGAGCCGTCACCGTGATACGGGTTGTAGTAAGAAGTGATGTAACGGCCGGAAATATCGGCACCGAAGTTGGTGCTCAGGCTCAGACCACGGAAAATACCCATGGATTCCTTCTCGCCGCCGAGGATGGCGTAGGCACGGAGACTGGAGTTGTCGCGCAGGGTCTCGTAGGTGTTGTCGTAGAGGTCACCCACAGCGTTGAAACGGCTGGCCTTGGGACGGGCGCGGCCTTCGTTACCATAGTCGAACAGTTTGTTTCCGTTGGCATCCAGCATATCCTTTCCGTTCTCATCCTTCATATAGACAGGATAGATGGGAGCCATGAACTGGGCAGTGTACCAGGCGTTACCCGTCTGGGTGCTGGAATACTGGGAGCTGTTCTGGGTGGTGTAGGAGTAGCTGACGCTGGCGCCGGAGGTGAACCAGTCGGTAATCTCGTGGTCTACGTTGGCGCGGATGGAATAACGCTTGAAGGCCGTGGTAATAAGGACACCCTTATCGTCCAGATAGCCGAAGGAGAAGGCGTACTTGGTCTTGCGGTCACCACCGCTTACACCCAGCTGGTATTCCTGACGGATAGCCTTCTTGTTGGTGAGGATATCCATCCAGTTCTCGTTCCAGGCAGACACGGCGTCGGAGCGGACCTTGCCGGTAGCAGGATCGATCACGGTGTCCCAGGTGTAATTCTTATAAGGGTTGTAGATCTGTCCACCCAGTGCGGCGCTCAGGTCACCGGAGGCGGCTGCGCGAGCTTCGGCATCGGGATAACCGCTGTTCAGGAGGTAGCTGTTCTTCAGGGCTTCCCAGGTGAGTTCCACAAACTCGTTCTGGTTCACCATCTCGTAGTCCTTGATGGAACGGGACTGGAGACCTACAGTAGCCTTGAAGTTCACGTTGGCACGTCCTTCGGAACCGCGCTTGGTGGTAATCATGATAACACCGTTGGCAGCACGGGCACCGTAAAGGGCCGATGCGGAAGCATCCTTAAGGACGGTCATGTTCTCAATGTCGTTCGGGTTGATGGAAGACAGGGTTCCGTCGAACGGGATACCGTCCACAACATACAGCGGAGAGCTGGAGGCGTTGATGGAACCTGTACCACGAATCTGGATGGAAGCACCGTCACCAGGCTGACCGGAACCGGCCGTGGTGGTGATACCGGCAACCATACCTTCCAGGGCCTTTGATACGTTGGAAACGGTACGCTGGGTAATCTTTTCTGCCTTTACAGTGGCGGCGGAACCGGTAAAGGAAGACTTCTTGGCGGTACCATACGCAACGACGATGGTCTCATCCAGCGCTTCCGAGTCCGGATCCAGGGAGACATTGATGACACCCCGGCCATTGACCTGCTCCACTACGGTGACATAACCGATGGCGGAGAATTCCAGCGTGGCGTTGGCCGGTGCGTTGATTGTGAAAGCGCCTTCCACATCGGAGGCAGTACCAATGGTGGTACCTCTCACAATAACCGATGCAAAAGGAATACCTTCACCTGTCGCGGCATCCTTGATGGTACCCGTCACACGCATGTTCTGCGCGAACAGGGTAGCTGTCAAGAGCACAAGGATGGTGCTGAGGAACAGTTTCGCTTTTTTCATAAGCTAACAGATTTTAGTTAAACATAAATATTGATAATAGTACACTCTATATCGCAAAAACCACCCGCTCCGCTTTTAAATATTAAACGGTCGTTTATTATTGTCAAAAAAAATGTTATAATTTTAGAGTAAAAAATAA
>CAMODD010000072.1:0-7509 GCA_946611215.1 uncultured Bacteroidales bacterium | reverse complement strand
TCACGTGCAGACGGACACCGCGGTGACCCATCATGGGGTTCACCTCGTGGAGGCTTTCTCCACGCTTCTCCACTTCCTTCACGGAGATGCCCAGATCCTTGGCCAGCTCCTTCTTCTTGTCCTCACCCTGAGGTACGAACTCGTGGAGCGGCGGATCCAGCAGGCGGAACACGACCGGCTTGCCGTCCATCACGCGGAGAGTCTCCTTGACGGCGGCCTTCATGAAGGGCTCCAGTTCCATCAGGGCGGCCTTGCGCTCCTCGTCGGTGTCGCAGAGGATCATCTTGCGCAGCTTGCTCAGCGGGAGCTCGGAGTTCTTGCCGTAGAACATGTGCTCGATACGGAACAGGCCGATGCCCTGGGCGCCAAACTTGAGGGCGCGGGCAGCGTCTTCGGGAGTATCGGCGTTGGTGCGGACACCCAGCTTGCGGAACTTGTCGCACATGGCCATGAATTTGGCGAACAGCGGGTTCTCGGAGGCGTCCATGGTTTCGATGGCGCCCTCGTATACGAGACCCTTGGCACCGTTGAGGGAGATGAACTCACCTTCCTTGAAGGTCTTGTTCACGCCGGTGAAGGTAACGGTCTTGTCCTTGAAGTTGATCTTGAGGGTGTCGCAGCCTACGATGCAGCACTTGCCCCAGCCACGGGCCACGAGGGCGGCGTGGGAGGTCATGCCGCCGCGCTCGGTGAGGATACCCACGGAGGCGTGCATACCGTCGATGTCTTCGGGAGAGGTCTCTTCACGAACCAGGATGCACTTCTTGCCGGCAGCGGCATACTTGATGGCATCCTCGGAGGTGAACACAATCTGGCCTACGGCGCCACCCGGGGAAGCGGGCAGACCCTGGGCCATGATGGCAGCCTTCTTCTCAGAGGCGGGATCCAGGATGGGATGCAGAACCTCGTCCAGCTGGGCGGGAGCTACACGCATCACGGCGGTCTTCTCGTCGATGAGGCCTTCCTCGACCATATCTACAGCCATCTGGAGGGCGGCCAGGCCGGTGCGCTTGCCGATACGGCACTGCAGCATCCAGAGCTTGCCTTCCTGGATGGTGAATTCGATATCCTGCATATCCTGGAAGTGGTTCTCCAGGTTCTTGCGAATCTCGTCCAGCTCCTTGTAAACCTCCGGCATGGCGGTTTCGAGGGAAGCGAGGTTCTTGTTCTTTTCGCTCTTCGTAGCTTCGTTCAGGGGGTTGGGGGTACGGATACCGGCCACCACATCCTCGCCCTGGGCGTTGATGAGCCACTCGCCGTAGAACTTGTTGTCGCCGTTGGCGGGGTTACGGGAGAAAGCCACACCGGTAGCGGAGGTGTCACCCATGTTACCGAACACCATGGACTGTACGTTCACAGCCGTTCCCCAGTCATCGGGAATGTGCTCGATCTGACGATAGCGGATAGCGCGCTTGCCGTTCCAGCTCTTGAACACACCGCCGATGGAGCCCCAGAGCTGAGCCTGGGCATCGTCCGGGAATTCAACACCCAGCACTTCCTTGATGCGCACCTTGAAAGCCTCGGCCAGATCCTTGAGCTGATCGGCGGTGAGCTCGGTGTCGCTCTTGTAGCCATTGGCCTTCTTCACGTCTTCCATCATGCGGTCCAGCTGCTGACGGATACCCTGGCCGTCTGCGGGCTCGATGCCCTCGGCCTTTTCCATCACGACGTCGGAATACATCATGATGAGACGGCGATAGGCGTCATACACGAAACGGGGGTTGCCGGTCTTCTTGATCATGCCGGGAATGGTAGCGGAGCAAAGGCCGATATTGAGGATGGTATCCATCATGCCGGGCATGGAGCTGCGTGCGCCGGAGCGGCAGCTGACCAGGAGCGGATCGTTGGCGTCGCCAAACTTCTTGCCCATGATCTTTTCGGTAGCTTCCAGGGCTGCGGCCACCTCTACACGGAGTTCGGGGGTGTAGCCACCGCCCAGACGGTAGTATTCCGTGCAGCACTCGGTAGTAATGGTGAAACCGGCGGGAACGGGCATACCCAGGAGATTCATCTCTGCGAGGTTGGCGCCCTTGCCACCCAGAAGCTCTCTCATCTTGCCATTGCCCTCGGCGTGCTTGCCACCAAAGCGATAGACTCTTTTCTTAATTTCTGCCATAAAACTATTATTAGGTTAAATATCGACTGACTTAAACGTGCAAATATACGTTTTTTACAGCAAACTGGCAAAAAAACCATCATATAAAAAGTGGACGGTCTCCCTCCCCAAGGAAACCGTCCGGGTATATAAAACGAACTTAACAAATAGACACGAAGCTTGCTTCAATGTCCGGTGCAAAGTTACGATGTTTTATTGTCAAAATCAATAAAACTTACAGTTTTGAATCAAATAAAATATTTTAGTAAGTAAATTGTAAGCCAATTATCAGAATGTCAAAAACTTACAAAAGTGCTGTCACTGTCTGATAATAACGCTTTGAGACGGGGATTTCCTTGGCGCCCTCCTGATCCAGCTGGGCCAGCGCATAGCCGTTTGCATCCTTTTTGAGAAGGTCTACATGGGCCGCATTGAGGAAGAAAGAACGATGGCAGCGCACCAATCCGTGCCGATTGAGGACATCTTCCAGCGAGCGCATGGACGAGCGAAGCTCGAAATCTTTGATTTTTCCATTGTCCAGATGCACCACATGCACGTAGTTTTCCTCTGCCTCTATATAAAGGACGGCCTCGGAAGAGACCACCAGCTTGAGGCGCTTCTGGTCGTCATAGAAACGGATGAGGGTTTTTTCCTCGGGAATGACGGGACGTCCCACTTCCCGGCTCAGCTGGTATAGCTGAACGGCCATGGCAAGAATGGAATGGGGAATGACGAGGATGCCGGCCATGTACAGCACGCACAGGGACATCACAGAAAAATACGGGCGAACTCCGGCCCAGCCAATGCCCATGGGAATGGACATGAAAAGACCGCTCGCCACCACTTCTCCCAGGCACCACAGGATATAGAGCGGCCAGTTAAGGTCTATTTTTTTTCTCAAAATAAAGAGCAGCATGCGGGAGATGGAGACCACCCCCAGCACGATGAGCGTACTCACAATAAGGTTGAGCGTATACCGCCCTGCCCCGACGGCCAGGAACTCGTCCATCAAAAAGGGCTTGTAAGCCAGCACAAAGAGAAAAAAGAAAAGCGGAAGGCCTGCGATGTACATGGTAATCACAGGCATTCTGTAGAAAAGGCGCGAAATATTTCTCATCAGTACTCAAACACTTCCATGACAGACGTAGGGGCGCCGGAGGGCGTAAACGCGCCCATGTTGTATGCCTTGGTCCAGGGTCCCTGCTCTCCGGTGTAGCGGTAGATAGCCGATGCATCACCGTACACTTTGGGCTTCCAAATACCATCCACTTCGGGCTCCCAGTAAAAGACGCCGGCGCAACCCTTGATTTTGCGGATACCCGTCATGAAGGCCTGCAGAAGGCGTTTGGCCTCGGCCTCTTTCTCCGCCTTATTCTCTGCCTCATCATCCCACGTTATCACGCCTACCTCGCTCACGATGACAGGAACCTTGTACTTCTCCACCGCAAACTGCACGAACTCGAGGGCCAGGCGGTTGGCTTCATCGGCCTCCATTCTGGTTTTCCCGTTCCAGCATTCCTGCGGATAATGGGAGAAAGCCAAGGCGTCGAACTTGCCGCCCTGCGCCTTGAAGGAAGACACCCACCATTCATTATTGGAAGCATCGAAGGCATTGTTCAGGTGGGGCATAACCATCGCATACGGATACACTTCCTTGACGGCATTGTAACCGGCATTGGAAAGTTTCACGTAACTGGCGAATTCACTGCCTTTGTTGGCCCATACCAGATCTCCCGAGCCAAAGAGCATTCCGCTGCGGGTTTCGTTCCCCACCTGCACCCAGTTCACGGTGACGCCGGCTGCCTTCAGGGCCTCCAGCACGTCCTTCGTATGCGCCGTCACGTGTGCGCACATCTTGTCGATATCGGCTTTGTCGGCCTTCCAGGCGGCAGGAATCTGCTGGCGCGAAGGGTCTGCGAAAAAGTCACTGTAGTGGAAGTCCACCATAAGGGCCAGGCCTGCTTCCGAAACGCGCCGGGCCATAGCCAGGACATCTTCCTTGCCGCTCCAGCCCTTGTAAGGGTCTACCCACACGCGAAGGCGGATGGAGTTGATGCCGCTGGCCCTCAGGACGGAAAGAATATCTGCCTCCTTACCGTCCTTGAGGCGGAACTTCCGGCCTTCCGCTTCCATCTCCGAAGCCCAACTGATATCTGCGCCCTTGGCGAAAGTGGGCGTTCCTACTTCTTCCGGAATGGCAGGTTTATCAGGATCCGGGGCATCCTTAGACCCCGCTCCACACGAAACGGCCACAAAAAAAGCGGCCATAAAAAGTATCCTTTTCATGGCCGCAAGTTAGCAAAAATCGGCTACAATTCAAACAGAGCCCTCTCTACGATATCATCATAGACACAAAATCATCGGGGGAAATAACAGTCATAGGACATAGTTTACTGTTATGTCTCAGCAGCTTTTTGTCACGAGTAATAAAATAGTCGCACACGGCATTGTAGGCGCTGGCATATTGCATATCATCTTCAAAGTCACCGGAGTAATGATCCATCGCCCACAACAAATCTATCTCATCGATACCCACAATACGGACACGGGAGCGTAATATGCCCAGCATATCGGCAAACGCTTCATATGTAACGCCTGTCTTCCGCAAAGAGTAAGCGCTGTCAATAATACTCTGCGTGCTTACGACAAGGTTATACGTATTTTCCCCAGAAGCCGATATGATAGCCATTGCCAAGGCGTTCCCTGGCCTGTCTTTCTGGTACCAGTCCATTAAGATATTGGTATCAAGGAATACTTTCATAACCACTACAGACCTTTATTGTAAATATAAGCCAACCGGTCGTCGGCTTCCAACTGCTCCTTTGAGGGAGCAGGCATAATTCCGGAAATACGCTTTATAGCCGGATCGATGGCAAAATCATGAGGCAGTTTAGGAATTCTGGGAGCCACAGCCACCTCAACAGCCTGCTCCAGAAAAGCATTCAGGGACATGTTTTGCTGTTTGGCTTTGTATCTAGCCCGGATAAGAGTCTCTTCCTTAAGTCTTAGTACCGTTTGTGTTCTTGCGACTGTTTCCATGATTGATATCGTTTTTGCAAATGTAATCATTTTTAATTACGATTGCAATCAATAGCTAGAGCAGGCCTGAGCTGCCTACGCAGTTCCGGCCTGCTCTATATAATACGGGGGCTTACAGCTCAAACACCACCGAGGAGTTGGGACCCAGGGTGAGGGTGGTTCCGGAGACGGAGGCACCGCCCAGGACGGCGACGGGGCTGGACATGGAGTCGGTGACGGTGACACCCTTGGTGGAAGAGGCCACGTTATGGATCACCAGGAGGCTCTTGGCGTCGGGGAGGGACATATACCAGGCCGCGATGGAGGTACCGGAGACGGGAGCGGCGCTCATGGTGCCTCCGGCGAGGGCCGGATAGGTATTGCGCAGGCAGCTCCAGGTCTTGTAGACATTGAGGATGGAGTCGTCCTTCCCCTTCTGTGCCTCAACGGAGATATCGGCCGTGAGCATGCTGTTATCTATTTTCCCGTTCAAGGCACCGGAAGCGATAGCACCGGTCTTGGTCCACTTGATGGGGGTACGGACATACTCGTCTCCGCTGTCCTTCTTACCCCAGTAACCCAGTTCTTCTCCCTGATAGATGAACGGCTTTCCGGGGCCGCTCAGGAGAATGGCCGCGGCCTGCTTCTCACGGGCTACGTTCTTCCCGATCTCGCTGGCAAAGCGGTTCTGGTCATGGTTGGAAAGGAAGAAAGAAGTAATGGCGTCGGGACGCTGGGCCGTGTGGTCGGAGACAAATCCCGAGACTGCGCTCACAAAGCCGCTGGCATTGCCGCTGTTGAGCACGTCGCGCAGCTTGTAGCCGTAGTCAAACTCGAAGCAGGACGTAAGTGACTGATAGTACGTTTTCTCTATATCGTGCGAATCCCATTCCTCGGCCACCATGAAGATGTTGCCGGCATGGCCCGCCTCCTTGTACGTAGCGTTGCAGTGCTCGTACCACTGGGCAAGGAGCGCGCGGTCCGACGCATGGTTGTAGGAGCCGATGCCGCCGCAGATATGCTTCACGGCATCGAGGCGAAGACCGTCCACGCCCATCCGGATCCACTTGTCGGCCGATGCCGCCATATCCTTGAAGCAGGCGTTGTCCCGGGCTGCGGAGACATCTCCGTAGTTGAGATCCGGCATCCAGTCGCTGAAGCAGCCCATGTAGAAGAGGGTTTCGGTGGAAACGTCGGTGAGCTCGATCTTGTATCGGCCGCCATTACCGGTGAACCACATGTCGCCGCCATCCCCCACCAGCTCCATCGGCTGGCCTTCGGTGATAGTGCTGCCGCTCTTGGCGCCAAACTTGGAGCCGGCGTTCCAGTTGTCGTATTTGCGGACAAGGACGCCCCACTTGCCGGAAATGTTCATCACCAGATAGTAGGTGCCGTCTCCCTTGTCCACGAACTTGACCACCTTCCCCTCGCCGCCATCCTGCCAGGTCCAGAGGTTCCAGGAAGCCGTTCCGTTTGTTACGGCCTCCGTAGTGGAAGTGATGGTAATCCTGGGAGACCCGGACGTCACCTGCTTCCATTCGCCGGCATTATAGGAAGTGCCCTTCAGCATGGGGAAACTCTTGTAATCGGCCGAAGGATTGGCGCTGAAGAAATAGTAGTCCCGGTAAGGGCTGGACGCATCGGCGATGGCCTCCTTGAACCAGGCATGTCCCTTACCGCTATGGTTGAGCACATAGTCCAGGTAGATCTGAATGCCTTTTGCATGCGCCTTCTCCAGGAGTTCTTTAAAGTCATCTTCCGTTCCCAGCTTGGGATTTACCCCGAAGTAATCGGTCACATCGTATCCGTGATAGGAGTCGGACGGATGCAGCGGGCTCAGCCACAGGGCCGTTACGCCCAGCTCGTCCAGGTAATCCAGGTGCTGCGTGATACCCTTGATGTCTCCCCAGCCATCCCCGTCGCTGTCGGCGAACGAGTAGATGAGCAGCTGGTAGGCCGTATTGGAGCGCTTGGTCCCGTCAAAGGAAGCGGGCACGGGAACCAGTCCGCTGGCCCCCTGCTTCACGCTCACGGTGGCCGTCTTGTCACCGGCCGACACGGTAATCACGGCCTCACGTGGGCTGCCGGCAAGGGCATCCGCCTTCACGGAGAAGGAACCGTTGCCATTCCCTGAGGCCGATGACAGGTGCAGCCAGCTCTCCCGGGTCTCGGCCGTCCAGGAGGTGGACGATGTCACCGTCACCATTTTGCTGGCCGCATCATCCGCCTCGAAGATAAGGCTCGCGGGAGTCACGGACAGGGTAACGGTCTGGCCTTCCGGGTTATTCTTGGAGCCGCAGGCAAGCAGCTGGCCGGCGGCGAGGAGCATCCAAAGGTATTTCACAAGTTTCATAACAAAAGTCTATTCATTGGCAGACGGGTGCCCGGTCAGGGGC
>CAMODD010000071.1:0-8309 GCA_946611215.1 uncultured Bacteroidales bacterium | reverse complement strand
GGAAAATCTCGTCTTCGTCGTCCACGTTCTGCACATAGCGCTGGTTGGGATTGAAGTACCAGCTGCGGATTTTAAGGAGCCGGTGCCGAAGGGTTCCCGTCTCAAAGTCAATGAGCCAGGAAGGATCGAAGGCGGCACCCTTGTAACGGGTTTCAAAGTGCAGGTGCGGGCCGGTGGAGCGGCCGGTACTGCCGCCCAGGCCGATGATATCGCCCGCGCTTACCCAGTCACCGGACTGAACATTCCTCTTGGACAGATGGCCGTAAAAGGTCTCCAGGCCATTGGCATGGCGGATGACCACCAGGTTGCCATACCCTCCTACATAATCCGAGATACGTACCTTGCCGTCAAAGGCGGCCGGGACGGGCGTACCGGTGGGATACGGCAGGTCGATACCCTGGTGACGGCGGCCGTGCCGGTAGCCGAACAGCGACCGGGGGTGCACCACATAGGGGCAGGCATAGGAATCCAGGGAATCCACCACCCACAGCGAGAAGCGCTCCGGGATAGGGTCTGGCTGCTCGCGGTACGGATTCACGGCGCGGGTATCCCAGCATTCCGTAAACACGCTGTCCACAGCCACCATGGACGGATCCTTCACATAACGGTACGTGCCATTGTTATACAAGACAACCTTGACACCGGGGTTGCCGGTATCAAGGGTATCTGCATAGGGCGTTGTACTTTTTGTCAGATTCGTGACCTGCTGACGCCCGAAGGCGTGACGGAGGGAATCGGCCTCACGGCCGGCCTCCTGTCCCTTAAGGGTGATCCCTGCGAAGAGGGAGAGTAAAATCAGTACGGTTTTCTTCATTCGTTAACGTTTACCGCCAAACTGGCCGACGATGATGTTGTCGACCTGGGCAATTTTATCCTTGAGGACATCCTGGGAGGTGGCTTCGCAGATAAAGCGGAGATAAGGCTCCGTGTTCGAAGGCCGGATATTGAACCACCAGCCGGGGAACTCCAGACGATATCCGTCAAAGTCCATTACCTTGGTGGGCGTTTCCTGGCTCTCGAAGAAGGCCTTGACTGCGTCCATGGCGCCCTTCTTGTCCTCTACCTTATAATTGATCTCGCCGGAATTCTCATAGTGGGTGAGACGGTCCATTTCCTCGCTCAGCCTGATGCCCTTTTTCTTGAGGGCGCTCACGATACGCAGCACGATAATGCTGGAGAGCATGCCGCTGTCGCTGTAGAAAAAGTCCTTGAAATAATAGTGGCCGGCCAGTTCCCCGCCCCACAGACCGTCAATCTCACGGAGTTTGGGAGCGGCGAAGGCGCGGCCCACACGCCAGGTGTGAACCTCTGCGTTGTAGTTTTTGGTCAGTTCCTCGGCGACGGCCAGGCTGGAGCGGATTTCCTGCAGCACGCGGGGGTTCTTTTCCCCACGCTCGTCGCAGAAGTAGCGGGCCATGAGGGCCACCACCAAATCCGGAGCCACGAAGCGGCCTTTGTCGTCCACAAACATCACGCGGTCTGCGTCTCCGTCGTAGATGACGCCCACATCGGCCTTCGTCTCCGACACCAGCTTCTTGAGCGGTTCCACGTTCTTGGGGATCAGCGGGTTGGGCTCGTGGTTGGGGAAGCTGCCGTCCATCTCGTCAAAGAGATAAGTGGCATTCTCTCCCTTGTAGATTTCCTTGGCAAAGAGGCAGGCCATGCCGTTGGAAAGGTCGAAGGCAATCTTGAGGTTGGAGTAGTCTCCCTTGTATTTGAGGAGGAACTTGATGTAGTCCGGTTTGATGTCAATCTCCGTCACTTTGCCGGGGACGGCGGCCTTGGGCGTGGGGCGTCCCTCGTCAATCCACTGCTTAATCTGGCCAAGGCCCGTGTCAAGGCCGACGGGAAGGGCATTCTCACGGCTCACCTTCATGCCGTTATATTCGCGCGGGTTGTGGCTGGCCGTAATCTGGACAGAAGCCTTGTAGCCGTAGTTGGCCGTACCAAAGTACACCAGCGGCGTGCTGGACAGGCCGATGTCGTCAACGTCTGCGCCGGCATCGGTGATGCCCTTGATGAGGTAGTCGTGAATCTCCTTGCCGGAGAGACGGCAGTCGCGGCCCACAAGGACTTTGCGGGCGTCAAGAAGGGCAGGAAGGAAATAACCTACCTTGTAGGCGGTTTCCTTGTCGAAGTCTACATTGTAGATACCCCGGATGTCATAGGCATGAAATGCTCCCATAGTATGTATCTTTAGTTAGGTTGTTAGCGTAGCTACAAATATACAAAAAAAAGACAAGAATTATTGTGTATCTTTGCACCCATGAACGCTTCGCAACAAGATATTTTTAACCGGACACGCCTCCTCACAGGAGAAGAAGGCATGCAGCGAATAGCCTCCTCCCGCGTGCTCCAGTTTGGAGTAGGCGGCGTTGGTTCCTGGTGTGCAGAAAGCCTGGTTCGTAGCGGCATTGCTCACCTTACCATCGTAGATGCCGACAACGTGAATATCACCAATGTCAACCGGCAACTCATGGCTACCACCCTCACGGTGGGGCGTTCCAAAGTGGAAACCATGAAGGAGCGGCTGCTGGAGATCAATCCATCGGCCCAAATTACGGCCATCCACGCTCTTTTCACCCCCGAGAGCGCAGCGGAGTTTCATCTGGAAGACTACGACTACGTCATCGACTGCATCGATTCCCTGAAGGACAAGACCGCCCTCATTGAGCTGGCCTCCCACTCCCCTGCCACTCTCTTCTCATCCATGGGGGCCGCCCTTAAGATAGATCCTACACGCATCCGTGTGGCCGAATTCTGGGACGTGCAGGGAGATCCGCTGGCCCGGGCCATCCGTAAGAAAATGCGCAAGGAAGGCCGTACTACCGGCAAACCCGTTCTCTGCGTGTACTCGCAAGAACTGCTGGAGAACAAGGGCGAGGCACAGGAACCGGCACAAGAAATTGTGCGCAAGGCCTGCGTGAACGGCAGCCTTGCGCACATAACAGCCATCTTCGGCCATACGCTGGCCGGATTGGTTCTGCAGGATATCCTTAGAAGTTGAACTTGGTCATGCAGATGAAGCGGTGATTGAGGATCCACTCCTTGTCGCCGTCCCACATGCCGCGGGCATTACGGGCGCCGCTGCCGAACTCGGCGGCGGTGAGGTTGTACTCCAGCGACACGGTGAACTTGCCCAGGTTCCAGGCCACGGTAGGAGTTGCACGGAAGGCCTGCTGGATGTGCTGGTCGGCGGAATTGTTGATCCAGATGGTCGTCACATCCTTGGTGGTGCCCAGCTGCTTCATATAACCGAGCATGCACATGGCCTGGACCTTCTTTCCGTAAGAGAAGCTCACGAAGGAAGCCCAGTCCTGCATGGGAGTATACTCGATGGTACCGTCCTCATTGAAAGCGTGTATGCCGTAACCAGACAGAAGGTTCATATGCTCTCCTCCCTGAGCCAGGATGCTCTTGGCACGCAGCTGGAACTTACCGCTGGTGTACTGCAGGAACACGAAGGGAGAGAAGGTGGTGAGAAGGCTCTTGACCTCGATGGTCTTGGCAGGGTCTGTGGATCCGGGAACGACGCGCCAGTCGGTGATGGTGCGGTAGGGACGCAGATTCACCACATCCACACCCAGCTTACCGGTAAACTTACTGTTCTTGTAGGTAACTCCCACGTAAGCCTCGGGAAGGCCATACTTGTAGTAATCCTTGGACTTGCCGGCAGGACCGGTGGGCAGGTAGTGGTTCAGGTACAGGAGGCTGGCGGTGAGGGTGACACCGGAGCCCAGATTGATGTCGGCCGTCACCTGAGGGCTGCGGTTGAACGGATTGAACGGAGCACCGGTCTCCAGATTGTTCATGTGCGGCATGTCGGCGGCCATGGGATGCCAGGCCTGGCCCAGGGTAAGAGCCACGGGGCTGTTGTCCCAGGTGAGCTTCATGAAAGCCTGACGCAGGCGCAGCACGGGAACGGAGCCGCTGAGGTTGTAGAAGTCGGCCTCCACCTTGCCGGAGACACCCATGGTGCCCCACTTGTAACCGGACACGTCCACGCCCAGACGGGTGGTGAGGGAGACAAAACGCCAGTTGAAGCCACTGTTCAGGTCCAGACCGTCTTTCATGTCATGGCCCTTGGGCATATAGAAATAGAGGTCTTCGGTACCGGCGTTCACGGCGCGGGAATCGGCAGACAGGTAATTACGGATGAAGCCGTAGAGCTTGAAGTGCGCAGGCTTTTCCTCCTGCGCAAAAGCGGCGCTGCCGGAGAGCAGCGCTGCCATTGCAAGAAGTATTACTTTTTTCATATTAAGCAAACGGGAAAATCTTGGTAAGCCAGAAGTAGGCAAGGACAAAGCCGATGAAGCCAATCACGATACCTACCTTGGTCATGTCCTTGGTCTCTACCATACCGGTAGCCGATGCGATGGCATTCGGAGGGGTGGAGATGGGGAACAGCATGGCGATGGATGCGCACACGGCCACGAAGATGATCATGGCGCTGGTGCCGCCCATAGCCAGGAACTTGGCATTGTTGGCAGCCTCAGGGTCTGCCATACCGTTAGCCACCACAATGAGGATAGGGATAAGGAGGGCAGCGGTAGCGGAGTTGGAGATGAAGTTACTGAGGAAGTAGCACACCAGACCGGCCACCACAAGGACCAGCACAACGGACATGCTGCCGAAGGGAATGGCCTGGATGAGCACCTTCGCGAGACCGGTATCCTGCATCAGGTATCCGAGGCAGAAGCCGCCGGCGACGAGCCACAGCACATTCCAGTTGATTTCCTTGATTTCTTCCTTGCCAAACAGGCCCGTGGCGGTAAATACGCCCAGCGGGATCCAGGCAACGATATTGGAGTTGATGCCGGTAAGTTTCTCGGTTGCCCAGAGAAGGATGGTACCGATGAAGGTAATCCACACCACATACGTCTTCCAGTCTTTCTGCTTGGTGTTCTCCGGGATCTCCAGCACCAGCTTCTTGGTCTTGAAGGGGAAGAACACGCGGAGGAGGATCCAGGCAATCACAATCATGATCACCACGTAGGGAATCATGTGTGCGCACCACTCACCGAAGCTCACGTCGATACCAGCCTGCTCCAGGGCGCCCTTGGCGGTAGCGTTGGGAGGCGTGCCGATAGGGGTGCCGATACCGCCGAGGTTGGCGGCTACGGGGATGGACAGGGCCAGGCCGACCTTACCCTTGTCGTCGGCCGGAAGTTTGGACAGCACCGGGGTGAGGAGGGCCAGCATCATGGCGGCGGTGGCCGTGTTGCTCATGAACATGGAGAAGATGGAGATCATGATGAGGAAACCGAGGAGCACCACGTAAGGGTTGGTGCCGAAGAGTTTCAGGAGGGCACGGGCCAGGGTGACATCCAGGCCGTAGCGTTCTGCCATGATGGCCAGCACGAAGCCGCCGAGGAACAGCATCACCACAGGGTCTGCCATGGAGCTCATGATACGGGCGTAAGGGACCAGCGTACCATACTGAGGATCGCAGAAGAAGCCGATACCCTTATTGGATACCGTAAGGAGGGCTATCACAATTACCAGGAGGGACGTAGCCCAGTTGGGGATGATCTC
Source organism: uncultured Bacteroidales bacterium (assembly GCA_946611215.1). GTDB lineage: Bacteria > Bacteroidota > Bacteroidia > Bacteroidales > UBA932 > Cryptobacteroides. The sequence goes on along the minus strand of CAMODD010000071.1, from coordinate 2,774 downwards.
GAAGATCCACATCAGGGCAGCGAACACGAACAGGGAGATCACACGCTGCTGGACGACGGTGAGGGAGTCGATGCCGAAAAACGACACCGGAACAGCCCAGAGGAAGACGGTGACAGCTACCACGAGCGGCAGGAACACCCAGAGCTTCAGGTTGAATTTCTTTGCCATTTTATAGTCTTAGTTTTATCTTTCGTAGGTTAAACGGATATCGACCGGAATCTTTTCCAGTTCCAGGTTTACGATGTCGGCCTTAAGGGTAGCAGGCACGCTGGCAAACTTGCCGACCAGATCGGAGGCACCCTTGGCGTCTCCCGTTGCCTGCATGTAAAGCACGAGCTCGCTCATGGAAGCAATGGTAGACTCCGCCTTGGCGTAGTCGATGTCATACTTGCCGGAAGCCTTGCGGGTAATGGCGCCCTGGTTCACGAGGAAGTTGTAGATGATGAGGTTGGCGCGGCCGGTAGCATCGGCGGCACCGAAACGGGCCGAACGGATGATATTGGCAATGAATGTAGCGACGACATCCTGCTTCATGATAAGGGCATCTACGCGGTGGGCATCCACTTCCTGCATGCACAGGTAGGCGCCCAGTACATTGGACTTGAGCTTTTCGATGGTGAGAGCCTCGTTGCCGAGGGCATCGGCCACACTTCCCTTTCCGTTCACGGTTTCCTTCACACCCAGGGACTGGGCCACTTCACGGAATACGATGTTCCAGTAGAAGGCGGAGGCATCCAGGTGGGCCTGGTCTGCGGGCTCGAAGAGCAGCATGCCGGCCGGGAACACGGTGCGGTTGTATTTTTCACGGATGATATTGTCGAACAGGATGGTACGGGAACCGAACTCTTCCTGTACGCGGGCGTCATAGGGGAAGTTGACGGCGATGTTCTTGTAACCGGCATTGGGATAACCGCCGTAGTAGAGCACGTCGCAGGAGAAAATGTTGGACTGACGTCCGGGGGTGAAGTTATGGTAGGCGGCGTCTCCGGGCAGGGAGGCCTGCAACTCCGGCAGACGGTCGCAGAGGGCCTGCAGGGAAGCCGTGCGCTCCAGGTTCTTCAAAAGAACGTAGGCACCGTAGGAAGCCTTCCTGCCATAAAGGGCGTCGTCAATGGTCTCGGTGGGGCCGATGACAAGGTCCATCTTGCTGTCGGTCATCTCCAGCCATGCTCGATTGGCGGCATAGTAGTCGTCGGAGAGAACAGCATTGGCCATCTCCAGGAGATAGGCACGCACGCTGGGCTTGATGGTAATGTCGGCGGCAGCGCGAAGAAGGTCTGCAATCTTTTCCACTTCCTCTGCGTAGGCGTCATGGAACCAGACCGCTTCCAGGGAACCGTCGATGCGGCGGCGAATGAGGGTGTAAGCACTTTCCTTGTTGGGATCCTTCAGCGCCTCGAATTCTTCTGCAGTCATGTCTTCCGGGTAGAAACGGGCGCCGGCCGGCTTGGGGCCGAAGCCTTCCAGGAAGGGCTGGTTGTCTATACGGTCCCAGGGGCCGTAGTTTACCTCGGCAAAATCTCGTTCCGCCTTGGAGGGAAGAGCGCTGAAGAAATCCTTGGAGCCGAAGACCTGCTGCCAGTAGATGGCATCGGCCTGGTCTGCAGCAAAACGGTAAAGGTTGAGAACCTCCTTACCATTGTCGGTGATTCCCGAAAGGTCCGGAGCGGGAATGGTCACCTCAGCATAGTTCTCCAGCAGGCGCTCGGCTTTGGAGCGGCCGTTTCCGCAGGAAACTACGGCCGCGGCAAGCGTCACCAGAGACAGTGCAAAAGTCAGTTTTTTCATCACAAATGAATTAGTTTGCAAAAAGTCTACAAAGATAGTAATTTATTGTTACAAAGGCCACCTTTTTTACGCCGAATCTTTTTTCAATTTATTTGTTAATTACTATTTTATTACATAAATTTGTGACGGAATCAAAGCAAATTCCTTAAACATTATAACCAACAACACTAAACTTTCATTCAAATCATGAAAACAACCGACATCATGGCACGTTTGCAGGCCAAATACCCCCTCGAAAAAGAGTACCTGCAGGCCGTTCAAGAGGTTCTGGAATCTATTGAAGATGTTTACAACCAGCATCCCGAGTTCGAGAAAGCCAAGATTGTGGAACGTCTGGTAGAGCCGGACCGCATCTTTACTTTCCGCGTCACCTGGATTGACGATAAAGGCGAGGTCCAGACCAACACCGGTTACCGTATCCAGTTCAACAGTGCCATCGGTCCTTATAAGGGAGGTCTCCGCTTCCACAAAGCCGTAACGCCTTCCATGCTCAAATTCCTGGGCTTCGAGCAGACGTTCAAGAACGCTCTCACCACCCTTCCGATGGGCGGTGCCAAGGGCGGCTCCGACTTCGACCCCGTAGGAAAATCCAACGACGAAATCATGCGCTTCTGCCAGGCTTTCATGCTGGAACTGTGGAACTGCATCGGCCCCGACCAGGATATCCCTGCCGGTGACGTAGGCGTGGGCGGCCGTGAAATTGGCTACCTCTATGGCATGTACAAGAAACTGGCCCGCCAGTACAATACCGGCGTGCTCACCGGCAAGGGCGGCACCTGGGGCGGCAGCATCCTTCGCCCGGAGGCCACCGGCTTCGGCGCTCTGTACTTCACCCAGCACCTTCTCCAGAAGGCCGGCAAGGACATCCAGGGCAAGAAGGTGGCTGTCTCCGGCTTCGGTAACGTAGCCTGGGGCGCCTGCATCAAGGCCACCGAACTGGGCGCCAAGGTTGTGGCCATCTCCGGCCCCGACGGCGTATGCCACAT
>CAMODD010000070.1:0-8508 GCA_946611215.1 uncultured Bacteroidales bacterium | reverse complement strand
GGGAGTGACGGGCGCGAAGCATGCGAGCGCCCCGAACTCCCAAGCGAATGAACCATGCGAACGGAGTCCCCCGGGAGGGTCTCCCCCCTCCGCAGAAGCGCTGCTGCAAGAGCCCACACCACACACAGCAAAGGCCAGTCCCTTACCGCGTTGACACGCAGAATGCACAGGAGGCCGCTTTCATGTCGACGCGGCAGCGTTTTGGGCCGTTTTGGCCGAAATCCTTACCGCGTTGACACGTAGAACGCACAGGAGGCCGATTCTCTGTCAACGCGGTCGGGGTGCTACTGGTGAGGTGGTGGGAATAAGGGCAGGAGGACGTGGCGATCGTGGAGAAATGGGGCGCTGCAGGCGAGAAAGGGGTGCTGCTGAAGGGAATGGGGTGCTGCTGGTGGAAATAGGGACCGGAAGTGGTGGAGGCACTAGAGAGATGGTGGTAATACTGCTAGGCAGGGGCTGGCGGTTTTCGGAGTTTTTCTGTATCTTTGTAATTCTTATGAAAGCACGGCAAGTACTGATTTTCTTTGCGGGCGTCTTCGCCATGATAGGTATGCTGTGGCTGGCAGTGCCGGCCGACGGCGTGCCGGTGGGGCCTGTCACACTACGGTTTGCTTCGTACCAGCGCACGCTGGAAGATGCAGCCGAACAGAAAGTGGATGTTGACTCGGTGCTCACCGGCGTTGCCAACCGCTTCCGGATGCAGGACGACACCCTGCAGTTCTACCGCCGCTTCTTCTACGAAAACCCGGACCGCATCTACCTTCCCGGAAACGACTATCGCTTCTTTGACGATGTGTTCAAGGAGATGGAGACGGCCGGAAGGCAGAACCGTACGGTTCGCGTCGTGCACTACGGAGACTCCCAGATAGAGCTGGACCGCATTTCGCAGGATTTGCGTGAAGCGCTTCAGGCCCAGTTCGGAGGACAGGGAACGGGCTATTTCCCGGCGCTGAGTAACGTACCATCGGCCAGTATCTCCAAGAGCGCAAACGGTGCATTTACCCAGTACACCATGTACGGGGACTCCACCACGGTACGGGCCGGCCACAACCGCTACGGCATGCTGGCACAGGTGGTGCAGCTCACCGGCGGCGGCACCATTTCCCTCCGGGGTTCCAAGAACAAGAATGCCCGGGAAGGCGTCAAAACCTTCTCTGTCGTGAGCCTTCTGGTGGGAAGAACCAGTCAGGACTTCACCGCCAGAGCCGTCTCCGACACCCTGAAGCCTGCACCCGTGAAGACCGTGGGCGAAGGCGGTGCCACCTTACTCACCTGGACGTTCCCGCGCCCGGTAGAAAAGGCCACCCTCCGCATTGGGGGCAGTGCAGAGATTTACGCGGTGGGGGCCGATGGCAATGAAGGCGTAGCCGTAGACAATATTCCGCTGAGAGGCTGCTCGGGCACCATTTTCCACCGCATCTCCAAGCCACTGATGACAGACTGCTTTGCCCTTACGGACACGCGCCTGATTATCCTTCAGTTTGGCGGCAACTATATGCCCGTAGCCCGCAACACAAAGGTCATCGAGCAGTATCAAGAGCAGATTGCCCGCGAGATCCAGTATTTCCATGAGGTAGCCCCGCAGGCGAAAATCCTTTTCATCGGCCCGTCCGACATGGGAAAGAGCGTGAACGGCCGCATCGTCACCTGGCCCAACCTGCCCACACTGGTAGATTCCCTCAAATCCACAGCCCTCGCCAACGATGCCGCCTACTGGGACCTCTTCCGCATGATGGGAGGAGAGAATTCCATGGTTCAGTGGGTCAAGCACCGCCCTGCCTATGCCGGGCCGGACTACATCCACTTTACCTCGGAGGGCGCCAGGAAGGTGGGAGATGCGCTCAGCCAGTCCATTCTCACCTGCTACAATTTCTATCAGCTCAGAAAAACCTATCCCGCAAGAAAGGTGGAGGAGGCCATGCATCCATGAAAAAGCGGCTTCTCCTTTGCCTTATAACCCTTCTTGCGCTGGTTCCCGCCGGGGCCCGCGTGCCGCATTATCCGTTTGTGAGAGGAGACCTCAACACCCTGGAAATGCCTGCCGGAGCATCCCCTACCTATAACCGTTTCCTGCGAAAACTGGATACCCTCATCGCAACAGGAGGAGTAGATGTACGCGTCCTGCACGTAGGCGGCTCCCACGTCCAAGGCGGTACCTGGAGCGACCGCCTGCGCCGCAACTTCCTGAGCCTCAGATATGGGGCCGATGGCGGACGCGGCCTGGTCTTCCCCTTTTCGGCTGCCGGCACCAACACCCCCGTGAGCTACAGCAGTTCCTATGCCGGCAACTGGGAGGGCGTCAACTGCCTTAAACCGCACAACACCGCCCTGGGGCTTACCGGAATGGCCGTGACAGCACGGGACACATCGGCCCGGGTAGTGATAGACCTTCTGCCCCGCGAAGCACATCTGTTGCAGCAGCGATACACCTTCAACCGGGTGGATGTGCTGGGCGAAGGGACCCTGGAGCCCATTCTGCTTCTCAACAAAAAAGACACATTAAGGGGCGTCAAAGGACACTTCGTGCTCCCTTTCTATACCGACTGGGTACAACTGGGCTTTGAGGGGAAAGGCTACTATACCCTTCGCGGCCTCTACCTGGACAAGCCGGGCCAGGGTTTCAGTCTCATGGAAGCAGGAGTGAACGGCGCTTCCACCACCGCCTGGCTGCGCTGCGAGTTGTGGGAGCAGGACCTCAGGCGCGTGATGCCGGACCTTGTCATCTTCTCCATCGGCATCAACGACATCCAGGGGGCCGATTTTGACGTACACCGCTTCAAGGAGCACTACCGGGAACTCATCAAGGCCGTGAGGCGCGTAAACCCCTACTGCGCCATCCTGTTCAGCGGCATCAACGACAGCTGGCGCCGCCACGACGTAAATGGCCACACGGAGGCGGCAGAGAAAGCCTTCCGGGAACTGGCCAAAGAGTGCGCCGGGGTGTTCTGGGACTGGTACAAGGTCATGGGAGGCTATGGCTCCATGGCCCGCTGGCAGGAAGCCGGCCTGGCCCAGGGAGACAAAGTGCACTTTACCCCGGCCGGCTATAAACTGGTGGCAGACCTCCTGTTTGACGCCATCATCGACAGTTATCACAAGCGGAAATGAGCATGTGGGATGTCATACGGGATTTTCTGGTGAACCTGTTTTCCTTCGATCAGGCCCACCCGCTGCTCTTCACCCAGTTCTACTTCTGGGCCTTCTTTGCGCTGGTGTTCGCCGTGTTCTCGCTCTTTCACAGCAAAGCGCTCCTGAGGAACGGCTATCTGTTTGCCTGCTCGCTGTTTTTCTACTACAAGACCAGCGGCGTGTTTCTGGCTCTTCTGGTCTTTGTCATTGTCTATAACTTCTTTGCAGCAAAAGGGTTAAGGAAACTGCGCAGCGACCGGGCACGGAGTGCGCTTACCATCTTCAGCGTCATCGTAGACTTGGGCATCCTGGCCTACTTCAAATACGCCTACTTCCTCACGGACTTTGTAAACAACCTTCTGGGTACGTCCTTCGAGGTGCACGACGTCCTGGGAGAGTTCCTGAACGCCCTCACCGGGGTCAACCTCTTCCGGGTAGACGCCATCATCCTCCCCGTAGGCATCTCCTTCTTCACCTTCCAGGCTGTGAGTTACATAGTGGATGTGAAGCGGGAAAAGATAGAACCTGTAAAGAACTTCCTGGACTTTGGCTTTTACCTGAGTTTCTTCCCCCAGCTGGTTGCCGGCCCCATCGTGCGGGCCGTGGAGTTTGTTCAGCAGCTGCACAAACCCTACAACCTGAGCCGCCGCTGGTTTGGCATTGCCATCTTCTGGATCATGAACGGTCTTGTGAAGAAACTCATCCTGGCCGACTACCTGGCCGTGAACTTTGCCGACCGCGTCTTTGAGAATCCCCTTCTCTACAGCGGCTTCGAGAACTTGAGCGCCCTGTTTTGCTACTCGCTGCAGGTGTATGCAGACTTCTCCGGCTACACGGACATCGCCACGGGCGTAGCCATGCTTTTTGGCTTCTACCTGCCCCAGAACTTCAATTCACCCTACAAGGCGGTGAATACGCAGCAGTTCTGGCGCCGCTGGCACATGACTCTTAGCCGATGGCTGCGCGACTACCTGTACATCCCGCTGGGCGGAAACCGCAACGCATCGGCCGGAACCTATATCATCATTGCGGCGGTGGCCGTCTTCGGCTCCTTCCTCAGCGGCAGCTGGTGGGTAGCTTTCGGCGTGGCGCTTCTGGCGGCGGGCATCGGCCTATGGGCCTGGAAAAAGCCCGGAGACCGCAAGCTCATCACCACCAACATCAACAGCATGAACACCATGCTCCTCGGCGGTCTGTGGCACGGTGCCAGCTGGAATTTCATGATCTGGGGCGGCCTCAATGGCATTGGCATGGTCATCTATAAGATCTGGACCAAGCGTTCCCTGGGCGGAAAGCTGCTGATCATCGGCCTCACCACGGCCCTTTGCGGCACACTGTCCTTCACGCTGCATTACCCGGTGTGGAACATGTTCTTCGTATGGACGCTCATCCTCCTTGTGGGAACGGTGGTGGAGTGGATCTTCAAAATCAAGAAAACGACGGCCTGGGACATCTTCCAGACCTTCGTTTTCATCACCTTCACGCGCCTTTTCTTCCGCAGCGGTTCCAACCTGGACCCTGCCCTGGCCAACGAAGAAGCATGGAACACGGCCAAGAACATGGTGAACCAGATTGGCGGGCCCTGGGACTTGAGCCTCATCCCCGACATGGCCGCCGCTCACTGGACGGTGCTGCTGCTGTTTGTGGCGGGAATGATCATCCACTGGCTGCCGGAGCGCTTCAAGCGCTGGTACCGGCTCAATTTTGCCCTCATGCCGCTGGGCCTCATGGCTGTGGTAGTGGTGCTCATTATTGTCTTTATCTACCAGTTCATCACGGCAGACCTTCAGAGCTTTATCTACTTCCAGTTCTAAGCCAGCGAATTGGTGAGCGCCACAAAGTCCTCCACGGAGAGTTGCTCCGGGCGCTGGGAGAAGATGTCCTCAGAGAGAACATCGGCCTTGCCGCGAGCGATGGCAAGGGGCTTCAGGGGATTGCGCATCATCTTGCGGCGCTGCCCGAAGGCCGTTTTCACGACGGTCTTGAAGAGGGCTTCGTCGCAGCCCAGTTCCGTGCGGGTGTTGCGCGTGAGGCGAATGACGGCGCTTTCCACCTTGGGCGGGGGAGCAAAGCAGCCGGAGCCCACGGTAAAGAGGTACTCAATGTCGTACCAGGCCTGCAGCAGCACGCTCAGGATGCCGTAGGTCTTACTGCCGGGTTTTTCGGCTATTCGCTCGGCCACTTCCTTCTGCACCATGCCCACTACCTCGGGGATGTTGTCCTTGTAGTCCAGCACCTTGAAGAAAATCTGCGAAGAGATGTTGTAGGGGAAATTGCCGATGATGGCGAACTTTTCCGGGAAAAGCTTTTCCAGCTTAAGTTTGAGGAAGTCTCCTTCCATGAGGCGTCCCTGCATACCCTGGAAGTGGGTGAGAAGGTACTCCACACTCTCCGAGTCAATCTCGATAAGCCTGAGGTCAATGTCTTCCCGCTCCAGCAGGTACTGGGTAAGAACGCCCATGCCGGGACCCACTTCCAGCGTGGGGAGTCCTCCATGCAAGGCATCCACAATGGCACGGGCCACCTTCTGGTCCGTGAGGAAATGCTGCCCGAGGGCTTTCTTTGCGCGTACTTCTGTCATACTTGCAAAGGTACATGTTTTTTCATACCTTTGCAAAGTAACGTTATAACGTTAGTTTTAATGGAAAGCATTCTGTATCATGGGTCCAGTAGAATTGTGGAGCGGCCGTCCAAACAGGGAGGGAGGGTGCACAATGACTTTGGCCAGGGGTTTTATTGCACGGCAGACATCGGTCTGGCGCGGGAGTGGGCGTGCTCGGAAGCACCATCGGCCTTTGTCAACCATTATAGCTTTGAACCCAGCTATGACCTCAAGGTATGCGACCTCTCCAGCCCGAGGTTCCACGTGCTCAACTGGCTGGCAGTGCTGCTAGTTAACAGGGTGTTTGATACAAAACAAGATGCACCGGCAGCCATCAAGGACTACATCATTCGGGAATTCCTTCCAGATTTGTCCGGCTTTGATGTCATCAGGGGATACCGGGCAGACGATTCCTACTTCGACTATGCCAGGTCTTTCCTGGACGGAGGCCTGAATCTGGATCAGCTAAGGCAAGCCATGCGTTTGGGTAACCTTGGAGAGCAAATCTTCCTCCAAAGCGAGAAGGCCTTTGAATCCCTGGTATTCCTTACGACAGAACCGGTAGACAAAACTGTCTATTTACCCCAAAGAGGACAAAGGGAGCTCAGGGCCCGGGAAGAATTCCGCCAGATGAAATCAGGCCCCAAAGTGTTCGAAGGCATTTTTGCGCTGGATTTGTACAGAAACAAGATTAAAAACGACGATGCACGCTTACGATAAAGACATGATGCTCTCTTCGAGAGACAACTTTGCCGTGATGGTGGACTATGCCGTCACTTGGTGCGGGCTGGATTTGCGTGCCTTTTATAATCGGTTTTTAGGGAGTCTGATTGACGTCGCATTCGGCGAGGGACACCCCAAATTCACCCTGGGGATGAGCGGCATTGAACTGGCCGCAAGGGTATACGAAAACACGGGCGGAGAATTACCCCTGGACGGCAGTTACCGTTTTCCTGACAAAGATTCCAGCTACTACTGGACCGGCTGGGCCCTGTCCCAATATCAGTGGTACAAAGGTGTCAGCTTCGCATCCCTTGACCGGAACGGCCTCCCCATTGAAAAGGTTCATGAGCTCTTCCACCCCCTGCATGAAGCCGATATCACCAAGGTGTTCGAAGTGTTTGACACTTACTACCGGCCCAAAGCACTGTCTCTGAAGGCCTGCCGTAAGAACCTGGGGCTCACTCAGGAGGAACTGGCGCAGCGCAGCGATGTCTCGCTCCGTATGATCCGTGCCTACGAACAGGGTACCCAGGACCTCTCCCGCGCCGAGGCCGCTACCCTAGTGCGCCTGTCCCAGGCACTGGTCTGCCCCGCCGAGAGGCTCATCGAAGGGTTCTAGCTGTTTTTCGTTTTCACCGCAAAATTACGTATCTTTGTAGGTTGGAAAGTAAATGTAAACCTACATATGTACAGAACACACACTTGCGGGGAACTCCGCATTGAGAACAAAGGCCAGAAGGTAACGCTGGCAGGATGGGTGCAGAAGGCCCGTAAACTGGGCGGCATGACATTCATCGACCTGCGTGACCGCTATGGCATCACCCAGCTGGTGGTAGAGGCCGATGCCCCCGCCGCCCTGGTGGAGACCGCCACCTCCCTGGGCCGTGAATACGTGATCCAGGCAACCGGCGAAGTGGTGGAACGCAGCGCCAAGAACGCCAAGATGCCCACCGGAGACATCGAAATCAAACTGGAAGCCATCACCATCCTCAACAAGAGCGTAACGCCTCCCTTCACCATCGAGGAAGAGAGCGACGGCGGTGAGGACCTCCGTGCCAAATACCGTTACCTGGACCTTCGCCGCGGCCCGCTCCAGCGCGCCCTGGCCCTGCGCCACAAGGTAGCCCACGAAGCCCGCAACTACCTGGACAGCCTGGGCTTCATGGAAATCGAAACCCCTTACCTCATCAAGTCCACCCCGGAAGGTGCCCGTGACTTTGTGGTTCCTTCCCGCATGAACCCCGGCCAGTTCTACGCCCTGCCGCAGAGCCCCCAGACCTTCAAGCAGCTCCTGATGGTGGCCGGCTACGACCGCTACTTCCAGATCGTGCGCTGCTTCCGTGACGAGGACCTCCGTGCCGACCGTCAGCCCGAATTCACCCAGATCGACTGCGAAATGTCCTTCGTGGAGCAGGAAGACGTCCTGAACATGTTCGAAGGCATGATGCGCACCATCTTCAAAAACGTGCTGAACGTGGATATTCCCAACCCCATGCCCCGCATGAGCTGGTACGACGCCATGGACAACTACGGCTCCGACAAGCCCGACGTCCGCTTCGGCATGACCATCCACGAAATCACCGACGTGGCCAAGGGCAAAGGCTTCAGCGTCCTGGACGAGGCCGCCTACATCGGCGCCATCTGCGTCCCCGGCGCGGCCGAATACACCCGCAAGCAGATCGACGAGCTCACCGAATGGGTAAAACGCCCGCAGGTGGGCGCCAAGGGCCTTATCTACGTGAAAGTCAATGCCGACGGTACCTTCAAGAGCTCCATCGACAAGTTCTACGGTGCCGATGACCTGGCCAAACTGGCCGCCGCCGCCGAGGCCAAGCCCGGAGACCTGATGCTGGTGATGAGCGGCGCCAACAAGCGCAAAGTCCAGACCATGCTGGGCGTGCTGCGCCTGGAGATGGGCGGCCGCCTGGGCCTTCGCAACCCGCACGAGTTCGCTCCGCTGTGGATTGTGGATTTCCCGCTCCTGGAGTGGGACGACGAGACCCAGCGCTTCTACGCCATGCACCATCCCTTCACCGCTCCCAAGCCGGAGCACG
>CAMODD010000069.1:0-8982 GCA_946611215.1 uncultured Bacteroidales bacterium | reverse complement strand
GCGTTCATCACCTGGGAGTGGTCCTCGCGGGTTTTCTTGCCCTGCACCAGCTGTTTGAGTCGGGAGAGGCTGCGGAACGGGTCGATGATGACCTTGCCGGTGTCGGAATCGGCCCTCAGGAAAAGCTGGCCCTCGGTGATGTAACCGGTGTTGTCCGGGATGGCGTGCGTGATGTCGCCGTCGTTCAGGGTGGTGACGGCGATGATGGTGATGGAGCCCTCGGTGGGCAGCTGCACGGCCTTCTCATAGATCTTGGCGAGGTCGCTGTAGAGGGAACCGGGCATGGAGTCCTTGGACGGGATCTGGTCCATGCGGTTGGATACGATGGACAGGGCATCGGCGTAGAGAGTCATGTCGGTAAGGAGCACCAGCACTTTCTCGTTCTTCTCCACGGCAAAGTACTCGGCGGCGGTAAGGGCCATGTCGGGCACCAGAAGGCGCTCTACGGGAGGATTTTCGGTGGTGTTGATGAAGCAGATGATCTTGTCCAGGGCGCCGGCAGCCTCGAACGAATGCTTGAAGAAGAGGTAGTCGTCGTTGGACAGGCCCATGCCGCCCAGGATGATCTTGTCTACGTCGGCGCGGAGGGCGACGTCTGCCATGACCTGGTTATAGGGCTGGTCGGGGTCTGCGAAGAAGGGAATCTTCTGGCCGGAGACCAGGGTGTTGTTGAGGTCGATGCCGGCAATGCCGGTGGGAATGAGCTCGGAGGGCTGACGGCGCTTGTAGGGGTTCACGGAAGGACCGCCGATCTGGCGCTCCTCGCCGTCGATTTCGGGGCCACCGTCGATGGGATGGCCGTAGGCGTCGAAGAACCGGCCGCTGAGCTGGTCGCTCACCTTGAGGGTGGGCGGGGCGCCGAGGAACGCGACTTCGGCGTTGGTGGGAATGCCCTCGGTGCCGGAGAAGACCTGGAGGGTGACCACATCTCCCTTGGTGCGTACCACCTGGGCCAGACGGCCGTCCACAACGGCCAGTTCGTCGTTGCTCACGCCTTTGGCGCGCAGCGATACGGTGGCCTTGGTGATGCCTTCCAGTTTGGTATATACTCTCTGATATGCTTTCATATTCCTATGCAATCATTTTCTTTACGGTTTCGTTGTAGGAGCTGAACTGCTCGCTCTCGAAGGCGCTGTAGTTCATCTGTCGCAGCTGGTTGATGAGCTCCTTGAAGAATTCGCGGCATTTCTCGAAGTCTTCGAATTCGTAGTCCTTCTCGCAGATTTCGAGGACGAGGTCCAGCATGAAGCGCTGGCGCTCAAGGGGGGTGAGGGCGTCAATGGCGTCGAAGGCGTCCTGCTGCAGGATGACGAAGTCCACGAGTTCGCTCTTCCAGAAATTGACGTGGTAGCTCATGGGAACGCCGTCGTCTCCCAGGATGTTGATCTGCTCGCTGGCTTCCTTGCCGCGGCGGATGATGTTCTTGGCGGCGAGGACTTTATCGGCCCATCCTTTCTCGACGGTCTCATCCAGGTATTCGCGGATCTCGGGGTAGTCCAGGTATTTGGAGTAGGAGTCCAGCGGGCTCACGGCGGGGTAGCGCTTTTGGTCGGCGCGGTTTTGTTCCAGGGCGTAGAAGCAGCGGGCGGCTTTCTTGGTGCTCTCGGTGACGGGCTCCTTGAGGTTGCCGCCGGCAGGGGATACCGTGCCGATGAACGTGACGGCACCCGTCTGCCCGTTGTTGAGGACCACCATGCCGGCGCGGGCGTAGAAGTTGGAGATGATGGCCGACAGGTCTACGGGGAAGGCATCGGCTCCCGGGAGCTCCTCCATACGGTTACTCATTTCACGGAGGGCCTGGGCCCAGCGGGAGGTGGAATCGGCGAGGAGGAGGCACTTGAGGCCCATGGCGCGGTAGTACTCGCAGATGGTCATGGCCGTGTAGACGGAGGCCTCACGGGCGGCTACGGGCATGTTGGAGGTGTTGCAGATGATGGTGGTGCGCTCCATGAGGTGGCGGCCGGTGTGGGGGTCTATGAGTTCCGGGAACTCGGTGAAGATTTCCACCACTTCGTTTGCGCGCTCACCGCAGGCGGCCATCACAATGACATCGGCATCTCCCTGTTTGGCGATGGCGTGCTGGAGCACGGTTTTTCCGCAGCCGAAAGGACCGGGGATGAAGCCGGTACCGCCCTCGGCGATGGGGTTCATGGTGTCGATGACGCGGACGCCCGTTTCCATGATGCGGCTGGGACGCGGTTTTTCCTTATAGCCTTTGACAGCTACTTTCACGGGCCATTTCTGGACCATGGTCACTTTCACGTCTTCGCCGTCCTCGTTGGTTAGGACGGCCATTTCATCGTCAACCTTGTATTCCCCGGCAGGGGCGATGCGCTTGACGGTGTAGGTGCCCTTGAAAGAGAAGGGTACCATGATCTTGTGGGGCAGCCAGCCTTCCTTCACTTCTCCCAGCCAGTCGGCGGCGACGACCTCGTCACCCACCTTGGCGATGGGGGTGAAGCTCCACAGCTTTTCGCGGTCCAGGGGGTCTGTGTATTCGCCGCGCTGCAGGAATACTTCTTCCATGGTGGCCAGGTTGTTCTGCAGGCCGTCGTATACGCTGGAAAGCAGGCCGGGGCCCAGCTGGACCTCCAGCATGCGTCCTTCAAACTCGACGGTGTCTCCGTTTTTGAGGCCGCGGGTGCTCTCGAACACCTGCACGGAAGCGGTGTCTCCGTTTACCTTGATGACCTCTGCCATCATCTTTACTCCTTGGAGGTCGATGTAGCAGATCTCATTCTCGGCGACGGGCCCGTCTACCTTTACGGTAACCAGGTTGGAGACGATACCCGTCACTATACCTTTTGTTTTCATATATCGTGTCTTTATTTTTCTGTGTATTCCACGCCTTTGAAGGTGCCGCGCACCTCGCTCACAAGCTGTTTGAAGAGTTCCCGGCCTTTGGCCTCGTCCAGGATGAGCCAGCGGTCTACGATGTGCAGTTTGGCGACGTAGGCCAGTACGGCGGTGAGGTCAAAGTAGTGGAAGGTTTCCAGCGCGCCTATTTTTGCCCAGGCAATCTCGTCCAGCTCTTTTTCGCGGGAGAGGAGGTCTCCGAGGGCCAGGGCGGTTTCCACGGCGGTTTTTTCCTCGAACTCCACTTCTTCTTCCGTGAGGGTGACGACGTCCGTTTCGAGGGGACGGCCCAGAGCCTGGTTCAGATAGCGCACCTTGGCGTTTCTGAGGTTGAGGTCAAAGCGGAAGTATTCCCGGATGAAGGGCTGGGGGTGCTCCAGAGCCTGCGTGTAGAACTCCGGGGTGAGTTCGCTGGCCTGGAATCCTCTGAGAAGGAAGTCCAGGGCGGAGGCGTCCTTCTCCGAGAGGTTTTCCCGGATTTCCTGCATCACCTGGCTGAAGCCCTGGCCCTCCGCGTACTTGTAGTCCGTGGTGAGGAAGGGAAGGCTGGAGATGATGTACTCGAAGTTACCCATGCCCTAGCCGAACAGGATTTTCTTGGTAGCAGGACGCAGGTACTCGCCGATGAGTGCCTGGAAGGCCTCGTCCGTGAGGTCGATGAAGTAGCTGCCGTCCTTCGGGCCGATCTTGAAGCCGGCGTTCACTTTCTTGGAGAAAGTGGTCTCTACGCCTTTGCCAAGAGTTTTTGTGAGTTCTGCGGTGATGAAGGGTTCCAGGCTTTTCTGCAGTTTCTCGGGAAGGACCAGGGAAAGGTCTGTGCTTTCCTGGGCGCTGAAGTTCTTGGCTACGGCGGTGATGATTTCCTTGAGGTAGGTTTCCTGGGTAAGGGCATTTTTGACGGGCTCCACGGCTTTGGCTACGATGAGGCTCTCGATGCCGGCCTTCGTTGCCTGCAGGGCCTGGGTAGACGCCATTTTTACGTCGCCTTCCACTTTGACTTTATAGTCGGCAGCTTCTTTCTGCGCCTTTTCGATGATGGCCTTGGCCTCTTCCTGTGCTTTCGCTACAATTTCCTGAGCCTGGGCCTGAGCCTTGGCCAGAATGGCCTCGCCCTCTTCTTTTCCTTTCGAAAGACCCTCATTATATAGCTTCTGGGTCAGTTCCTGGAGTTTGTCCATATAGAGAATATAGTTTAGTTTATCGTTTCCTACAAATATAGGGAAAAAGGACAAGAAATAAAAACGTTTTGTCCCTCGCTTTGCGACGGGCCGTTTGCGTGGCGCTTAAGTCATTCTAATACAAAACTTTAGCACAACTGACGGGTGCAAAAAACATACCCGTCAGTTGTGCTAAGTGATTGAATTGTATCCTGTTAAGCGCCACGCACTTACCGTCCGATGGAGGCAGCGGCGATGGAGGCCACGACGCCACGGAGACGGCCGGTGGCACCCTCGTCATGCGGGTGGACGCGGTGGGCCAGGATGATGACAGCGGTGTTGGTGTCGGGGTCCAGGATAAGTGAGGTGCCCGTATAGCCGGTGTGGCCGCGGACGTTGTCCAGTTCGAAGATGTCACCGCTGGTGTAGGGGCCGGTGTAGTAGGTATCCCAACCCAGGGCACGGGCAACGGCGGGGTCGTCGGTGCCCGGAACTTCGAACATCTTGCGGACGGTCTGGGGACCCAGGATGCGGTGACCGTTGTAGCTGCCACCGTTCAGGAGCGCGGCGCAGACGACGGCGAGATCTTCCACGCAGGAGAAGACGCCGGCGTTACCGGAGTTGCCGCCATTAGCGAGGCGGGCGGTGGGGTCGTGGACCTGCGCCAGGAGCACAGTGCTGTCGGCGAGCATTTCGGTGGGGGCGCAAAGCGCGACAAGTTCGGGCTTCCAGACGGGCCTGCCGACGGGGACAAGGCCATCGGCAAAGTAGTTCTGTACCAGCGTGGGATTCTCCTTGAGCGGGCCGAAGTCCAGCGGGAAGTAGGTAGTGTGGCGAAGGCCTAGGGCGTCAAACACGTTCTTCTGGGCGTAGTCGCACAGGCGCTCACCGGTTACACGCTGCAGGATGTTCTGCAGGGTGATGAAGTTGAGGCAACTGTAGAGCTGCCTGGTACCGGGGCGGAAGTTGCGCTTGATGCGTGTGGAGATATACATCATGAGCGAATCCGGGCTGTCGCAGCCGAACTCCTGGATGTACGCGTTGGTGTTGGGCAGGTAAGCTGCCAGACCCGACGAGTGGGTGAGGAGGTTCTGCACCGTGATTTCTACTTTCTCGCCGGTCTCGGGGTCTTCCCAGGGCTGGAATTCGGGAATGTAGTAACTCACGTTGTCCACCAGGCGCACCTTTCCCTGCTCCACGAGCTGCATGAAGGAAAGGGTGGTGCCTACGCACTTGGAAACGGATGCGAGATCGAACATGGTCTCCACGGTCATGGGCTCTTTCTCCGGATACACAGACTTGTACCCGAAGGCTTTTTCATAGACAAGGTGACCGTTACGGACGATGCCTACGACCGCGCCGGGAATGTCTCCGACGGCGATGGTGGCATTGACGGCACTGTCAATAAGGGCCAGATGCTGGGAACTCATGCCCTGTTTCTCGGGCGTACTGCGGCGGATGCCGCCGTTTTTGGGCTGGAAGGCTGTGGTCGTCAGGAGCACCGTCGCTGCGGCCGCAATGAGAATAGTTTTAGAATACATATGTAGTTGCCATACCTACCATAAAGTCGCTGAGCTGCGGGTCGAAAGCCTTCCCGAAGTCCACCGACAGTATGAAGTTAGTGTTCATGTGTAATTTGACGCCCATGCCGGCACTGGCCATGACGGGCAGTTTTTTATCCTGATAAGTCTGTGTTCCGTCCATCATCTGCGACGACTTCTGCTGTTCCAGCCTGTAGCTGCGCGTGATGGCCGATAAATCCACAAACGGATTGAACACAATATCGAAGTGCTGCTTCCATAAATCAAAGCTCAACGGGATTACGCGCAGTTCCACATTGCCCCAGGCGTAGCCCGCCGCCGCAATTCGGTTGTACCGGAAGCCGCGGATGCTGTAGCGGCTGCCCAGCCCGGAATTCTCCTCATAGGCATAGTGGATGGTAGCCAGCTCATTGATATTGTAAAACGGCACTTCTCCGGCGAGGGTATGCTGCAGTCCCAGATGATAGGCGAAGATGAGCCGCCGGGGAACCAGGGTAAGGTAATGCCGCCAGTGCAGCGACAGCTGCACGTAGTTGTAGTGCCACTGTTTAAGATCTGCATTGCCAATGAGAAGTCCCTCTGCATAGACGCCCTTGGACGGGAACAACTCTACGTCACGGGTGTCGTAGATAAGCCCTCCTTTCAGCTCCAGGGAAGTACCGCCGGCAAATTCGTCCTCGTTGATGAGGCCCAGCGACCGGTAGGTTAGATACAGACTGTTCCCGGAGTCATAGTTCCTAAGGTTGAAATCCGACATCATCACATGACGGAAAACCAGGCCTCCCACCCATTGCAGATGCCCCGAAACGGAGCCCTGCATGGCGGCCGCAGCCCGGAAAAAGCGTCTCCGGTTGGTGTACCAGGCCGTGCGCGTTTTCTTGTTGAGCTCCAGCTCCGGGAAAAACGGCGAAGCAATGCCGTTGTACCCGTAAAAGTTGTTGGCATAGCAATCCCGGTAGGTGGCCGATGCACTTACGCGAAGCCCCGGCACCAGCGCCACCGACTCATAGTAGAAATGTGCAAACCAGCTGCCCTTGGTGGCAAACGCCGCCGAGAACCCGGCATGATGCAGGAAGTTGGGGTACACCGTTCCGTCTCCATAGTAGAAGAAGTCGCAGAACGCACCCAGATTGAATCCCTGGTCTGTATTGTAGCTCAGGTTGGGCATGGGCGTATAGACCCATCCCGTCTTGGGCTTCTCCTGCGCGGAGAGCCCAAGGCTCCAAAGAATGCATATAAAGACTAAGGAAACTCTTCTCATTAAAAACTATCCGAGGAAGCCGAGGAGGATACCGGCCGCTACGGCCGACCCGATAACGCCGGCCACATTGGGCGCCATGGCGTGGGTGAGGAGGTGGTTGGAAGGATCGGCCTCCAGTCCCACCGTCTCCGACACGCGCGCGGCGTCAGGAACGGCCGACACGCCGGCATTGCCGATGAGCGGGTTGATCTTCTTGCCCTCCGGCAGGAACAGGTTCATCAGCTTGACGAAGCTCACGCCAAAGGTGGTGGCAATCACAAAGGACGCAAGGCCCAGGCCGAAGATAAGGACGCTTCGGCCGCTCAGGAAGACATCGGCCTGCGTAGATGCACCCACGGTGAGTCCGATGAGCGTGGTGACGATGTCGATGAGCGGCCCCCCTGCGGTGGCGGCGAGGCGTTTGGTGACGCCGCTCTCCTTAAGAAGGTTGCCGAAAAAGAGCATGCCGAGGAGCGGCAGGCCGCTGGGCACGATGAACGCCGTGCAGATGAAGCCCACGATGGGGAAGATGATCTTCTCCCGCTGGCTCACCACGCGGGGCTTGTTCATGCGGATGAGGCGCTCCTTCTTGGTGGTAAGGAGTAGCATGATGGGCTTCTGGATCACGGGAACGAGGGCCATGTAGGAGTAGGCCGATACCGCGATGGCGCCCATGAGCTCCGGTGCAAGCTTGGAGCTGAGGAAGATGGCAGTGGGACCGTCGGCCCCGCCGATGATGCCGATGGCACCGGCCTCGTTGGGCATGAAGCCCAGCTGCAGGGCCAGGAGATAGGCGCCGAAGATACCCAGTTGCGCCGCCGCTCCGATGAGGATGAGGCGTGGCTGCGAGATAAGGGCGCTGAAGTCGGTCATGGCACCGATGCCCAGGAAAATGAGCGGCGGATACCAGCCATTGCGTACGCCGTGGTACAGGATGTTGAGCACCGACCCTTCCTCATACAGGCCGATTTTCAGGCCCATGCCCGTGGCCGGATCTGTGAACAGGGGAATATTGCCGATGATAATACCGAAGCCGATGGGAACCAGCAGCAGCGGCTCCCACTTCTTCACGATTCCCAGCGTGATGAAGATAAGGCCAATCACAATCATGGTCACGTGCTGCCACGTACAGTTGGCAAAGCCCGTGAACTGCCAGAATTGCGCCAGGCTGTCTAAGATGGTTTCCATTAGCCGATGGTTACAATGTCTGCACCTTCCAGTACGGAGTCTCCCTTGCGGGCGTGGACGGCCGTGACGGTACCGTCACACTCGGCCAGAATGTCATTTTCCATTTTCATGGCTTCTATGACGGCTACCTTCTGGCCGCGTTTCACGGCCTGGCCCTGTTGTACATCCACTGAGATGATGATGCCGGGAAGGGGCGACTTGATGGTTTGCCCGGCGCCGGCAGGAGCGGCAGCGGGGGCGGCGGCAGGAGCAGCAGCCGGAGCGGCAACAGGTGCCTGGACCGATGCCGATGCGGCAGCCGGAGCGTTCTCCAGCTCCACCTCGTAGTCTGCGCCGTTTACGTTCACGGAAAGCATCTTGCCGCTGGCCTCGCCAATGGCTACGTTGTATTCCTTTCCGTTGATTTTGAACTTATACTCTTTCATAGCTTATCTTGGTAATTTTCTGAATGTTAATGCTTTGTTGTTCCAGGCCGACTCGGTGCGGCGGATGGTCACGATACCGGGTTCCACGTCGTGGGCAGAGTCGTGGAGGTAGAGGTGTATGGCCGCAGCGATGGCCGCGTACGTGTCTCCGTCCTGTTCCATGTCAAGGGCGAGGGCGATGGCGGCGGCTACTTCTGCATCCGGTGTGGATTTGGGCGCCTTGGGAGTGCGCTTGAATTTCCCGGAGAACAGTGCTCCGGAAAAACTGTATATGAAATACAGTACGATAAGAGCGGCAAACACTACACCCACGCTGATGAGCGTGAGCGTAAGACCGTTGGGGTCTGTCTGCATCATGCGGTCGCTGCCTGCCGTAAGAAGGATATTACAGAGGAAGGTTGTCATGTTTCTTTGCAGGGATTTCTTGTCGTTTGCCGGCGAGCTGCTCCAGGGCGCGGATGACGCGGAAACGCGTGTTGCGCGGCTCGATGACGTCGTCTATATAACCCTTCTGCGCAGCCTGGTAGGGGTTGGAGAAGAGGTCTTCGTATTCTTTCTTCTTTTCCTCGAAGATG
>CAMODD010000068.1:0-9152 GCA_946611215.1 uncultured Bacteroidales bacterium | reverse complement strand
CGGCCGTCACCAACCACAAATGTCACAATCACCAACCATTTTTGTCAATTATACCCTTTTTAGTTTGAGCCTGCCCTTATCCGGGCGGTGCTAGTAAACTGTCATTTCCCGAAAACTTTATTTCATTTTCTGAAACGACCCATGGCCGTGGGGACAATTATGCCCGATAGTTCTTACATTTGTTAAAAACCACATAATATGGAAGACCTCGACCAAGCACTGGAATCGCCCGAATATGAGGGCATCCGCGTTAAAAAATGCACCGACGGCAAGTATCGCTGGACGTATCCGATGAATATGTTAAAGAATCTGGCACCCTTCTACACGGTGTGCAAGATCCTGGGTATCCTGGGAGGCATCGCCTTCGTGGCTACCTACATCGGCCCGGCCTTCCACGGTAATTTCGCCGAGATCGGCCACGACCTCAAGTATTGGGGCATTGCCGTACTGGTAGGCCTGGCCATTGCCTTCCTGTCCTACCTCATCGTGGCCGCTATGTACAAAGGCAGGTACATCATCAACTTCACGATGGACGAAAACGGCCTCTGCCACAAGCAGGTGGAGTATCAGAAGAAGAACGCACGCGTCATCGGCGGACTCGTAGCCGGCGCCGGCGCGCTCACCGGGAATCCCGTCAGGGTGGGACAGGGTATGCTCGTTGCAGGCCATACCTCCCTCACCACCGACTTCAGCAAGGTGCGCAGCATCAAGCCCGTTCCCAGGCTCTCCACCATTAAAGTGAACGGGCCGCTGTCCAAGAACCAGGTGTACACCGCTCCCGAAGACTTTGACTTTGTCCTGGACTTCATTACCAACCACTGCCCCAACGCAAAATGAGGTCCCTCCTCCCATTCCTTCTGGCGCTGCTCTGTGTGAGTGCCTGCTGGTTCCGTGGCGGCCGCCCGCCCCGTACGAATGATCCCGCCCCTCTGGAAGGGACGTTCGTCAGCGGGGCCGATACCCTTTTCTTCGGCGGCGAAGGAAGAGGCATCCACTGGCATTTCGCCGAAGCCCCGGAACCCTTGAACGCCCGCGGACAGGGAATCTGCGTTTTCCTCTTCCACAACGAGGAATACCGCCACGACGCCGCCGAAACCTTCCGCCTGCGGGACACGCAGGGCCGCGAACTCAGCTTCCTCCTTTCAAACGGACCAGCAGGGGCCGATGAACTCACGCTCTTCGGCGGCAGCTGGCCGGAAGGAAAAACATTCAGGAAAACCACAGCACTATGAGATTCTGTACCCACTGCGGGGCCCAGGTCCCCGACAATTCCAAGTTCTGCACCGCCTGCGGAACACCCATAGACGCTCCCGACGAGGCTACCGTGGTCATTTCCGACCCGGAAGAAGAAGTGGTCGAAGCCTCCGACGTTGAAGGCGAATTCACCGCTGCCAGTTGGAGCCCGGAACCGGAAGCGCAACCACAACCACAGGCGCAACCCAGGCCTCAGCCCCAGCCTCAGGCCCGTCCTGCCGCGCAGCCCGTCAACCAACCGGCCTATCGGCAAAAGGCTGAACCCGGGGAAAAGAAAAAGGGCTGTTTACATTCCCTGTGGCTCTATATCAAGATTATTGCCCTGGTGGTTGCCCTTGTCCTGGCCGCCGTTATCACCAAGGAAATCTTCTCCGGTAAGGGCAATCAGGACGGCGAGTCTCTCCCTCAGCAGGAAGTTTACCAGAATACCCCCAAGACCCCCAAAGCCGTGGAGGGCGACGGCTTCCAAAGCCTGGACGAACTGACGGACAGCGAAAGGGAGGAATACACCAATGCCCTGATGGGCCGCACCGACAACAAGGTAGCCCGCGAAAAAAAGGTTACGGTGGGTACTGTGACATTCCTTCTTTCCGGTGAATATAAAATTGCTTCCAGGGAACGTCTCCAGAACGGTGAGGCCTGCATCATTGTCCCTAAAAACGCCACCAATCAGCGGAATCGCCTAAAATTGGTGATTGTTCCCGGAGATTCCGAAGAGGCCTACGGATTCACATCGGAGGAAATGTACGGCTTCCTGTCGGGTGCCTTGGACGAACTGGAAGAAGAACTGGCCGAAGGGAAATATGACATGCACTACGAGGACAATTCCGACGGGAAGTATTTCCCTCACTGCTATTGCTTCCGGAATCTTCAGAATCCAAGGGCTTACACCTATACGGAGGCAACCTTCGTAAGCGGAAACCTGCTTTCCGGCTGCGCCGTCGCTACCGACGAAGCCGAACTGGCCGCCCTCATGGACATTTATTCCGCCGTCGTCGCCGGCGCTTTCATTTAATCATTATCTAAGCCTATGAAATACTGCCCCAACTGCGGAGCCCAGCTCTCCGACAACGCCAATTTCTGCGGTTCCTGCGGAACCCGCATCGGTGCATCCCAGCCCCAGTTCAACGAACAGCAGCCCAAACAGAAGATGTTCTCCATGGACAACTTCCGGGCAAACCGCGCTGCCCAAAAGCAGCGCATGGCCAAGATGAAATGGTGGCACTGGGCCCTCATCGCCATCGGTGTTACCATGCTCACCATGATGAAGTTAGGAGCTTAAAAGCCCCGCCTATGAATAGATTACTCCTTTCCGCGTTGACCTGCGCGGTTTTCTGCATGAGCGTACCCGCCCATGCAGAAACCTACCGGGGATGGCATGACATTTCCGGCGGGCTGAACATCGAAATAGACGGGATTACTTTTATGGAGGAAACCACCGTGGAGGATAGCCGCATCCTCTATGGTTCCGACTACCCCATCTTTAAATCGGCAGAAAATGAATCAAATTTTATGGGCGGTTTCATCATGGGTGTCGGTCGTCATAAGCGCTATTATGGTGAAACCTCGCCGGGAAAGACCATCAAAGTCCGGGCAAATTTCCGTTCGCAGGAAGAAAATCCCTGGGTGGTAATCATGTTGACCCCTGTAAAAATGGGGAAAAAGGGAAAGAATGATTATGTGCAGGCCATCGAGAACAAAATCGTATTCAAAGATGTAAACGGCCTGTCCATGGAAGCCTCCCTTCCTTTTGATGATTCTATGAGGGGCGTTATTGTTTCGGTGAGAGCCCGTGATGACGAAGACCACGGTACCGTCACCATCTACATTGTGAGTGACCAGAAGAAGACGATTACCACTACGACAGAGGCCGGTGATAATACCGGCGAAGAATCCAAATCCGATGATACCACTATTCCTTGGGAGGTGGTCATTCCCGGAGCTGTCATCGGCGGCTGGGGCGTGCATCGAATTCGCAAGAGAAACAAGAATAAGGGTGGGAAAAATAAGTCCAAACCCGAAAGGGAAACCAAAAAGAAGAAGGAAGAAAAGCCTTCTACCTACCGGATGATTCTCTGGAAGAGTTGCGGCGACACCCTGTACTTTGGCGAACCTCCAGTACAGGTGGGCGCTCGCATCGAGGAAGTCAAGGACGACGGCACCGTAGTTCAGCGCCCGGACCTCACCTCGACCATCCACATCAGCGGGAAGGAGAATGCGCTGGTGGAGAAAGTCCGCACCGAGGGCAAGTACAGGATGGCCGACCTGACACCGATGTCCACCACGGACAAGCAGGTGCCTGAAACCGCCACGGTGAGCTTTATTTTCGAAGGGGAACAGGCTCGCTTCGTCCGCAACCTCGTCTTCAAGGTAGAAGGGGAGGCGGCCATCCTGGTGGCCCCGACCATCAGCTTCGCCGCCGGACAGGGCAAGACCCTGGAGATGGGCTTCGCCCTTGTGGGTGGCCTCAAGACCCCAGACAAGATCAATATCAAGCTCTCCGATGGCGCGCAGGAGCATTTCCGCGCACGCCTTGAGCAGAGTTCAGAAGACCCCGATATCTTCAACATCCACCTCACCGAAATGGGCAAGGCCGACCAGATGCCCGGCACCGTGGAAGAATACACCTGTACCATCGAGGCCTGGCCCCGGGGCAAAGCGCAGCCCGTGAAGGAGACCTTCGACATCTGCCGCATCCACCCGGGCCTGCGGCTGCATGTGCGGGCGCTCAAGAGCTACCTGGTGGAAATCGGCAGCACCCCGGACAACGACATTATGCCCGTCAAGGGCTCCAAGCGTCGCCTCCAATATGCCCAGAGCCGTGTAGACTGGCAGCTGGTAGTGATAGACGAACAGCAGGAAGGCCAGGTGCGCAGCGTCTTTCCCGACGAAAAACCCGTCTTCACCTATGAGGACGACTACGAAGGCAGCATGCTCTTTACGGAGCGGGACAAGTCCCATTATGTGCCCGAGCACGGAGACCTGGTCACTTACGACGGCCAGTTCTACCGGGACTACAACGGAGAATCCATTCCCTCGCTGGTGAAATCACTCGCCTTCGAGTACAAGACGGCCGGGCGCATGCCCGACGGCGGCTACTGGGGCGTAATCAGTGCCACGCAAGGCTATCTGGCACCCCCCAACCGTTCCCACGTGAAGGTAAAGGTAAGCATGGTCTGGCGCGGAACAACCTATACTCAGGAGGTTCGGGTTCCGCTCAATTCCCAGCCCATCCGCGACCAGATTCCCGAAGGCATGGACGTGATGCGCGGCCTGGCCCGCTGGGACAACATAGACGAGCAGCGCAGGGAGAACCTCACGGATATCCAGCGCAACCTCTGTCTGGACCGCCGTTTTATGGAGCTTCGGCCCATGTTCTACAAGGTGACGGTGATGCTGGAAGGCTATAACAAAGCCTTCGGCTACGACGACGCCGACTACGAGAACGTGATGGACGTCTATCGGCGCTTCTGCCTGGGAGAGATAGGGACGGCCTTTGCCAACAAGTCCACCTTCTCCCCCGACAGCGAAGACCTGGATGCCGCCATGGCCACCATTACCTCCATGGAAAGTTCCATTCCGGTGATCATCATGCGGGTGGGTCTGGGCATTGTGACCGGCGGCGCCTCGGAAGTTGTCCTCGCGCCCATCAGCGCCCTGGCCGAAATGAAGGAATACGTGGACAAGGGCGGAGACAGCACCTTCGAAGCCTTTAAACAGAGCAGCTGGAAAATTGTCAAGTGGGAACTGGGATTTGCCATCGGTGGCAAGGTCGTCGGCAAGACCTGGTCCAAGATCAAGCAGTTCCGGGCCGATAAGGCAGCCCAGTCCAAGGCCGTGGCCGGCCAGGTAGAAAAGATTAGCGTGGCCACCAAGAAGGCCGCCGAGAGCACCCGCGTGAGCGAAGGCCTGTCATCGGCCTCCAAGAACTTCAACAGCGCCGGCACCGCCGAAAAGATCTCCAAGGCCGCTACCAAGGCCAAGAAGGTACTCAAGACCTCCAACGAACTGGCCGATGACGCCATCCGCCAGGTGCGTGGCAATCCATCGCTCTACACGCAGGAATCCCAGCTGGCCGAAGAAGCCGCCAAGGTGGCCCGCCAGGACGGCCAGAAGCTGCTGGACGAGTTCAAGCGCGTGATGAACAATCCCACCGCCACCAAGGAAGAGATGCGCAAGGCCACCCTGGCCCTGCAGGGCAACAAGACCGCACAGAACCTCCTTCGCAACCAGCCGTCGGATATGCTCCGGGCCAACTTCAACGCCCAGATGCAGAGTATGTACGACGACATAGACGATGTGGTGATCAAGCGCCTTCGCAGCAAAATCTCCGACGCCTACCCCACCTACAAGAACAACCCGCCGGAGGTGCGCGTCTTCAAGGGCGCCACGGGCAATGCAGGGGACGACCTGCGCCTGGGCCGCAAGATCGGCGCCGACCGCGATGTCACCTACCAGTTCAAGGGTCACGACGGCAAGTGGTACGACCTCAATGAAAACCTTATGGGAGATACCTATGCCGAGGTTTTCAACGAGATGCAGTACAAGTTCGTCCCCAAAGACCACAAGGAACTCATGAAGACCCTCAAGAAGGCCGACCAGGCCGTGGTGAACGGAAGACTGGGTTTGGAATCCTATGGCGACGACCTGGGCCGTATCATCGACCCCGCCCGTCAGGCGGAAAAACTGGGCGACCCCGAGCGCATCGCCAAGACCTACATCCACAAGTGCAAGGAGTGGATGGATCAAGGCAAGGAGGCGCACAAGCAGGCCCAGATGCTCTTCGAAAGCGGTATGAAGGAAGACGCCCTGCGCGTACTGGGTTATGGCGATGCCCTTATCGAAGAAGGCGTGCGCCAGAACGTGAAACAGTTCAAGCGCATCCTGGTACCCCGCATCGAGGCGGCCGCCGCCAAGGGCGCCAAACTGGACTACACAAAGCTCATGGCCAAGATCCGCGTGCTGGATTCCATCGCCTCGCCTCCGCCCAAGGGCGCCATCCCTATTTCCCTGGAAGAGGCCCGTCTGGTGTTGAAGAACCAGTTCGACACCACCCTGGAAGCCGTGGTGGAAGAATGCGGCCAGGCCGTATTGGATGTGAATAAAGTATTATAAACCTTAAAGCGTATGAAAAAGTTCTTATTATTTCTCATGGCCCTGGCCCTGGTTTTCTCCTGTGAGAATCCCAGCCCCGTCCAGGTAGAGATGGAAAACTATGCCAAGGCGCACATCGCCACCCCCGACAGTTTCAAGTTCGATCACATGGGCGTAGAGAAGGAGTACAAGTACGTGAATGACCTCTACTCCTACCGCCAGGGACTGGAAGAGCAGGCGGCCAGGGCAACCGGTGACCTCAAGGCAGAATACAAGGCCGAAATCGCCAAGGTGGACGACTTGTTCGCAGAAGTGGGCTACGACGTGGCCTGCTATGAATACAAAATGTATTTCTGGTACATGGCCGGCCCCAGCGGCAAGCTTAAGACCCAGGGCGTGGTGCTGGCGCGTTACGACACAGACGGTCACCTGCTGGAAATGACTATGGATCCGTCCAGCCTTCCCACCTATCCTGCTCTGCGGATGCTCAAGGATAAGGGGAAACTGTAGTTTTATTATCTTTGTAAGGTGAAGCCTGTCTTACGACATATCTGCTGCCTGGCGGCTGTGCTCTGGAGCACGGCCGCTGCTGCGGCGGCTTTGCCCGACAGCCTGCTGCGCGAACTGCCCTCGCGGCCGATGAAAAACCTGCAGGTGCCCCGTTCGCACCACATGGCCTTTGTCGCCGGAGAGGACATCGTGGTGGTGGGCGGCCATACCACAGGCTTCATTCCCACCTCGACCGCAGAGTATTATCATGGCGGCCGGTGGCGTCCCATCCAGCAGCTGTACCCGCATGACGGGGGCTTCCGCGTCCGCCTGGCCGACGGCCGGTGGATGGTGGCCGGCGGATTCGAAAAGTACCTGGGCATCGGCCAGAGTTACGTAGTCGAGGTATATGACAGCACGGCCCGTTCGTTCTCCCCGCTTCCCATCATGAAGGAAAAGAGGGCGATGGCCCGGGGAATCTCCCTCCCGGACGGGACGGTAGTCATCAGCGGAAACTTCTCTTCCGGGGACTCTATGGAGATATACCGGCCGGAGGAAGGGGCGCTGTCGGAAAGACCCGTAAGGGATGAGCGGATGCTTCCTTTCCTGTTCAGGACCGGGGACGACGATGTCCTGCTGCTGGGGGTGATGGAAACCCACGGGAAAGTGCTGGATACCGTAAGTACGGAATACCTGAAGAAAGAAGGATCCTTCTCACATCCCCTGTTGGAGCAGTGGAAGCCCATTCCTTTCATCCATACCAACTGGGTTCCGGAAGATTATGCCATAGACAATACGTCCTACTTGCTGCCGGCCAAAAGCAAGGACGGCAAAACCGGCATCCTTCTTCTGCGGGACGGTGACCTGTCTTTGCTGCCCACCCGCTGGGACATTCCCGAGGGAAATCCCCTGAATCCCATCCAGTGGAGCAGCCTGCTGCTGGTCCATCGCGACAGGGAGGCTGCCCTGCTGCTGGGCAGCGACGCTTCCTGCGGTTTCTATATCTGCCGCATCGACTACGGGAGCGCCCTTGCCGGGGGAGATGCTCCCATCTGCGTGTACCGCACCACGTACCCGGTGCCCGAGTTTACCCTGGACGGTTCCGCCCCTGTCCTCCTGCAGGACGGCCGGCTGCTGATGATCGGCGGAAGACCGGCCAACAATTATGAGCCTTATGCTACGGTCATGGCTTTCTATCCCTTCGACGGACCTTTCCCCGGCGCTTCTGCCAGTATCCTGTGGTGGATCGTCGCGGCTGTCGTCCTGGCTGTCACCGTGACAGGGGCGCTGGTGCTCCGCCGCAGAAAACAGACCCCCCGGGAAGAGGCCGATCCCGCCCCGGACACCGACCGCATGCAGCGCATCCGCGACTTGATGGAAACAGAGCAGCTGTACCTTAAGAAAGGATTGCGTATCGACGATGTGGCCGCCCGCCTGGCTTCCAACCAGAAATACATATCGGCCTGCATCAACCAGAATACCGGCAAGTCCTTCACCGACTTCGTGAACGAGTACCGCGTGCGCTATGCCCAGGAACTTCTCACCACCCGCCCCGAACTCAAGATCCAGGACATCAGCGAGCGCGCCGGCTTCACCAGCAGTGTCTCCTTCCACCGCAACTTCCTCAAGCTTACCGGTAAAACCCCCGCCCAGTGGCGGGAAGAGGACTCCAATTAGCCGATCTCCTTCAGCACATACTCCTGTCTTCCCAGGTACTGGATCACCCACAGCACGTAGCGGATGTCCACGCAAACGCACATGTTGTAGCCGGGCACAGACTCGTAGTTGCTGGCTACATAGCCCTGACATATTCTTGTCTGAGGGCCGTCAGGTTGTCCACAACATGCTTTTCGGCCTGGTTGAGGTCTGTGATGGTAAGCTCCCGGAAGAAGCGGTACATCACATCGTCCGTGATGGGGCCCGTATAGGTCCTCAGCCGATTTCGTTTATCTACCCCATGCATCTGTATCTACCCCATGCTTTCAACTGATGGGCTGTCGCAACCGGCTGATTGTCGGGCATTTAGGTTTTTCGCAATGTGTTGACTATTAATGCTTTACGAAATACATTTCTGCCCGAGGTCGGCATTTTCATAGGGTTCTGGCATGAATGGTTTTGTAACTGACTGTATATCAGTGCGCTACAAAACAAGTCCTGCCCGGGGTTGGCCTTGTCAATTATACCCCCATGCACCCCTGAGTGGACACCTCAACTGATGTACGTACAAAATAGTGGCATTCCAGCGCAGTTTTGATGTACGTACATCGTATGGGCGGGGATGTCGTGGCGCTTATGCCGCTGGTAATCAGTGCGAT
>CAMODD010000067.1:0-9501 GCA_946611215.1 uncultured Bacteroidales bacterium | reverse complement strand
CCCCATATTGGAATCACGGTGCAAATCTAAAAGAGGGGCCGGAGGGAGCAATGGGCGCGAAGGGCGCGAAGCGACCTGGCCTCCCATGCGACCGGAGTCTCCCGGGAGGGGCTCCCTCCTTCGCAGTAACGCTGCTCTAGCTTTGCCGCGTTGACGCGCAGAATGCACAGAATGCCGATTTCCTGTCAACGCGGCAGGGTTTTGTGCCGTTTTTGCCAAAATGCTTGCCGCGTTGACAAGCAGAATGCACACAATGGCGATTCTGTGTCAACGCGGCAATTATAACGTGCTGGCCAGTAGCAGCAGCGCCAGTAGCAACCGCGCCAGCCGCCCCGCCCCTCGCTACTTCTCTTTCGGTTTCTCGGGCTCGTCGCCGTGGGAGTCTTTGTACTTGAAGCGGCGGATCTTCTGGGTGGCGGTTTTCTCGAAGGGCTCTTTCATGGCGTCGACTTCGCCAATCTTGGAGTTCTTGCCTACAGTCTTGTTGACCCAGTCCAGGACGGCCTTCTTGCGGATTTCCAGTTCCTCGAACCACTTGTCTTCCGTGGCGAGGTTCCAGTCGATGGCATTGTCCTGGAACTTGACCAGGGCGACCAGCTTGCCGTCGCGTTCCATCACGAGGGATTCTTCCACGCCCTCGATGTTGTTGATGACCTGCTCGATCTCCTCCGGATAGATGTTTTCTCCGGAGGGGCCCAGGATGGTGTTGTTGAGCCGGCCCTTGATGTAGTAGTTGCCGTCCTTGTCCATGGAGGCGACGTCGTTGGTGTGGAACCAGCCTTCGTCGTCCATGACCTGGAGGGTGCGCTCGGGGTCTTTGTAGTAGCCCAGCATGACATTGTTGCCGCGCACGACAATCTCGCCCTCGCCGGTGGCGGGGTTCACGTTGTCCAGGCGGATCTCCACCTTATAGGAGGCAAAGCCGACGGAACCGGTGGGCTTGTGCGGGTGCTTGACCAGGAGGTTGGTGAGCAGCGGGGCCGTCTCGGTGAGGCCATAGCCGATGGCGTAAGGGAAGTGGCAGTCCTTCAGGAACTGCTCCACGCCTACGTCCAGCTTGGCGCCGCCGACACCGAAGAAGATGAGCTTGCCGCCGAAGGTCTTCACCATGCGCCTGCCGATGAACCAGTGCAGGATGTGCGGGATGTGTTTATCGGCCCAGGAAAGCACGCGGCTCTTCTGGATGGTGGGAAGCACGCTGTTTTTCACCACTTTCTCGATGATGAGCGGCACGGCGCACACGACGGTGGGATGCACCTTCTTCATGGCGGCGAGCAGGATGGTGGGAGTGGGCGGCTTCTGAAGGGTATAGCAGGTGGCTCCTACATAGAACGAGTAGATGGTAGAAACGTTCATTTCATAGGCATGGGCTGCCGGAAGGATGGACAGGAAACGGTCCTTGGTCCCCAGCGGCTGTGCCTTGAAGGAGGCGGCGAGGTTCGCACAGATGTTGCGGTGGCTCAGCATGACGCCCTTGGCCTTTCCGGTGGTTCCGGACGTGTAGATGATGCAGGCGAGGTCGTCGGGGTTGGGATTTTTTACCCAGCCGTTGCACTTGAAGTCCTGGTTGTCTTTCTTGATAATGTCGAAGGTCTCGATGTCGATGATCAGAGTAAGCTTCTCCTTGCACTCTTCACTGAGCTTGGGAAGAAGGCGCTGTGAGATGAAGATGACCTTGGACTCCGAGTGATTGAGGATGTTGGTAAGTTCGTTCTCCGAGCTGTCGGGGAGGATGGGAACGGCTACGCGGCCAAAGTTGACGGCCGAGAAGTAAGCGACCACCCAGTTGGGCATGTTCTGGGAGAAAATGGCAACGCGGTCTCCGTGCTTGATCCCGAAGCGGGTCATGCGCAGGGAGAGCTGCTCCACCTTGCGGCGGAATTCCTCATAGGTGTATTTTTGTCCGCCGTCTACAAACTGGTAAGCGACGTTCTTTGCGTAGTTGGTAGTTGCATAGTCAAAGACCTTGTGCAGGGTAGTGCACGTGTTCTCGCGATTGCGATACTTGCGCAAGGCCTTGTACGGGCTCTTAGTCATATAACAGGTGTGTTTGTTAGGCTTTCTTTTCGGGAATGGCAAACTTTTCCTTGTGCTTGCCTACAAGACCCATGGCGCGATAGTGGTCGTAGATGCGCTCCATATCGGCCTTGGCGTCTTCGGTGAGTTCGATGGGTTCTCCCACGGAGATTTCTTTCCTGCCCCAGTCAAAATATCCCAAGTACACCGTGGCGCCGGTCTCCTTTGCAATGAGGTGGAAGCCGGTTTTCCAGCGGGTGGTGAGGGAACGCG
The DNA here is from genome assembly GCA_946611215.1 of uncultured Bacteroidales bacterium. GTDB lineage: Bacteria > Bacteroidota > Bacteroidia > Bacteroidales > UBA932 > Cryptobacteroides. The sequence goes on along the minus strand of CAMODD010000067.1, from coordinate 7,212 downwards.
TCCCTTCGGGGGCGATGGCCAGGTGGAATTCGTCAACGTTCTCCATGGCGGAGATAAGGCTCTTGACCATGGTGGAGGCCGATTTACGGTTGACCGGCACGGCACCGGTTGCCTTCAGGATGGCACCGAGGGGCCAGAAGAAAAGCTCCTCCTTGACCATGCAGTGCGCAACCTTTCCGAACTGGGAATAGAAGAGGTAGCTTACGATAAAATCCCAGAACGAGGTGTGAGGAACACCCAGAACGATGGCTTTGGCTTCCTTCATGGGGCCGCCAACGGTTTTCCAGCCCATTCTCTTAAGGAGCCATCCACAGAAATGGGCCCAGCGGGGGCTTACGGTTGTTTTGGATTTTTTACCTGCCATAGCGTTAGATGTTTACGTCTTCCAATTCTTTCTCGCTGCGGAGGTTGTCCATGACAAAGTGCTGGCGCTCGTAGGTGTTGATGCCCATATAGAACTCCATGATGGTCTGGATGGATTCCTCGTCAGAGAGCTTGACGGTGTCCAGGCGCATGTTCTCTCCGATGAAGTCTACGAATTCGTCGGAGGAGATTTCGCCGAGACCCTTGAATCGGGTGATTTCCACGCCGCTCTTCAGATCCTTGACAGCTTTGTCTCGCTCTTCGATGGAGTAGCAGTAGCGGCGCTCTTTCTTGTTATGTACGCGGAACAGGGGTGTCTGCAGGATGTATACATGCCCGCGACGGATGAGTTCCGGGTAGTATTTCATGATGAAGGTAAGGACCAGCATGCGGATGTGCATGCCGTCGTCATCGGCATCTGTGGCGACGATGATGTTGTTGTAGCGCAGGTTGTCCAGGTCTTCCTCCACGCCAAGGGCGGCGATGAGAAGGTTGAGCTCCTCGTTCTCGGCCACTCGCTTGCGGCTTTCCTTGAAGCAGTTGATGGGTTTACCGCGCAGGGAGAACACCGCCTGGTTGTTGGCGTTGCGCACCTTGGTGATGGTACCGGATGCGGAGTCACCCTCCGTGATGAAGATGGAACTCTTCTCCTTGTGCTCTTCCATGCCCTTGGGGAACTTGGTGTCGTTGAAGTGGTAGCGGCAGTCGCGGAGCTTGCGGTTGTAAACGGACGTTCTCTTGGCACGCTCGCGGGATTTTTTCTGGACACCGGCAATTTCTTCGCGCTCGGCCTGGGAGGCCTTGATTTTCTCCTCGATCACCGGAACGATGTCCATGTGCATGTGCAGGTAGTCGTTCAGGTTCTTGGTGACAAAATCGTTCACGAAGGTGCGGATGGTGGGACCGCGGTCTACGGAAGAAGCACCGTCGGAGCCTTTCACCTGTTTCTCCCACATGTAGGTGGAACCCAGCTTGGTCTTGGTCTGGCCCTCGAAGATGGGCTCCTGGATCTGGATGGAGATGGCGCCTACAATGCCCTGGCGGATGTCCTCGGGCTTGTAGTCCTTCTTGTAAAAGTCTTTGAATGTCTTGGCGATGGCCTCGCGGTAGGCGGCCAGGTGCGTGCCGCCGTCCCGGGTGTTCTGGCCGTTGACGAACGTGGCGATGTTCTCACCGTAGCTGTTGCCGTGGGTGAGTACAATCTCGATGTCCTCTCCCTCCAGGTGGATGAGGGGATAGAGCGGGGTTTCGCTCATGTTCTCCGTCACGAGGTCCAGCAGGCCGTTTTCGCTCTTGTAGGCTACTCCGTTGAGGTTGAGGGTGAGGCCCTTCTTGAGGTAGGAGTAGTTTTTGACCATGGTCTCCACAAATTCCATGTGGAAGGCGAAACCGTTGAACATCTCTTCGTCGGGGATGAAGCGGATGAGCGTTCCGTTCTTCTCGTTGGAGGGGATGATGGCCGATTCCAGGAGGTTGCCCCGCGTAAAGCGTGCGTAGGAGCACTGGCCGTCGCGGTAGGAGGCTACGTAGAATTCCACCGACATGGCATTCACGGCCTTGGTACCCACGCCGTTCATACCCACGCTCTTCTTGAAGTTGGTGTCGTCGAACTTGCCGCCCGTGTTGAGCTTGGACGTGGCGTCCACCACTTTATTAAGCGGAATGCCGCGGCCATAGTCCCGCACCGTCACCGTCTTGTCCTCGATGGTGATGTCGATGCGCTTGCCGAAGCCCATGGAGAACTCGTCGATGGAGTTGTCGATGATTTCCTTCAGGAGCACATAGATGCCGTCTCCCTGACGGTCACCGTTGCCCAGCCGGCCGATATACATACCGGCGCGCCTGCGTATATGTTCGTTCCATTCCAGGGTCTGGATGGAATCATCGTTATAGCTGTTGTTTACAATCTCTGCCATTCGTAGCCACTTACATTAGCTTACAAATATACGTAAAGTTCGCCGTTTTTACAAAAAATGAGCCCGTGGAACGTGCCACGGGCTCATTCAGCTTCTTGTGTCTGAGCAGCTTACGCCTCGGAGATAGCACCGTTGGGGCAGGTACCTTCGCAAGCGCCGCAGTCGATGCATTCGTCCTTGTTGATTACGTAAGAGGCTTCACCGGCAGAGATGGCGCCCACAGGGCACACATCGGCGCAGGAACCGCAGGAAACACAGAGTTCGGGGTTGATGAGTCTAGGCATAATGTAATATCTTTAATTGTTGTTGTTGTTTTCCAGAGCACGAAGATAGGCATTAAATTTGATTTTCAAAAGAACGTCGTTAACTTTGCACGCATGAAATCACTATTTCTTTCAATATTTGTTGCTTTAGCGGCAGGGGCGGATGTCCCGGTCGTTTCGGACTGTTTATCAGCGGCAGGGGCGGATGTTCCTGGCGCATTGGCCTTTTCTTTAGCGCCAGGAACATCCGTCCCTGCCGCAGAAAATAAGATAGAGTGGGATAAGACCGTCCACAACTTCGGAGACGTCTCCGTGACCGACGGCCCTCTCACGTGCACATTCACTTTCACCAACACCGGCTCAGACTCCGTGAGCATCTTCGAGGTGGTGTCTTCCTGCGGGTGTACGGACGTGACCTGGACAAAGGGCAGCATCAAGCCCGGAGAGAAAGGCACCATATCGGCCACCTATAAGAACGAAGACGGGCCCATGCCGTTTGACAAGACCCTTACCGTATACATATCGGGCGTGAAACGCCCCGTGGTGCTGCGGCTTCGCGGCGTGGTCCACGAAAAGAAAAAGTCCCTGGCCGAGCTCTACGGAGATCAGAAGCTGGGGACTTTTGGTTTGAAGACGCGTTCGCTAAAGGCCGGTACACTCCGGCAGGGCCTCAGCGTGAGCGAGAGTGAGACCGTGGCCAATCTGGGGCGGAAGCCCCTGAAGGTCAGTTTTGCCGATGTCACTCCGGGGCTGAGCCTGTCCGTGAACCCCAACCCCATCCCGGCGGGGCAGACCGCTACCCTTACCGTCACGGTGGCATCGGCCCCGGGTATCTACGGGAAGCATGTGTACCGCGCCACACCCGTGCTGGGCGGCGAGAAAGCATCGGCCCCCCTTGAAGTGACCGCCTGGACGCAGGAGAACTTCGCCACCTGGTCCGACGACGCGCGGGCAAAGGGCGCCCTCCCGTACTTCGACCAGAGTACCTTCAACGTGGGCGTCGTCCGCGACGGCCGTCCCGTGGAGGTGCGCTTCTCCCTCACGAACCGGGGGAAATCGGCCCTCCACTTTTTCCAGGCCGATGCCGAGGACCCTGCCCTGGAACTCCTGGAAATGAACGACGTGGCACCCGGGGGGAAAGGGACCCTTCGCTTTGTGCTGGATCCCGCGAAATTAAAAAAAGGTGAGACTGTCATTATGATCAGTCTCACCACCAATTCTCCGCTGCGGCCGCTTGTGAATCTGTTTGTGGCCGGCGAAATCAAGTAGATTTATTCGGCTTCTGCCGTTGCGGCAGGTTTCATGACAATTTCCATGAAGTTGCCCTGGGCGATGAGCTCAGCGGCCAGAGCCTTAAGGTCTTTCGCAGTGAGGGCGTTGATGGCCTCTTCGTAGCACTTGTCGCGGTCCTGGCCGTAGGTGAGGTACAGCTCAATGCCGTTTCTCCACCAGGCGTTGCGCTGACGGCTCTCGGGGAGGTTCTTCTGGAGGTTGAGTTTGGCGCTGTTAAGCTCATCGTCGGTGGGACCGTTCTGGGCCATGTCCTTAAAGCCGGCGATGGCCAGTTCACGGAGCTTGTCGCAGAGGGCGGGCTTGCAGTCCCAGCCTACCAGGAACATGGCGGTCTGCGTGGGACGGCGTTTGAAGTTGCCGTTGGTGCTGGCGCCGTAGGTGCCGCCTTCCTCTTCACGCAGGCTGTTGGTGTAGCGCATGTCCATGATGTAGCTGATGGCTTCCATGGCAGCGGCCCTGGTGTAGGTGTAGTCGATGTCGGCGGTGTAGACCTGGTAGACGGTGCTCTTCGGGGTCTGCATGTCTACGCTGATGACCTTCTCGATCTTGCCCTTGGCAAAGCCGTCGTGGTTGTCCACCCACTTGAGGGCTTTCTTTCCCTTCGGGAGGGAGCCGATGTACTTCTCGACGATGGGCTTGATGGCCTCGGGGTTCACGTCACCGACGATGACGAGGGTGGCGCCGGCAGCATCGGCAAAGAGCTTCTTGTAATTCTTGGCAACGATGTCCAGGCTGGCCTTGCCCAGTCTCTCGGAGGTGATGATCTGGTGACGGGCGCTGCCGCCGTAGAGGGTGTTCGACAGTTCCTTCTGGAACTTGAAGTCCGGCTGGTTCTCCAGGTTGGGGAGGATGGCCTTGAGCTGGTCGATGCCGGTCTGCCACTCCTCAGGGTCGAAGCGGGGAGAGGTCCACTGCAAGTACACGAGCTGCATGGCGGTCTCGAAGTCCTTGACGGTGCTGCTGCCGTTGATACCGTTCTCCAGCTGGTCGAAGTACGGATTTACGGAGAGGTTCTTGCCGGTGAGCATCTTGGAAACGGTGGTGCCGGGGAAGGTGCTGACGCCGCTGTTGCTCTTGAACAGGGAGATGATGTCGTCGTCGAAGGAGGCAATGTCATCGTCGGAGACCAGGGACAGGCCGCCGTCTTTGTAGATGTTGAAGAGGATCTGGTCCTTCTGGAGGTCGGTGGGATAGACGATGACCTTGACACCGTTCTTGAGGGTCCACTCGGTGGCATCGTAGATGGTTGTGGCAGCCTTGGCTACCTTGGCGCCCTTGAGCTGGGCGGGATCGAGGAAGGCTTCGGGAATATCCTCGCCGGCGGGCGCTTCAATCTCGGAGGCTTCTACCTCGTCCATGACCTTGAGGATCTGCTCGGCGGTGGGGGTGTTGATACCCACTTTCTCGGGACCGGAGTAGACGATGACGAGGTTCTCATGGGTGGTGGCCAGCGAAGCGACGGTCTGGTTGACCAGGGCGACATTTACCTGGGTGAAGAGCATCTGTGCAATCTGCTCGCGGTCTTCGGGCTCTAGGATGGGGTACTTGTCAAAGAAGTTGCTGAGGATACCGTTGATGAACTCGGCATTCTGACGGGTGGCGGCACGTTTGGATGCGGCTTCCAGGGCCGAGAGGTAGTCGGTCTTCACGCGGTTGAACTCGGCGTCGGTGATGCCGTAGCGCTGCAGGCGGATGAGCTCGGTGTAATAAGCGCGGAAGCCTTCGAGGATGTTGTCGTCGCGGAGCGTGACGTCGGCGAGGACGGCGTCGATGTCCTCATAGATGAGGCTGGAGATGCCGAAGGAACCGCCGAGGAACGGGGCACCGGGCTTTGAGGTGATGTCCGTAAGGCGCTCGCGGATGACCATGCGGATGATGGTCTTGATCAGGTCGTTCGCTACGCCGGCGGCGGTAGCGTTGATGAGCTCGGGCATGGCGGCGCTGTGCCAGTTGAGCTCGATGGAAGGGTTGGTGTTTTCGGGGTCCGTGATAATGCCAACGCGGGGCTCTTTGTGGTCTGCGATGGTCTGGATGGGCTTCGGGAGCGGATTCTCCTTGGCGGGGATTACGCCGAAGATGTCCTTGATCTTGGCCTCGGTGCGGGCAACGTCCACGTCACCCACTACGATGACGGCCTGGTTGCCGGGGTGGTACCAGGTGTGGTAGAAGTCTACGAGGGCTTCCGGCTTGAAGGTCTCCAGGTGCTCCTGCGTGCCGATGAGGGTGCAGCTGGCCTGTTTGGAGTCCGGGCCGAAGTAGTAGGGGAGAGCGGCCTCCATGCTGCGCCAGGATGCGTTGCGGCGGGTGCGGCGCTCCTCGATGATGACACCGCGTTCGGCGTCGATTTCCTTGGGCTCGTTAAGCACGAAGTGGGAATAGTCGGCGAGGATCATGAGGCAGCTGTCCACGACGCTCTCCCGCTGTACGGGGATGTTGTTGAGCATGTACTGTGTTTCCTCGAAGCCGGTAGAGGCGTTGATGTTGCGGCCGAACTCTGCTCCGATGGAACGGAGGTAGTCCAGGATGGCCTTGCCGGGGAAGTGCTCGGTGCCGTTGAAGCACATGTGCTCCAGGAAGTGGGCCAGACCGTCCTGCTCGGGGTATTTCTCCTGGATGGCACCTACGTTGGTGGCCAGGTAGAACTCTGCACGGCCGGCAGGAAGCTCATTGTGGCGAATGTAATAGGTGAGGCCGTTGTCCAGGTGGCCGATGGTCACCTTCTCGGAGTTCGGAAGCTTGGGCATCTGAGAGATGGCTGCTTCCAGCTGCTCACGGCTGGGCTGCTGCGCCATTGCCATAACGCCTGCTATGACGAGGGCTGCAAAGGAAAGAATGGTTTTTTTCATTAATTGTATGGTTTGAATGTGTATTAGTTTAATAGTACACTGCAAATTTAAAAACGTTTTTTTATTTTACAAACAAATTTGGTTATTTTTGCTTCCATGTTACAAGATAAAACTCTTACGGTGTTTTTAACCGTGGTGGAAACCGGCAGTTTCACTGCTGCAGCACGTCGACTGGGCTGTACCCAGCCCGCCGTGAGTTCGCAAATCGCCGCACTGGAAGCCTCCCTGGGCATTCAGCTCTTTGAGCGTGGCAGGGAACTGCTGCTCACGCCATCCGGTGAGGCCTTTTTGCCTTATGCCCGCCGCATACAAGCCGCCTACGATTTGGCTAACGAGGCATTCTGTTCGGTTTTCTCCAAATAAAAAAAGTGGGAGCTCAAACGGGCTCCCACCTTTACTATATATAAGGTCTTACTTTCCAGCGAGACGCTTGTAGGTGTTCAGGCGGACCTTCGCGAATTCCTCGGTCTTGGCGAGGAGTTCATCGGCCTGCTCGGGGAACATCTTGTACAGGGAAGCAAAGCGGACCTC
>CAMODD010000066.1:0-9687 GCA_946611215.1 uncultured Bacteroidales bacterium | reverse complement strand
GAGTTATTCGCAGACTTCTGGGATGTTTGCATTAGAAGGGGTTATCCAAGCTGATGCGGCGACACTACTTTTATCCACTTCATAATAATCACCAGAGTTACGGCAGTGGAAGCATTTAGAAAAATCAAGGCTATAGTTTGAATTATTTGAAGCCGAATTTTCGATTAGGGAGTCAAATGAACCGTTAAAGTTCCAGCAGGCTTCCAAACCTTCCATCTTATCATAGGGGACATCACATAGCGTGGATGCAATTTCCGATACGCTCAAAGGGCGACTCCAAACACGAATAAATGCTGTGTAGCCGTTGAATGCCTGTTTCTTTGGCCAGTTACTATCATCATCCCACGTCATGGAGAGGTCGAGCCTCTCTAATTCCCACGATTCGCCAGGAGATTGATCGTATTCGCAAGATTGAATGAGAGTGTCATTTTGATAAATATGAAGTTTAGAACCATCGCTGACAATTGTAATAACGACCCATTTGTTCAGCGGCCAAGAATAAGCCTGGCCATCCTTTGTAATATATCTTTGATGACAACCAAGTGCGGCGGCGTTTATTTTTAGTTGACCATCGATTCCGCCAGGATCGGAAAACCTTATTAGCACAGAATTGTTCTCGTTGGTATTGCAGAATTGTCCCAATCTGTTGCACTGAGAAGAATTCTCACTCACGTTAACCCATTCGTTTGATAGGAATTTCCACTGAAGTGTTACCGAAGAAGGATTCAAAGTAATTCCTTTATCCCAAACAAAGGTAGAGTTCGTTTCATAATTTGACATTTGGAAAACCTTGTCCCAAGTTTTATCCTTCACCTTGTGTTCATAAGGGATGCGGCTGAAGCCGGTGGCGTCCTTGTCGTCCTCGGCATAGGCCAGGACATAGACCGTGCCTTCTCCCAGCTCGCTCACCGGGATGCGGATGATGTTGCCGTCCTCTTCCGTGGCCACGTTGCGCTTCTCACGGCGGAGGCTCTTGCGGTCGTTGACGGTACCCCAGACAAAGCCCTTGTCCGTAATCTCGCGGCCGCCGTCATCCTCGATGGTGGCCTCCAGGTACTGGAGGTCGGCGCTGTAGCGGACATCGGACAGGGAGGCGACAGAGGTCTCCGGGGTACGCTTGGCCTCTACAGAGGAGTACAGCTTGCTGAGGCCGTTGGAAATGAAGGAACGCAGGTAATAGTTGCTGTTTGGCTTGAGGCCCGTTACACCCAGGGAGTAAACACCGGCTTCCACTTCCTGGGGTACCAGTGTCTGGATATTCTGGCTGTTCTCGAACAACGTTTCGGAAATCTCCACGCCGTAGGAGGTGATGTCAGTCATGTCGGTGGCGAAAGTGCCGTTCACCAGCATGGACACGCGGGTGAGGGCGTCATCGTCTACGGATGCGGTGGGCGCGGTGGGCTTGTTCACCGGGGAGGCAGGGTCGTGCTGGCAGGCGGTGGCGGCGAGTACCAGTACAGCCGGGAAAAGAAATTTCAGTTGCCTCATGGCTGCTAGAACATTACGCCAACGCCCAGGTTGGCCTCATAAAACTTAAACGAATTGGACTGGACGCCGGCCGACAGGACGAAGCCGCCCAGACGGACCACGACGCCGGTTTCGGCCTCTACGCCCTGGAAGGAGGAGGGGACCACCTTGGCATACTGGTATTCACCGTCGGCGCCGGGCGTCTGCCAGGCCACGGTGCGGTTGCCGTAGCCGCCGCCCACGTAGGCGTACATGGAGGCATTGTCTCCCATGTCGAAGAGATGGCGCATGTAGCCGCCCGTCACGGCGAAGCGGGCCTTCTGCGTCTCGCCGGTATACCAGCCCTTGACGCCGTCGATATAGCCATCGGCATCGCATTCGACCGCAGTTTTAAGGCCGAAGTTAAAGTCTGTCTTGATGCGGACGTAGCCGCCGTTCTTCTTGCAGAAGCCCACCATCACGCCATAGGAAAGGTGCATCGGCTGGGAGAAGCCCATGCTGGCGGAAGGCAGGATGATGGTGCGCAGCTTGACGGCTTCCTCGATATCCATGTCCATGAGATAGACCATACCCGACTCGATGGTGACATTGGCGGGAATGGCGAACTCCATGGGCTTGCAGCCTTCCATGGAGAACTTGAGGCGCGTGGTGCCTTCGGGAACGTGGATGAGCCACTCGCCGGGATAGTGGATGGCTTCACCCACCATGCCTTCGAAGACCAGGGTGGAGTCGGACGCCGCGAACGAAATGTCGATGAGGGCGGCGAGCTTCTTGTTCTTGTCAAAGGCGGGCGAGGTTCTGGCCCGCATATCGCCGATGTCGGAGGGGTTGAAGCTGCGGACGATCAGGCGACGGTTCTGGGCGCTGGCGGCCAGGCCAAGCAGAACCAATACCGAGATAGTAAGGAATCTTTTCATCGTATGGTGAAGCTGTTGATATTAAACACTTTGTCCTCGCCCAGGCGCTGGGTCTTGCCGTCGTCCAGCCAGTAGGGCTGCCAGGTGCGCACGTGGATCTGGGGATGGGATTCGTCGCGGAAGTCCCAGATCATGAACAGGTAGCCGTCGTCGGAGTAGTTGGACGACTTGTAGCCCTGGCGCAGCATGACGCCGTAATAGCCGTCTATGGAAGGGTGCTTGGACACTTTGATATCCGTGAAGGTGACCTGGATGTACTTGACGGCGGGGAATACCTTGGTACGCAGTTTTTCGATATATTCGTGCTTGCGCTGCTGGGTGTAGACGATGTCGGGCGTCTCCTTGAGCACGGCCGCGCGGTCTCCCGGCTTGCGGCGCACCACCTTGCCGGTGATGATGAGGGCGTCGTCGCTGAAGACGTTGTCCAGGAAGTCGATGTCCTTGCGGTTGTAGGCCGTACGGAACTGCTCCACATAGTCCAGTATCATCTGGCGGCAGCGCAGGTCCGTGACCTCCGATCCGTCGGAGATGACCTTGCGGTACAGGTGGCTCTGCAGGGCCAGGTTCACGCGGGAGACGGTTCCGTCCTTTTCCATGTCGATCACCAGTTCCTGGTAGTCGTTGTTCCCGCCATCGGCCTTGAGTTCGATGGGAACGTTACGCACCTGGTAGCCGGAGTAGGTGGTGAGGATCCTTTCCACGATCTCTTCTTCTTCGCAGTGGAAAGGCATATTGGCCCAGAGCATATCCAGGGCGTCTTTGGCATCCGGGGCGATGGAAACCCAGGAAAGGTCCAGGTCGGCTTCGTCGTGGTACGAGTCGTTGAAACTGGTGAGCAGGGTGGACAGGTTTTTCTCTATCTTCTCCCGGAGCGACTGGTTGGACAAGCCGTCGCTCACAGTAAATGTAACGGGCTGGGCCTGCGCCGCAATGACGCCGCCCAGCAGGAAAAGAGTCAGTAAGAAGCGCTTCATAAAACGTTGTTGTTTTTCAATCCTTCAATGTATATCCACAGCGGGGCGCTCTTGTAGCGCATGGGCTGGGCTGGTGCACCTGTCTTGGCATTCTTGCGGGCGTAATTGTCATCCATGGGCGTCATCACTTCCAGCACCTTCTTGGATTTGGGCTCGAAGTAGACGAGCAGGCCCTCGTTGGCATAGACCTGGGTCTCGTTGTCGATTTTCTGGCCGGCGCGGATTTCCCCGGAAAGGGGACTGGCGGCGATGAGGTCCAGGATCTCGTTCACCGTCTTTGCCTGCAGGACACCGTCCAGGAACTGCTGGAGGGATTCCTTGCGGGTGTCGTTCTCCAGCTGGCTCACCAGCGACTGCTCCACGGCCAGCAGGCGCTCCTTCTCTACGTACACGATGGTGCGGTAGCAGGAAGGCCGCAGCAGGCAGGCGACGGAAAGCTGCAGGGAGTCCGGCATCTGCTTCAGATAGACGAACTGGTCGGTGTTCAGGAAGGCTTCCACCTGGACGGCGAGCTCCTTCGCGGCCTGTTCGCGGGAAACAGTGGGATTGTCTTCCCCGGGCACGGTGGCCAGGCCGTAGAGGTAGCGGTCGGTATCTTTCTTGATCTGGTTGATCTGCCGCAGCAGGCTGTCGCGTTCCTGGGCCAGCAGCGCCCCGGACAGCAGGATAAGCACAAGGAGGGAAGTAAGTTTTTTCATTTTGCCAGGTTGTGGATGGGGGTAAACGTATAGGCCTCGGCCTGCAGAGTGCCCTTCACATCGGAGAGGATGTCCTTGTCGATGGTGAAGTGGAAGGTGTGGGCGTAGCCTCTTTCCTTATCGACCAGGAAGAGCGTGGCCTTGACCAGGCCGTCCTGCTCTTTCTCGAAGCCTACATAAGGAACCAGGCCGCAGCCGTTGATGCAGAAGCCCAGCAGGCGGTTCAGGGAGACGTCCACCTCGGCGGTGGCGTAGTTGTAGCGGTGCTGCTTGAAGGAGACCGTGTAGTCCGTGTCTCCGGTATAGCCGCACAGGAGGGTGGCGATGCTGCTTTCCGGCCTGTCCTTGTCCCGCAGGGGGATGTACTGCCCCTTGACGCGGCGGAAGAAGGCCAGGGTGCGCACGGACTCGACCTCGTAGTTGCCGCTGTCGGAGGCATAGAGGTCCTTGTCGATGCGCTGCAGGTTGTCCGGAACGGAGCGGCCGAAAGGTCCCTCATAGAGAGCCAGGCCCTCCATGAAGCGCTTTTCCAGCTCGACTTTGTCCAGCTCCTGGGCGAAAGCGCCGCCGCACAGGACAAGGGAGAGCAGTATGACTATCGTTTTGCGCATTTTCCCAGTTTTTGGTCGGATCCGGTGTCCGGGTTGTCGCCCAGGCGGATGAAGGCTTTCTTGTTGCCCTGGGCGTCGTACCATTCGCCGTAGTTGAGGTGGCCGTCCCGCCAGTCGCCCTTGATGTAGTCGCCGGGCTCGGCGTAGCGTTCCTCGGCGTCGTGCATGTCAATGCGGCGGCGCGTCTTGAAGGTATAGGTGCCGAAGCCGTCGGGGTAGCCGTTCACCACCGTGCCGGAGAAGGTATTGGTACTGGCCGATGCTGCCGGTGCGGGCGTGTTCGCCTTCGGTGCGGCGGTCTTCGGTGCGGCGGTCTTGGGTGCGGCGGTCTTGGGCTGCTCCTGGGCCTTTGCGACAGGCTGCTCCTGTACCTGCACGGCAGGCTGCTCCTGCGCTACGGGCTGCGCCTCCTTGGGGCGGTTCAGCAGGAAGTAGGCGCCGCCGCCGGTGGCGAGAATGCCCACGACGGACAGGATGATGGGCAGCGCGGACTTCTTCTTCGCGGGGGCTGCCGGCTCGGGTACCAGCGGGGCTGCGGGCGTGGTGGCATCGGCCCAGTCTCCCCTGTAGTCGTGGATGAACTTCTCGATGAGGGGAAAGTCCTTGTCCTGGCTGCCGCGCGTCTTGATGTGCTGCTTCAGCGAGAGGAAGTACTCCAGGTCGTCGTCGAAGGGGTTCTCTTCCAGCAGGTAGGGGATGATGTGCTTTTTCTGGTTGAAGGCCAGGCTCACTTCGTTCTTGACGTGCTCCGAGCGGCACGACTGCGTGCTACAGATAACCAGCACGATGTCGGCGGCACGCAGGGCGCGGGTGATTTCCCCGGAGAAATTCCCGGAGGTGATGTCCCGGAAGGAAATCCAGCAGGGAATTCCGCGGTCTTCCAGGTAATGAAGGAGCTGGTCGGCTATATTCCTGTCACAGCTGCTGTAACTGATGAAAACTCTATCCATTGATGTATTATTTGCTTCCTCCCAACAGTTCCAAAGTGGTCTTTACCACAATCCAGTCATAATGTTTGACCTGCTCCGACAGCTCCTCGTAGGGGCAGATGTCGGTATGGGTCTTGAGGTCTTCCTGTTTCTTGGGGCCCTTGCGGTAGCCGTTTACCTCATGGGAGGCCTTCCAGCGAAGGTGCTCTCCCACGGCCAGATAATCCAGCGCGGCCGCTACGTCGGCGTCCGTTCCGGTATAATGCTTTCCGTCTACCATCTCCAGCGGGATGTGGGCGGCTACGGCCGGGTCTTTCCACAGCCTTTCCGGACACAGGTAGCTCTTTACCCGTGTGTGGAAATGGTTGATGAAGTCCTGGTTCATCTTGCGCTGGAGTTCCAGCTTCTTGGACAGATCGCTCACGGGCTTGGCCATGATCTGCTTCTCACGCTCCGCCCAGGTGACGGGCGAGCCGGAGGCCATGGCGTAGGCCTTGTAGAAGGTCTGGGCGTCCTCGCGGAAATCGGCCCCGCTGATGTTGTTCCACGTCCAGGTGCGGTCGATGTCGCCGATGGAGCGGATGACGTTGCACGCGCCGTAGTTCTGGTTGAAGTAGCCGATGAGCTCCTGGTAGGCGGCCGGATGGTCCAGCTTCACCACCACGATGAACTTGTCCATGCCGCCGCGGTTGCGGAAGGCGAACTCCAGGATGTCGATGGCGTACTTCATGTTGTCGTTGTCCGGGCCGATGTTGACGAAGACGTAGTTCATGCGCCGGATGTTCTCTCCCAGCCAGCGCCAGAAACTCTCGCTGCCCACGCTGTCTTTCATGAAGGAGATGCGGCTGTCTTCCATGCAGGGATGCTCTACCCGGAAGACGCCCTCCTTGACGTCCATGTGCGGGTCAACCACCGTGCAGTGGAACTCGTTGGGCTGCTTGTCCTTGTCCGGGAAGACCCCGAACTCGTAGAGGAAGGTGAGCATGCCCTGGCCGGCCTCGCCGAAGCCGCAGACCAGCGCGTCAAAGCTGCCTTCCACATAGCCGAGGGGCTGGCCGAAGCTGTCCCGGGCGATGTCCATAAAGTGGATGGGATATAGCTCGTCGCGGCCCTTGAGGGCCTTGGTGGCCAGGAAGGAGGAGTCGATGATGTGGACGTGGCCGCTCTCGATCAGTTCCAGGCGCAGGGCCAGGCCTTCGCGTTTGGCGTGGCAGTAGATCTGGGCGGGGCAGGTGTAAATCTTCTGGAGGGCGTTCACGTTGTCCGTGTACAAGCCGGAGATGAGGTAGATGAAGGTCTGGGGGTTATCGGCCCATCGCTTAAGCAGGCCCAGGCCCAGGTCCTTGAAGAGGTCCTGTTCCGTGCACTGGTCCAGGGGCTTGCGGGCTTTGAGCACCACGGCGTCCTTGCGCACTTCCTTCATGCGGACGCTCTGGTCCGATCCGGCGCGTACGCCTTTAAAGATCTGCGAAAGGGAAAGTTTGTCGGGTAGGAGTTCCGGCGAGGGAAGGTCGATGAAGACCGCCTTTTCCCCGGGCGCGAGGCTGCGGGCCAGCGAAATGGTCTGGGGATTGATGCCGATAAAGAGGTGGATGCCCCGGTCCTTGCGGCGGATCCAGGCCCATGCGAGGGCGGCCTTGCTCATCAGCCGGCGGGCGAAGAAGTGCATGACCATGACCGAGGTGGTCCAGATGCTGCACACGTACATGCAGCACACCAGGATCATGCGGTTGAGGACCACCGGGTCTTCATTGACCCCGGGTTTGATATAGAACAGGTCCGTGAAGCGGCCCAGGTGGGTGTTGAGCTTGAACAGGAACAGGTCCAGGGCGGCGCTCAGCGACATGGTGAAGTTGGAGTACCAGTTCTGTACGCCGGCCAGCCAGTAGGACGATGAATACAGTGACGTGGAAAGGATAAGGAGGATCAGTGCCGGAATCCAGAGCCGTCCGGGCTTGTTGCGCATGACAAGCGTAGTGACGAAAAAGTACGCCAGGGTGAATAGCAGGACCACAATGGCAAAGGCAGACGGCGGCAGGGCACTGAGTATCAGTTCCATGGGTTAGTTTCTATATAATATGTGCAAATATAATAAATAATCCTGATTCCCGCTTGGCATAGCTTTTGAAATTTACACCCGGCGGAAAAATAAATTTAAAATCTATACCGTTATGAAAAGAGGATTTATGACTGTCATGCTTTCCGTGCTGGCCGGCGGCATTACCGCCTATGCCGTCGTGAAAGCAACCATGCCCGAACCGGGCCAGCCCACGGTGGTGACCGACGCCTCCGGCAACGCCGTCGAATACCGTACTGTCAATTTGGCAGAAACCGACTACCCGGACTTCACCTATGCTGCAGAAAGCGCCGTGGAGGCCGTTGTCTATGTAGAGGTGACGGTGCGCCAGCAGTACCAGCTCAACGACCCCTTCTTCCGTTTCTTCTTCGGCGATGAATACGCGAAGCCCCAGTCCCGTGAGCAGAAGGGCAGCGGCTCCGGCGTCATCATCCGCCCCGACGGTTATATCGTGACCAACAACCACGTGGTGGCCGGCGCTACCAGCATCACCGTGACGCTGAACAACAACCAGCAGTACGACGCTACCATCGTGGGAACCGACCCCGTGACCGACGTCGCTATTATTAAGGTAGACGCCACGGGTCTTCCCACCATCCCCATGGGAGACTCCGACAAACTGCGCCTGGGAGAGTGGGTGCTGGCCATCGGCTCGCCTCTTGGCGCACAGCTGCGTTCCACCATCACCGCCGGTATCGTGAGCGCCAAGGGCCGCAGCATGCCGGACTACTCCGGTGAGTTCAAGATCGAATCCTTCATCCAGACCGATGCGGCCGTGAACCCCGGCAACTCGGGCGGCGCCCTCGTGAACAAGAAGGGAGAGCTGGTGGGCATCAATACCGCCATCGTGTCCCAGACCGGTTCCTACACCGGTTATTCCTTCGCCGTTCCCGTGAATATGGTGAAGAGAGTGGCCGAGGACCTCATGGACTTCGGCAGCGTAAAACGCGCTGTCCTGGGCATTTCCATGGGCACGGTCGATAAAAAGTTTGCCGACGAAATGAAACTTTCCGCCGTCTCCGGCGTATATATTAACGAGGTTTTGAAGGGAAGTGCCGCAGAAAAGGCGGGTCTTAAGAAGAACGACGTCATCATTGCCATTGATGGTCAGAAGATTACGGACGCTTCTTCGGTCCAGGCCAAGGTCGGCAGTTATCACCCCGGCGACAAGGCAACCATTACCTTCATCCGTGACGGAAAGCAGCATGAGGCAACGGTGGAATTCCAGAGCAGCGCACTGCAGAACGGCGAAACGGATGTAGATGGCACCATTGCCTTCTACGGCGCCCGTCTCAAGGCTCTGAGCCCCGAGGCAGCGAAGACCAAGGGTCTCAAAGGCGGCGTGGAGATTGTCTCCCTTGCCAGCGGCAAGATGATGGAGGCCGGTGCAGCGGTAGGTGGCATTATCCAGTACGTGAACGGTGAGCCCGTCTCAAAACCCGAAGATGTCGTTGCCAAGGCAAAGAAAGCATCCCGCGCCATTTACATGGAGGGCGTGGACCAGAACGGACGGTCTTTCTACTTCGGCTTCGGCAAGTAAGTAGAAAGAAACCGTAACCGTTAAACGAATGAGGCAATTAAAAATTACCAAGTCCATCACCAACCGCGAAAGCGCGTCGCTGGACAAGTACCTGCAGGAGATTGGCCGCGAAGAGCTGGTCACCCCGGACGAAGAAGTGGAACTGGCTCAGAGAATCCGTAAAGGAGACCAGGAAGCCCTTGAGAAGCTTACCCGCGCCAACCTGCGCTTTGTGGTGTCCGTGGCCAAGCAGTACCAGAACCAGGGCCTCAGCCTCCCCGACCTTATCAACGAAGGCAACCTGGGTCTGATCAAGGCCGCCGAGAAGTTCGATGAAACCCGTGGTTTCAAGTTCATCTCCTACGCCGTGTGGTGGATTCGCCAGAGCATTCTGCAGGCCCTCGCAGAGCAAAGCCGCATTGTCCGTCTGCCCCTGAACCAGGTAGGTTCCCTGAACAAGATCAACAAGGCCCTTACCCGTTTTGAGCAGGAGAA
>CAMODD010000065.1:0-9753 GCA_946611215.1 uncultured Bacteroidales bacterium | reverse complement strand
AAGTACGGAATCTCACACGCGTGTATTGCGCCAAGCTGGGGAGTTGTCACCGGCTGAGTTGCATAGGGGATTCCCTTCCATATAATCAGTTCGTCAGTCTGCTTACCGACGAAAGTTCCGTTAATGCATTTAACGGCTAATGACTTGTCGTAATTCATGCCTTAGTTATGTATTAAATCCTTACACCAAGGATAAAATCCAAACTGGCAGCACGGGAAAAATGATGGCTCCGGCAGCTGAACCCCAAATACGTATTGGCCAGTTTGGGGAATACGATTTTCCCGCCAATGCGCTGGTACAGGATTCCGTCCTGCTCACACACGCCCAGGTGCTTGTACAGATAGACTCCCACCTGGGCCCAGGCAGTAAAATTACCGTAATGAAGCTGCTGGACGGCCGATATGCCCAGGCTCAGGGGCCGGTAATCATACTCCTCCGGATGCAGCTGGGGATGGAGGACACGCTCATATTCGGCCACGCACTGCTGGAAACTCGTCGGGAAATAGAAGAAATCCAGGCCCAGTCCCGAAGAAAGGGTGGGCTTGTACCGATAGCAGGCAATGGCGCCAAAGGCGAACGTTGGCCAGGGCGTCGTTTTTCCCGTAGCCTCAAACTCCTGGGCGCAGCGGTGCGCCCCGTAGCCTACATAGACCTCATAAAGCATGTGCCTCTCAAATACCGGCTTTTCAGACTCCCTGCACTCCGGGATCCTGGGCTCTGCCATGGCATACCGGGCCGACGCCACCACATCCACACCGTTGAATCCGGCGTTGGGATACGCCAGACGTCCGGTTGACATGTGTGTCAGAACGCCCGAGAGGCCCAGTTGCAGATGACGGGTGGGCCGGTACGACAAGTGCAGGGCAGGTGCCACATAAACCAGGACGGCCGAGCTGAAGATGATGTTCTCGGGATTGTCATCCTTATCATGGACGGCGCTGTTGAAGGCCATTCCCAGGGACAAATCGTAGCCGAAGGAGAACTTCCGGGTACGGATGAAGTCCCTTTCAAAAAAGCCATAGAGAGAGACAAGGTCGTTCAGGTGCGACTTCCCCACCCAGTCAAAGTGGCTGGTCCCTTTCCAGTTAACGCCCAGGCCGATACTGGGAAAGCCGAACAGCGCGGCATAGGACGAAGGGTCTTCGGAAGTGGTATAGTATCCGATGCGCACATCGGCCGTCGGGTAAGAGAAAGAACGCGCCAGCTCATCGAAGAGCCCGGGCTCGTGCAACATATAGCCCGCGCCCCCCGAAACCGTCACATTCCAGCGCCGAGGCTCCTCCTGGCCCTTCAGCGGCGTGCATAAAAGCAGCAGCTGTGCGGCCAGGAGAAAGGCGACGGAAGATTTATTCATTCTTTTCATTTTGAATTCACCAGCTTGCCACCGAAATACACTTCGGCGGGCTGATTATAGCTGAAGCCCTCTTTTTCTGCGGCCAGGAGGTCCTTGTCAAACACCAGAAAATCGGCATCCTTGCCCGCTTCGATGGAACCTTTCTTATCCTCGACACCCAGCTGTTTGGCGCCATTGATGGTGTAGCCGATGAGCATTTCTTCTGCACTCATCCGCTCTTCATACGGAGGATTGGTCTTGGGGCTGATGCAGTAGGCGGGAACCCGGGTCTTCTCCGAGATGGTGCGGGTCATGCCGATCTCCATTCCCAGATAAGGACTCCAGGTAGTGAAGTCACCGTAAGCCACATTGTCGCTGGACCAGGCCACCAGGGCACCGGTGTTCCAGACACTCTTGCAGCGGTACATATGCGTAGCACGCTTCTCGCCCAGCATGGGAGTGAGAATGCCCGGGCCGCCTCCATTGTGCCACCAGGGGGTATAATTGGCGAATACGCCCAGTTTGGCAAAACGCTCCAGGTCTGCATCGTCCTGAACCTCCAGGTGGGCGCAGGTAACCTTTACATGGTACTTGTCTCCCAGCTGTTTTCTGGCCAGTTCCACGCCGTCCAGGATGACGCGGGATGCAGCGGCACCCACGGTGTGGACGTGAAGATCCAGACCGGCCTCGTTCAGGAGGCAGAGAATCTCGGCCATCTGAGCGGGGGTAAAGGCGGTCGTTCCCGTAACACCGGTGTCCACATAAGGCTCTACCTGGGCCGCGGTTTCAATCTTCAGGGTTCCGTCCATGAAGATCTTCAGGGTATGGACTTTCAGGTGTTCCGTATTGAACTTGCGATTGAAGCGTTTCACCTCTTCAATGGCCTCATGCATCTTGCTGGGGCGGGTAAGAACGTAGCAGCCGTCAATGTAGATGGGCAGTTTGCCCTGCTTATCCAGTTCGCACAGACATTCATACATCCGCTCGTGGACGGGGTTGTGCTCCGGGAAACCTGCGTCGAAGACCGCGCTTACACCGGCCTCTTTGGAAAAGTCTATCCAGCGCTGGACAGAGGCGACAATCTGCTCTTTCGTCAGCTTGTCCGTGCCGTCAAAGAGAATGGGCCAGCTGGCAGTTTCGTATGAATTGCCAGTTACATGCCCGTCCTTGCGGACGTAGTAGGCCAGTCCGGGAACAGGATCCGGGGTGTCATCGTGGATTCCCATTCTTTCAAGGACCTTGGAGTTTACCCAGTTGCTGTGGCACTCGCCTTCCAGAAGGATGAGCTCGCTGTCGGGGCACACGGCATCCAGGTCCTCCTTGGTAATCTCCTCCCCTTTCAGATAGTACCGCTCCACGAGGAACCGGTAGCACTTCTGCCCGGGGTGTTCCTTGATGTAGGTCGACATGAACTCCATGGCGCCCTTCTTGCCATCGGGCTCGAAACGGACGCCCAGGTCTACATAATCAAAGGCGACGCCGACGGTGACGTGCACGTGGCTGTCGATGATACCGGGCATGATGAACTTTCCGCCCAGGTCCTCGACCTTTCCTTCGAACTGGGACAGGCCGGCTTCATCGCCGACGTAGATAAATTTTCCGTCCTTCACCGCAAGCGCAGTTGCCTTCGGGTTATTCTTGTCAGAAGTGAAGATTTTTGCGTTTTTAATGATATAGTCAGCTTTCATAGTTTTGTTGTATTAAAGTTTACTGTATTATTCAGCTTTGAATGCCTCTTTTCCGTCCACGATGGTAGCGATGATGTTCGCCGCAGCCACCTTGTCCAGGCCATCATGCAGGAAGTCGCAGTCACACACCGTCATGTTGGCTATCTTTCCGAATTCGATGGAGCCGATGCGGTGCTCCTGATGCCAGGCCCGGGCGATGTTGATGGTCATGGCCTCAAGCGCCTGCTCACGGGTAACGGCCTCGGAGGGATTCAGCGGAACGGTCCCGAGGCCCGGGAACAGTTCTTCCGGAACATTGCGGGCCTCCGCCATATAGAAACTTAATTTGACGCTCATCATGGGCGAGACCGGATAGTCTGAATGGAAAACCACATTGGCGCCCGCGTCAAAGAACGACTTGATAGGATAGGCTTTATTCGCCAGCTTTTCACCAACATAGGAAGACTCAATGGCAAAGGCCGCCGGAATCTTGACCGCCCACAGCGGTGGCACAGCAGGAATGGAGCCGGTTTCTGCCATACGGTGAATATCCTCCTCCGTTACATAGTGCAGATGCGCCAGCACGTTGTTCTGCTTCCTGTCTCCAGTAATCTTTATTGCGTCCTCGATGCAGCCCAGCATAAAGTGCGTTGCGCCACCGCCTTCGGAGTGGCAATGAACGGCAAGGCCTTCCTTGTCGGCCGCCACGATAAGCTGCACCATTTTGTCGTGGCTGTTGAAACGTTCCACGCCATGATAACCCGGCTGATCGGCGTAATCCTGGTTCTGCCAGCCGGTATGCGCCTCCGTGACACCGTCCAGGAAGCATTTGATGCCCACAATATGAAAATAATCGCTGTCATATCGGGCGCGCAACTCAGCTACGCGGGCCACCTCCGCCTTGGGGTCTTCCACGTTGTCGGGAGACAGTGCATACGCATACGTGCGCAGCTTCAGTTTGCCCTCTTCCTCCAATTCATGGAAGGCCTGGGCGCATTCCGGGTAGAACAGTTCCAGGCCGGCATCGGCCACACCGGTAAAGCCGCTGCTCAGGGCGAAATCCTGCCAGGCCAGGAGATACCTCTTCGCATCCTCCATACTCTTCGGGAGATGATCCAGCACCCGTAGTACCGGCGTTTCACAGATATAGCCGTCCGGCTCTCCCTTCTCGTCTACATGAACCTGGGCATAGCCTACTTTCCTGGCATATTCCGCATCGATGCCCGCCCAAGCCAGCGCCTTGGAATTGAGCAGCATGGAATGACCGCCGCCGGTTTGCATGATAAGGATCTTGTCGGAACAGATTTCGTCCAGATACGCTTTGCTCACGTATTCTTCCGTTTCATTCCACCCGGCAGCCACATAATAGGAGCGATCCGGATTGTCGGCAATGAAATCTTTGATAATCTCGCGGTATTTCGCATAATCGGCCAATCCTACCTGTCCCAGGTTGGCCTGTCCCACAAGGCGGTCTCCGGCAAAATACGGGTGACAGTGAGATTCCAGGAAACCGGGATAGATGAAGTTTTCACCATAATCCATCACCTCGGCATCCGGACCGGCGATTTTTTTTGCCTCCTCTGCGCTGCCGATATAGGAAAACACACCATTCTTAACTACCGCAGCCTTGGCATAGGGCCGCTTTTGATCTACCGTGATGATGTTGCCAAGTATAATTGTCTGTTTCATAATCGCTTTCCTTTTATTATTCCTCTTTTTCCTTAACAAAACACGCCACCAGCCCGTACGTGATGGTGGGACGGATCCAGATCTCCACCATCAGATAGGTGGAATACTCATCGGGCGTCTCCAGGAAGATATCGATGTTGTAGAGAGTGGCGATGAGAACATCAATGATGCAAATGGCCCAGAGGTTACTCTTGGAGTAGGTCTTCCAGTCCTTGCGGGCATAGAAGAAGGTGAGCATCAGAAGCAGCGCCACCGAAAGGGTGAGGCAGATGAGGTGGAGCGGGTAATTGACAAGCGGAGGGGCGAAGAGGACGTCCCTGAGGAGCACCGTCATGCCCACATTCAAGGTGCACCAGTAGTTGAACTGCTTTGTGGTGATGGGGCCATTGAAAAAGTACATCCATATCATCACGATGCAGGCGATGTAGAATAGGTTGAGTACCAGTTCGGGCCATGTTTTTTCCAGGCCGAAATGCCATACTCCGAAGAGCATGACGCCCACGGAGAGAACAGCGGCGATGGCGGTAACGAGGACATTGAAGATGTCCGATTTGTTTTTAAATCTTATTCCCATGGTTATCTGTTTTAGTTAATCATTCAGGTTCATTTGATGTTGAGACACATCATGGTAAGGTCGTCGTTGGGCTCGGCCCCGTCTCTGTGCCTCTCCACATCGGCCGTGATATCCTCAATCACCTGCCGGGCCGACTCGAAGCTGCAGCTTCTCAGGAACGCGAGCAGGCGTTCATCCCCGAACTGCTCATGACTGGAATTCTCGGCCTCGTTGAGACCGTCGGTATAGACAAAGAGCGGCCTGCCCTTGATAGTCTCGATCTCGTCTCCCTGGAACTCCATTCCCGGCAGCACGCCGATGGGAGCATTGGAGTGCATCTGAATAAAGGAGCAGCCTTTTTCAGGGTCTCCAAGAACCGGCGGATTGTGACCGGCATTGCAGAAGGACAGGTGTCCTGTCTCCAGATCCAGCAGGCCCAGGAACATGGTTACAAACATGTTCCCCTCGTTATCGGCGCCCGAAAGGGCATCGTTGATGCGGGTGCAGATCTCAGGAGGCGTCATCCCCTGCTTAGCCAGCGTCTGGAACAGGCGGGTGGCCTGCGCCATGAACAGGGAAGCGGGCACGCCCTTGCCGCTCACGTCTCCCACGGCAAAATAGAGCATATGGTCCGTGAGCATATAGCCGTACAGGTCTCCTCCCACCTCCCTGGCCGGCATCATGGAGGCAAACATGTCCAGCCCGGGATAGACGGGGAACATGCAGGGAACCATGGACATCTGGATGTCCCGGGCAATGCGAAGCTCGCTCTCCATGCGCTCCTTAATGGTAGTGGTCTCTTCCAGCTGGTCGTAGGCTTTCTTCAGCGCTTCGTGCGCCTTTTGCAGCTTTTTATCGGCCCTCCTGCGATAGATGTTGTAGATGGTAAAGGCGATGAGAAGGATAATGACTACCAGCGCGGTATAAACCTGCCGCTGACGGGCCGTCCGGGCCTCGGCCTCCACAATCTCCATGTCCCGCACGTGGATGGAATGCAGTTCGCTGGCGTCGAGCCGGCGACTGTTGATAATGGCCGAATCCAGCACGTCGCAGATCTGCCGCGCCGTAAGATTGGTGGAATCCTGCCGGTGGAGCATCTGGTAGGCACGATACTTCTTGAGCAGATAGCGCTGGATATTGTCCAGGGAATAGATATTGAGCTCCTTCTGGAGGTATTCCATGATGGTGCGGTAGCTGGTCACGGCTTCGTCCCACTGCTGCGCCACGGTATAGTAGTCACTGGCATTGGTCAGGCCCTCCATGGTCTTGGAGAACCGGGTCTTCAGATACTCCCTGAAGGAATTTTCGGCCTCTTCGTGACGGCCCACGCCCTCCAGTGAGATGGCCTGGAAAATCTTGTAGCGGGCCCACTGCTTGTCATTGTAGTCTTTATCGTCGGGATACAGCGCCATATATTCCTGCGTCAGCTGCCCCAGGCGCTCTGTCCAGAACAGTCCCTCCTCATATCCCCTTACGTTCACCCATATATAGGCAATGTTGATGATGCCGGCCATGGCATCGCGGTAGGCGCTCCTGGACTCTTTCTTCCGGATATTCTCCCGGTGCATCTGATAGGCCCGCTCCAGCATGTCGGCGGCCGCAGGGTCTTTCTTGTCAAAGTAGGTTTTGGCGCATCCGGCAAAGATGAGCAGGTTGGTATAATCGCTGGTGGTGTCGCACTGGATCCTCTCGAGCCGGCTAATGATGGGAAGCGCCGTATGCAGGGCCGATGCATATTCTGCGTAACGGCAGAGCTGGCTGGTAAGATAGCTGGCCGATTTGGCATAATAGACCAGGTCTACGGGATCTTCCGAGTTATCCGTAACCCGGATGGCCTCCTGCCAGGAGTACTCGGCGAGCTCCCGCTGGCCCAGCTGATAATGGGCATAGCCCTGCCAGTAATTGCTCTCGCCCTTGGACAGTTTTCCGGCTTTTCCGAGGCTGTCTGCGAGGGCAAGCACCCTTCTATAGTCCCTTGCCCTGGATGCCGCGTCAATCATGCCGGACGCCTCCATGCCGGAGGACCTGCCGGCCACGCTCCGGCAGCCGCAGACGGACAGCACCGTAAACAGAATCACGGTTGCCGCCAATGCAAAAGACGATACAGAAACTCTATGGGAATTCATACTAGTCTGTCTCTTTGATCAAATGCACATCTCTCTGCGGGAACGGGATGGTAATGCCATTCTCCTTCAGAATCTTGTAAATAAGTTCCTTGCACTGATACCGGTACTCGATCTGCTCCGACACCAGCACGTACTGTCTCACCGCCACATTCACGGAACTGTCCCCAAAGTCATCAAAACGGATATAGTGCCCGTAGCTAGGTTCCACGATATCCCGGCCGTACTTGTCCTTGGTCTTGAGCACTTCCAGTCCCTTCTCCAGCGCTTCCCGTACCTTCTGGAAGTCGGTTCCGTAGGCAACGCCCACCTTGATAATGGTGAGCTCGTAAGCATTGTTGCGGGTGAGGTTGGTGAAACTCTTGCTGAACAGCGAGGCGTTCAGGAAAGCCACCTGGGTACCGAAGAGCGTCTCTACCAGAGTGGTCTGGTAGTTGATGTCCACCACTTTACCACGGACACCGTCGCACTCAATCCAGTCCCCCACCCTGAGGCGGCCGCCCATGAGCTGGATGCCGTAAATGAAGTTGTTGATGATATCCTTGAGGGCCAGACCGATACCGGCCGACAGACCTCCGGCAATGAGCCCCAGCGAACCGGTAGGGATATTGAGCGTGACAATGACAAGGTCTACATACACGAACCAGATAAACACACTGATGAGGCTGTTGCCCAACGCCAGGTTGATTTCGTTGCTGTGGACGGTCTTGCGGTTGTACTTACGCAGGAACTGGCGGTATCTGAATGACTGCCAGAGGACATGGATGGCCTTGTTTGTATAACGGAATACGGCAAACAGTCCGGTGAGTAGCAGAAGATTGTATGCGCTGATGCTGATGTCTCCCTGGCGGATGAAGGGTTTCTCGAAGATGGTATAGTATAAGTCATTGAACTCAAAAATGTTCAGCGCAAGATAAAGGCAGATGGGAAGCGAGCACAGGGCCATGACCGGAACGAGGACCTCCCGGATGAGGTCATAGAACCAGGTGGCGCGAAACTGCATCTCCTCCTTGGCCGCCCCGGCCACATAGGTTGTCTTGGAATTGAAGGCCGCGATCCGTTTGTTCAGCCGTTTGCTCTTGTACTGGAACATCAGGCTCCAGACAGAGGCGATGGTCAGGTTGAGCGCCAGCTGGAAATACCACCACACCAGAAGGATAAGGGCCAGGAAAATATAGCCAATCCAACTGATAACCAGGGCGGCGGCCGTAACAAAGAGCGAGGTCCATCCAATCACCATGTCGGTCCTGTCTGTCTTTCGGCTGCGGCGGAGATTGGCCAGCAGCTGCCACAGTGTCATCACCAGGAGCAGCGGCGGGAAAATCATGTTCAGAACGGCATTGGGAACAAACAGCACCCGCAGGCCAATCACGAAAAGGGCCGTGAAGATGGTAGGGACATAAATGAGAATGCTGTGTTTCAGTTTCCGGGGCTCCAGCCTCAGGAGAAGGGCCGTATTGATGGCCATGAGCAGCCAGATGAAGGTGCGCATGATGCTCATTCCCTTGCGCGCAATGTCGTCGGTTACGCTTTCATAGCTCAGGACGAGGAACAGGACGCAGGCCACAAGGAAAGCCAGATAAAGCTTCTGCTCCGGAGCTACCCGCTCCCGTACCGGCTTTACAAAGCGGTGGAGAAGGTTCAGGATAAGGACCGATACCATCCACAGGATAATGAACGCCAGGAAATAAAAAAGCAGCCAGTAAAACTTGGCCTGGTTGGACTGCTGATAGTTGCTGGAAACAATACTCTGCAGACTGCTGATTGAGGAGTCACCGAATTTGTCGGACAGCGTCCCGCGGGCTTCCTGCCAGTACGCACCGGGATCTTTCAGAATGGTAAACCAGGACGTCTGCCCTTCCACGAACACTTTCTTCTCCAGAATGGAATAATAAGACCTGGCATACTCATACGATTCCTGCATGCGCAGTTCGGCTTCCCGGTAATGCGTGCTGTCGGCCATCACCAGCTCCCGTCTCTCGGCATACAGCTTGAGCAGTTCGGAGGCATAGAGCAGGCAGGAATCGCGGTCGGCCTGGCCGGATTCGCTCAGGATAAACGCCTCCTTCGAGGCCAGGATCACCTTTACCTGTTCTTCCAGTTCCTGCTGAAGGAGGCTCTCGTTCTGCATAAGGTGTACATCCAGCGAATCATTGTGGTAGGCCAGGCTGTCCGGCACCACTTCCACTTCCCGGAGCTCCGGCGGCAGACGGCGGAGCGACTCAATCAGGCGCGCATACCGGT
The DNA here is from genome assembly GCA_946611215.1 of uncultured Bacteroidales bacterium. Taxonomy (GTDB): domain Bacteria; phylum Bacteroidota; class Bacteroidia; order Bacteroidales; family UBA932; genus Cryptobacteroides. Next base: position 144 of record CAMODD010000065.1, on the reverse strand, counting down.
TTATTTCCACGTCAATGGAAGACACAATGCGGTCGTAGGGCGTTCGGTTCTTATTGAAGTCGTTGAATTCCTCGCACACCTTCTCCAGGGCATAGCTGATATCGAAGGTGTAGTCCTGCTTCTGGGAATACAGCATCAGGGACA